>DASYTK010000031.1:0-22695 GCA_036002405.1 Candidatus Limnocylindrales bacterium
CGGGAGCTCGACTCCGCTCTGCCACGGTACCCGGATCCACGCGAGCGCAAGGAATTCGGCGGCCGGGTCGCGGACATTGACCCACGGCAACAGCGGGTCATGCTCGGTTCCGAGTGGTCGACCGACGCTGAGGGTTGCGGCATGCCCGCCGGATCCGCGCCGGCTTCATGGTCGATACCGCTCGGCGGCTTGCCTGACGTCCGCCGCGACTTCGCGCCGCAGGCCGGCCGGCTCGAGGACCTCCGCCTCGGCGCCCCAGCCGAGGATCCAGATCTTCACCTCGAGGGTGCCGGCGACGCGGGCACGCCAGATCAGCGCGCCGTCTGGCTGTGGTTCGAGCTCCTGGCTGGGGTGCCAGCGTGTTTCGGCCACGCGCTTCGCGACCGCAGCGGAGAAGCGGACGACGATCGACTCGACCGGCTGGTCGCTGATGACGTCCCACGCCCGATCGAGCTCGCCCGACTGAGCGTAGTCGTCGACGGGCTCGAATCGGTCGGGGGTGAGCGCTGCCTCGAGGATCCGCTCGACCTTGAACGTCCGGCGCGCCGCACGCTCCTCGTCATAGCCGATCAGGTAGAGCGCGTGGGTCAGCGCCGACGGCTCGATGAGGTAGGGATGGACGCGGGCTCGTCGGACGTCGCGGGAGGGCTCGTAGACGGAGACGTCGTAGTCGATGACGACGATCCGCCGCTCGGCCCACGCCTGGGTGAGCGTCCGGAAGACTCGCGTGAAGCGATCGTCCACCGGCATCCGGGCGTACACGTCGACCGCCCGCTGGACGTGCTCGCCCAGGATCGGCGGCAGGATCCGCGCGAGCTTGGCCAGGCTCCCGATCAGCTCGCTGTCCCGCTCGTCGCTCGCCTTGAGGAGGACGCGGGCGGCGAGGAACAGGGCCATCGCCTCGTGGAGCGTCAGGTTCAGCGGCGGGAGGAAGAGCCCCTCCCCGAGCCCCCATCGACCGCCCTCCTGCCAGAGCGGGATGCCGGCCTCGTCGGACATCGCGTTGAGGTCCCGATAGACGGTGCGTCTCGAGACGCCCACCCGCTCCGCGAGGTCTGTCGCCCGGAGGCCCTGCGGGTGGCCATGGAGGATCGTCGCGATCCGGAGGTACCGCGCCGCCCGGTCCCATTTCGGGCTCAGCCGTTCTGTGCCGCCGTTCTCGGTCCGATCGAGCATCCCCGCAAGCCTAGCCGGGCAGCGATCGGCCCAGCCGCGCCGCGCCGGCCCGGGCGCGGCTGATCCCCACGGGCGGCTCGATCGGCTGCGGCGTGCCGCGCTCGCGCGCCACGAGCTCGGCGGTGATCGTGGCCTGGAAGCCGCTCAGCGACCAGTCGCCGCCGGGCGGTCCGCTCACGCCGAGACGAGCCATACCCAGCTGGTCGTCACCGAACACCCACCAGTCGATCTCTCCCCGCCAGACCTCGGCCGCCGCCCGCTGATCGAAGAGGTTTCGCTTGACGAGCCATCGGAGCGCCGGCACCGCGGTGAGCGCCGTGGGCCCGTCGATCGCCAGACGGCAGTGGCGGGCCTTCGCCCCCTCGACGATCTCGATCCCGACGTCCTCGGCCGCGGTCCGTGCCTCCTGCCCCAGAGCGATGCCGACCACCGCGCCGTCGAGGGTCGCCGAGGCCGGGACGACCTCCCAGCCGGCGCTCTCGCTTTCGCGGTACGAGGCCGACGCGCCGACGCGAACGTATGCCACGGCGGCCGAGCCCCAGGGCGTCCGACGCGTCGCTTCCCAACGCTCGTTGATCCCGCTCCGGATCCCGAGCAGCCGGAAGCCGCCGTAGTCGACACCATCGATCCGCCCGGCGCCCTCGATCGTCACTTCCGCGAAGCGGCCGGCCCGTAGCGGGCCGTCGCAGACCGGTGGCACGATCGAAGGGTCGGTCGGCCCGAGCGGCGAGGCGCCGCGCGGGGGGAGCTCGCGGAGCGCGAGGTCGTTCGCGAGTGCCGCCCCGCCGAAGGTCCCCGCGGAGACGGCCGTCAGCGCCACTGCGAGCGCCCCGCCCAGCACGAGACGCCGCCGCCGCAGGCTCGTCTCGCCCAGGATCGCCCGGGCGATCCCGAGCCCGGTGAAGAGGCACGTAAGGGCGAGCGGCACGAGCGTGCCGTAGGCGACCTCGGGCGAGGGGAGGAGCGTCTGCCGTCCGCCCGCGGCGACGTTCCCCACGATTCCCGCCAGGGCGGGCACGAGCAGCAGCGCAGTGAGGACCCCGAGCCACCCGATCGCCGCCGCGGCGTGCGTCCCTCGGGCCAGTGGCGGCCAGACGACGCCGGCCGCCGCGATCGCGGCCGGCAGGAGCGCGGCGGCCGCGACGAGCCCGTCGATCGGACCACCGGGCCGGTAGGCGACGACGACGGCGATCGCGCCGACGGCCCAGAGCACCACGAGGAGCGCACCGACGAGGCGAAGCTCGAGCACCCGGACCCGCATCGAGCGGCGAGGATAGCGCCGCGCGGCTCGGCCGCCGATAGCGCCCCGCCGCTCGGCCGCCGATAACGCCGCGCGGCTCGGCCGCCGACAGCGCCCTCGGCTCGGACGCCGCTGGCGCAGGGGCTACCATCGCCGACGATGCCGCGCTCGTACACCCGGGTGATCACGACGCCGGCCGCCGCCCGGTCCGTGCGTGGGCCGCAGCCGCCCTTCGTGAGCCTGACGACGGACTTCGGGCTGCGCGACCCGTCCCCCGCGATCTGCAAGGGGGCCGTGATGGCGATCGCGCCCGAGGCGATCGTCGTCGACATCAGCCACGAGGTCGCCAAGTTCCAGGTCCGCGACGGTGCGCTCCTGCTCTGGTGCGCGCTGCCCTACCTGCCGATCGGGGCGCACGTTGGCGTCGTCGATCCGGGGGTCGGGACCGAGCGGCTCCCACTGGCGATCGAGACGCTGCGCGGCGACGTCCTTGTTGGCCCGGACAACGGCCTGCTCATCCCCGCTGCGGCACGGCTCGGCGGGATCGTGAGCGCGCACGTTCTCGAGAACGCCGAATACCGTCTTCCCGAGATCAGCACTTCGTTCCACGGGCGCGACCTGTTCGCGCCGGCGGCCGCGCACCTCGCGCTCGGCGTCCCGATCGAGGTCTTCGGCCCACCGGTCGACCCGCGCGACCTCGTCGTCCTCGACTGGCCGGAGCCGGAGGTGAAGGCCGGCGAGCTGTCGACTGCGGTCATCTACGTCGACACGTTCGGGAACGCCAAGCTGGCCGGCGAGGCGGGCGATCTGCTCGCCGCGCTGGGACCCCTCGAGTTCGGCGATCCCCTCGTCGTCCACGTCGTCGGCAGCCGGAAGGGGAGCGCCGGCGCGCCCTGGGCGATGACGTTCGGGGACGTCGAGCCGGGAGCGCTCCTGCTCTACGAGGACTCCTACGGGCGGCTCTGCCTGGCCACGAACCAGGGATCGGCCGCCAAGGATCTGCGGCTCACCGAGGGAACCCGGATCGGGATCGCCCGCGATCGTCGAAGTGCGCCTCGCGCCGTGACGACAGGGGCGTCCCTCGTCGCGCCCGCGGTGGCCTACGCCAAGGTCGATGAACCCGAGCCAGACGCCGCCACAGACGAGGTCGAGCCGGAGCCAGTCGAGCCGCGCGCCATCAAGGCCGGGCCGGAGCCCGCCGAGGCCTGATCAGCTCGCCACCGTGATCTCAGCCGACGCGGGTCCCCAGGGCGCTGCCGCGGCAGGCATCGACGAACACCGACCACAGCCGCTGGAACTCGGGCGGGGTCGACTCGGTCCGTTCCGGATGGCACTGGACGCCCACGACGAACTCGTCGGCTCGCGCCGACTCGACCGCCTCGACGAGATCGCCCAGACTGCCCGGCGAAGTCCCGGCGACGACGAGATCCGGCGCGACGTCCTCGGGCCGGACGCCCTGATGGTGGAACGAATTCACCCGCAGCACGGCGCTCACGGGGTCACTCGGCCGAAGGATCCGCGCCAGGCGGGATCCCGGGCGCAGGCGAAGCGGATGGATGACCGGTTCGCGAGGTCGTTCGCCGTGGCGATGGCCTTCGAGATGTTGCACGAGCCGGCCCCCGCTGAAGACGTTCACGGCCTGGAAGCCGCGGCAGATGCCGAGGACGGGGATGCCACGCTGGCGCGCCACCTGCCAGGCGGCCAGCTCGAGTGCATCGCGGCCCGGGTCGACCCGCGTCTCGGGCGCCCGCTCGGCGCCGTAGAGCTGTGGATCGAGGTCGAGCCCGCCGGAAAGGAGGAGCCCGTCCATCCCCGAGAAGGCCTCTTCTCGCTCGCTTGGGTCGCTCGCCTCGTCGATCGGGACCGGATCCGCGCCGGCGCCGCGTAGCGCCTCGAAATAGCGCTCCTGCTTCTGGCGCGCCGTGTCCGGGTCGGTCGCCCGGGAAGCCACCTCGACGGTGACGAGCACCCGAGGCGTCGATCCTCCAGCCCGAGCCAGGCCCGGCGGGTCGGGGCGGCTGCTCACGTCGCCCATCCTAGTCGGGCAACGCGTCGAGGCTCAGCCGGATCGCGGCCCGCTGGGAAACGCGGACTCTCGAGTCCGCGCTCGTCGGCGCGCGGGGCGAGTGCCGGCGGCGACGCCCGCCGATCCGGGGACCGGCGTCGGCCGGTCGACCGGCGTCGGCGAGCTGAGCGCGAACTCGGCCGCCAGTGCAAGGCCTTCGCGCGCGGTCGAGATCCGGTCGCGGCCGCCCCGTTTCGCGACATAGCAGGCGCGGTCGGCAGCGAGGAGGATCGCGCTCGCGTCGGAGCCGTCGGCGGGGAACGTGGCGACCCCGATCGAGCACGTCACCGTGGGCCGCTTCCCGCCCCGACGGCCCGCCCCGGCGACGGCTCGAACCTGTCGGCGGACCTTCTCCGCCACCGCCACGGCTCCCGCTCCGTCCGCATCGGTATTGGGCAGGATGAGCGCGAACTCATCCCCGCCGTAGCGGTACACGCGATCGGCTTCGCGCCCGGCTCGCTGGAGCGCCGTGGCGATCCCCTGGAGCAGCGCGTCGCCGGCCTGGTGGCCGAGCGAGTCGTTGTAGCTCTTGAAGTCGTCGAGGTCGATCATCAGAAGCCCGAAGGAGTCGCCCCGCGCGACCGCCTTGGCGAGATCCTCGTGGAACATCCGGTAGTTCCCAAGTCCGGTCAGCTCGTCGGTCTGGGCCCGGATCTCGACCGCCCGGTGGAGCTCCGCGTTGCGCATCGCGATCGCGACGTGGCCGGCGAAGAGCTGGATCAGCTCGAACTCGTCGTCGCTGAAGGTGGCGGCCTCGCCCAGCCGCTCGAGCACGAGTCCGCCGATGATCCCCTCCGGACCCCGGAGCGGCGTCGCGATCAGCGCACCGGGGACCGGCCCGAGCTCCTCGAAGTGCCGCACGCGCGGGTCGGTCATCTCGTCCGCGACCAGCTGGGCCTCCCCGTGGCGGACGACCCAGCCGGTGAGGCTGCCCTCGACGGGAAGCGTCCGGCCCATGTAGAGCTCCGCGTTGGCTCCTCGCGCGATGAGCGGGCGGAGCGTCACGTCGTCCAGGTCGAGCAGGTAGAGGGCGAGGGTGTCGACGCTCACGAGGGCGCCCAGGCGGTCGGCGATCTCGTTGACCACCGTGGCCGGATCGAGCGCCCGGAGGATCGACTCGGTCACCCGGAGCAGCTCGCGCTGTCCGCGCAGCTGGTGCTGGAGGCGGTCGGAGTAGGCGTTGAGCGTTTCGCGGGCATCGGCGTTCGCCACCGCCTGTGCCGCGAACGAGGCGTAGATCTCGAGCAGGCGGAGATCGTCGTCGGTGAACTGGTGCAGCCCCAGCTTCGAGAGCACGATGACGCCCAGGACCCGATCGTCGAAGGTCATCGGGGCGACGAGCATTGATTCCGGAAGGTCGTCCTGCGTGCCCGGGATCGTCCGCGCTCGTGGATCGTTGGCGGCATCGGCCAGGTTCTGGGCGACCCCGTGCTCGGCCACCCAGCCGGTGATCCCCTGGCCGCGGACGAGCCGGAGCTGCTCGTACTCCTCTGCCGTGTACTCCCCCATGTGGCCCCGCCACGCGACGGGCTCGAGCAGCTCGCCCTGCACGCGGTAGACGCGAACGTTGTGATAGTCGATCAGCGCCCGCAGCTCGGCGGCGATCGAATGCCCGATCTCCTCGACGGTCGCCAGCCGGCTGAGCCGCGCCGAGAGTTGCTGGATCGACTGGAGCTGGGCCGCCCACGTTGCCATCCGCGCGAAGTCCCGGGCGTTCCGGATCGCCAGGCTGGCCTGGGCGGCGAGCGCCTCGAGGGTCTCCAGGTCGACCTCACTCCAGGGATGGGGAGCGTCGTGATAGAGCGCCAGCACCCCGAGGGTCTCGTCCTCGGCCAGGAGTGGCGCGACGGCGATCGTGTCGAAGCCCTCCTGGATGACCGCCGCCCGGACGCCGGCCCCGCGGGGATCGTCCCGGTAGGCCACCGCGAACAGCGTGCGGCGTGTAGCCATCGCCTCGCCTGGCAGAGAGGGAGTCGGGAAGTGGCGAACGAAGTGGAGGAAACGGTCGGACAGGTTGCGCGCGACGGCGGCGAGCATCTGTCCCTCGGGCCTCAGCTCGTACACCGCTCCGCGATCGGCGGCGAAGAGCGCCATTGCGTGGTCGATGAGATCGCCCAGGACGACGGTCAGCTCGAGCTTGCCGCTCAGGTCCCGAACGATCCGCTGGAGCGCCTCGGCGAGCTCGAGCCTCCGTCGGATGTCGTCGAGGTCCACTCCCGCCGCGTCGGTGGCCATGGCCGCCCGTTCCGCGTCGTGGATGAGGCGGAGTGAGGACCGGGGACGCACGAGGGCGCGATCGCCCCAGCGCGGCTGACCGGCCCGGGCGGCCTGGGCGATGAAGGCGTCGAGGTCGGCCAGACGGTAGCGGCGGTCGCCCCGGGCGTTGATCCGCAGGCAGGGCAAACGTCCCTGGTCCGTCCATGTCCGGATCGTGTTCGGGTGGACGCCCAGGTGACGCGCGGCCTTGGCGACCGAGACCGTCGGCGGCTTGGCGGGTTGGGCGCGGATGATGATCCCCTTGCCGGAGGAAGTGGTAAGCGCGAGGGGAATGACGCTACGGGGACCTACCAGAACCTGCCAATGGCCGATTCGTCCCGACCCTGATGGGACTTCTCGAAGCGGGGCCTCTTAGGGCGCCTTGGGATCGGCTCGGCGAAGGCTGGGATACGGGTCCAGGGTGTCCGTCCAGCGACTGACGCCGCCCACCTCGACGATCACCCGGAACGGGGCTCGCAGCTCGAAGTGAAGGTGGATCGGGGTGCCCTCGGCGTTGCCGGTCCGGCCAACCCGACCCACGACCTGCCCGCGGCGGACACGGTCGCCCACCTCGACCTCGGCCGCCTCTAGGTGGACGAGGAGCGCCGTATAGCCGCGGCTCCGCGGGTCGGTGCTTCGGATCGCGACGCTGATCCCGTAGCGCTCTTCGAGCCAGGGACGCCAGCTGCGGCCTGGATCGACGACACGGCCCTCGAACGGGGCGCGCACCGGTGTGCCGAGGGCGACGTAGATGTCGACCCCGTCGTGGCCTCGCTGGAGCGACCCGTCAGCGCGGACGCCGATCACGTTGTTGTACTGCTCGGGCACCCCGACCCTGCGAGCAAGGAAATCGTCGCCGTAGCGGTAGGTGACCGACTCGGCGAAGGGGAAGGCGATCCGGGCGACCGAGCGCCGAAAATCGAACTCGTCGGGCGACATCGGCGCCGAGCCCGGGATCGGGCTGGGCGTGGGTGTTGGGCTCGGCGTGGGCGTGGGGGTGGGAGAGGGGCTCGGGGTCGGCGTCGGGCTCGGGCTGGGCGTCACGATCGGGCTCGACGGAGCCGGACTCCCCCCGAGCCCGCCCCCGGCGCCGCCCTGGAGCGCGATCGTCCCACCCACGGCGGCAGCGGCGAGCAGGACGAGGAGCGCGACGAGGCGTCGGGAGCGGCCCCGGCGGGCCCGCCAGTCTGCCGCCAGGGGCGTCGCCTGCCGGACGATCACGGGCCGATCCGAGCGCACCGCCCTCAGTCTTCCCGCACGAGCCGGAGATAGACGAGCGTCGCGCCCGCCGCCGCGAGGCCGAGCAGCACGACGCCCGCCGCCACGAGGACGGGAGCGCCCACGAGGCCGGCACCTTCACCTTCACTCCGCGTATCGCCCTCCCCGATGACCGTCGGGGAGGGGCTCTGCGCGTTCACGACTGCCGGCCCCGGGCTCGACGCAAGCATCGCCCAGAGCGTGACGGCCAGGATCAGGATCCTCATCGCTCGGAGCGGCCGTGGAGTCGGATGACGCTGCGGGGAGGCCGGACGCGGACGGCGCCGGCACCTCCGACCGGGGGAGGAGGGCGCTGGCACGCCGGCGAGCCTAGCAGTCAGCCGATCGCGACGCCGAAGATCGCGCTGAGTGCGCCGAGCGTGATGAAGAGGCCTCCGGCGGCGATCAGGCCGGCGGCCGCGACGAGCGGGACGGAACGCCCCCCGCCGAGGACCCGCATCGCCGCCGGAACCTCGAGGGTCGTCAGGATCAACGGCCGACCGAGGCCTGACCCGATCACGACCCGGCTGCCCTCGCGCCTGGGCACACCCGCGACCGTGGCTACCTCGACCGCCGAGATCTGGTCGACGCGGAATCGCACCTCGCTCTCCGGATCGACCTCCGCCGGGAGGCGGTCCATGACCTCGGCGGCGGTCCCCGAGGCGATCCTCGGCAGAACGACGAGCCCCTCGCCGAGCGCCTCGGCATCGACGGCGATGAAGGCCGATCGCTCTTCGACCGCGAAAGGCACCGCCTCACGGCCATCGTCGACGCTCGCCCAGCGGCCCCGGAGACGGGCCACCTCGAGCCGGCGCCGCCGATACACGAGCGGCCGGTCATGCTCGTCGGGGAACTCCTCGTCACTCGTGATCCGGCCCCGGATCCGCAGATAGCGCGGCTCGCCCTCGGCGGCGGCGGCGACCGCCTCCGCCACGGACACTTCGGGAGCGGCGCGCAAAAGGCGCGCGATCCGGTAGCCAGGCAACCGGCGCAGGAGCAGCGCTCCCGCGAGCAGGCAGGCCAGCCCGAGGACTCCGAGGACGGCCGGCACCGGGACCGTCACGGGCGGGAAGCGCCCGGGGTCACGAGGGCGAGGCGCCTCGATCGGCCCTCCGAACGTGAAGCGCCCGGAGGAACCTCCACGGCGCGTGGGCGTTGATGCGATCTCCGCCGTTAGCGTCGTTCATGGCCCCTCCGGGCTGGCACCGACGATAGGGACGTGCCTACCCGCGGTCAAGAGCGTTCTTCCACGAACTTCGAGCCCCCGGGCGGATGCGTCCACATCCTGTCCACATCGGCGTCCACGACGCGCTCCCTCTCTACGCTCGCGCATCGGGCGGGTCTCTCGTCAGGCGAGGTCGGCGCCGTTCAACGGGTCGAGGGTTCGGCGCTGCCCGGCGTAGCTCTCGATGACCAGCCTGCCTCCGACGAGCTCGGCCCCGACGACGACGTCGGAATGCGTCGCGCGCCAGGCCACCTCGCCGTCGGCGCGGATCGCCACCGTCTCGATCTCGGACTGGGCAAGGACGTGGGGCAGCCGCGAAGAGCCCAGGACAGCGAGGAGCGGCGTACCGCTTCGGTGCGTCCAGGCGAGGGCACCGCTGCGCCCGGCGAGCGCGTAGAGGACGAAGCCGTACTTCAGGACGAGCAGGCCGGTCGTGTCCCAATAGAGGGCCTGCGGCTCGTCGAAGATCGGTGAGGCCAGGCGCGCGGTCCAGGTGCCGACCGGTCCCTCGACACGGATCTCCGCTCGACACAGGCGGTCGGGCTCGGCGTCGACGAGCGTGCCGTGGTCGACCAGCTGCCCGCCCGCCTCCGAGAGCCCGAAGACGGCCGCGGCACTGCCGGAGCCTGCCCATCGGTAGCGCGCGGCGAGCCCTCCCGGATAGTGGACGCTCTGTCGCTTGACCTCGACCGGCCGACCGACGTCGGCCGTCACGCGCCGCTGGCCGCGCTCGCGGGAGCGTTCCCGGGGGCGGAACCGCGGGCGGCGCGATAGGTCTCGTCCGCGATCGGGGCCACGGTCGCATTGGAGAGGTTACGCAGGGTGGCCGGTGGCACTTCGAAGACCGCGTTCGGCGTACCTGCCGCGGCCCACACGGTGGGGAAGCGCCCCAGCTCCGGATCCATCACGATCTTCGCCGGACGCGCATGGCCGATCGGGGGGATGCCTCCGATCGTGAAGCCGGTCAGCTCGCGCGCCTCTGTCGCGCTCGCGCGTCGGATCTCCGCCTGGCCCACGACCGCCGCGAGGCGCCCCACGTCCACACGGTCGGCACCGCCGACCAGTGCGACGTACGGCTCCGGGTTGCCCTCGTCGTCGCGTCCCACGAAGACGAGACTCTTGACGATCTGGCCCAGCTCCGCCTCCACAGCGCGCGCGGCCTCCTCTGCCGTGTGCGTGCTCTCCGGGAACGTGACGATGTCGAGCGCGACGCCCTTCCGGGCCGCCGCTTCCAGGACACGCCGATGCGCAGGGTGGGTCCTCGGGAGCACGGCGGGAGTCTAGCACGCGGCCTTTCGCGGTCCGGTGGGCCGGCGGTTCAGTGGTACGATCGCAGCCACCAACCGAAGAACGACGGGACAGGGGAGCGCCCAGGGCGCTGAGAGTGCGGTTCGACCGCAGACCCTAGGAACCTGATCTGGTTCGTACCAGCGAAGGGAGTCTCCAGGCGACCTCCGTCCCGACCGGCGGAGGTCGTTCGATGTCCGGATCCGCTCGATGAAGGCACTCCTCGTCGCCGACGGCGACGTGCCGCAGCGCGTCCGCCTCGACGAGGCATGGCCCGGGTGGGACGACGGAGTCGAGCTCGTGATCGCCGCCGACGGGGGGGCGCCGAAGGCGGTGTCCCTGGGCCTCAGCCCGCACGTTGTCGTCGGGGACGCCGACTCGATCGACGCGGCCGAGCTGGCCCGGCTGGAGTCGGCCGGGACGAGGATCCGCCTCTACCCCACGGCAAAGGATGCCTCGGACACGGAGCTCGGCCTGGCCGAGGCGGTCGGCGCGGGAGCGACCGTAGTCACGATCCTCGGAGCGCTGGGCGGTCTGAGGTTCGACCACGCGATCGCGAACGTCCTCTTGCTGGCGCTCGACCGGTTCTCCGGCTGCGAGGTCACGCTCCTCGATGGGACGACCCGGGTAAGGCTGATCCGGGCCGGTCCGAGCGGTGAGCGGGGCGAGATCGCTCTCCGTGGCCGGGTTGGTGAGCTCGTCTCGCTCTTCCCGCTCGGCGAGGCGCATGGACTCCTCAGCGAGGGTCTCGAGTATCCCCTTCGCGACGAGCCGCTCGCCGCGGGCACGACCCGAGGACTTTCGAACGTCCGCCTCGAGGCCGAGGCGCGGATATCCCTCGCCGGAGGCCGGCTCCTGATCGTCGAGACCACGCAGGGCGCCGTCGCGCCCGCACCCACGCCTGGAGGCAGCGCATGAACACGACAAGCCACGTCACCGGAACCTTCGCCGATCGGCGTCCGCCCGACCGCCAGTGGCGGACCAGGGACATCCTCGTCGTCGCCGTCATCGCGGTCGCCTTCGGCGTCTTCTTCTGGGCCTTCGGGGTCGCCTGGCGGGCACTGGAGGGCCTCGGGCCGCTGCTGAACGTGCTCTATGGCTTCTGGCTCCTCCCCGCGATCGTCGCGCCGCTCATCGTGCGGAAGCCCGGAGCGGCGCTCTTCGCCGAGCTCGTGGCGGCCAGCCTCTCGGCGATCCTCGGTGCGAGCTGGGGCATCGACGTCCTCGTCTCGGGCCTGCTCCAGGGCGGCGCCGCGGAGCTCGTCTTCGCCGCGTTCGCGTATCGCCGGTACACGGTGCCGGTCCTCGTGCTCGCGGCCCTCGCCAGCGCGGCGGCCGCCTTCGTTCACGATTGGCTCGTCTGGTATCCGGCCTATTCCAGCGATGCACTCCTGCTCATCGCGCTGTTCATGGGCATCTCCGCCCTCGTGCTGATCCCGGCCGCCGCGCTCGCCCTCGTCGGGGCGCTGCGCAGGGCGGGCGTCCTCGAAGGCTTCCCCGCCTGACGATCCGAGCTGACGGATTCGGCCTCCGCTACACCGGGAGCGATCGACCGGCCCTCGAGGGGCTGACGTTCGAGCTCGACCCGGGTCGCTGCCTCCTTGTCCTGGGCGCCTCGGGCTCGGGCAAGAGCAGCCTGGCGCGCGCGATCGCGGGGCTCGTCGGGCCCGGGCACGGCTCGGAATCGAGCGGCAGGCTCGAGGTCGGCGGATCGATCGTCGGCGCGATCGAGCCGCTTCGTCTCGCCGAGCGGGTCGGCATCGTGTTCCAGGATCCTGGCTCGCAGCTCGTCATGGAACGGGTCGAGGACGAGGTCGCCTTCGGCCTCGAGAACCGCGCCTGGCCGCTCGAGCGAATGCGGGCGCGCGTGCCGGAGGCGTTGCGCGAGATCGGCCTCCGCGGATCGGAGCGCCGACGCTCGACGAGCCTCTCGGGCGGCGAGCAGCAGCGGCTCGCTCTGGCAGGGGTGCTTGCCCCAGCGCCCCCGATCCTCGTCCTGGACGAGCCGACCGCCAACCTCGACCCCGACGAGGCTGGGCACTTCCTCGAGCGTCTCCACGAACTCCGCTCGGCGGGCATGACGATCGTGCTCATCGAGCATCGGGCAGAGCTCGCCTGGCCGCTGGCCGACGAGCTCCTCGTCCTGCGCTCGGACGGGCGCCAGCTCGACGCCGGCCCCGTGGGTGCGGTCGTCGAACGGCAGGGAGAGGCCCTCCTTGGCGCAGGCGTTTGGCTGCCTTCCGCGATCGAGTCGAGGCTTACCGGTCAGCAGCCGCCGGCGACCACCGGGACACCCGGTCTCGTCCCCCTTCCGGCCTCCTCGCCGCTCCTCAGCGCCCGATCGCTCTCGTTCGCCTACGACGGCCGCCCGGCCGTGGCCGACGTCGATCTCGAGGTCGCGGGGGGCGAGCGGATCTGCCTCGTGGGCCGGAACGGGAGCGGCAAGTCGACCCTGGGGCGCCTCCTCGTCGGACTGCTGCGGCCGGCGGCCGGGAAGGTTCGGCTGGCCGGCCGCGAGCCGTTTCGGCTCGCACCGGTAGCTCTGGCCCGCCTGTGCGGCTACGGCTTCCAGGATCCCGAGCAGCAGTTCTTCCGCGGGACCGTCGCGGAGGAGGTCCGTGCCGGACTCGAGCCCGGCGAGGCGGAGAGGGTCGAGCCCCTCATGGCGGCCCTGGGCCTCCCGCTCGAGCGCTTCGGCGAGCGGAGCCCCTACCGGCTGTCGGGCGGCGAGCAGCGCCGGGTCTCGCTGGCGGCGATCCTCCTGCGGCGCCCGAGTCTCCTCGTCCTCGACGAACCCACCTTCGGACAGGACCGGCGGAGCTATGAGGCGCTCCTGGCGCTCCTCCGCGACCAGGTCGAGACCGGGACGGCGATCGTGGCCGCGACCCACGACCCCCGCCTCGCGGCCGATCTCGCCGAGCGGATCGTCGTGCTCAGGGGAGGGGCGCTCGCCGCGGACGAGCCAACCGAGCGGTTCCTCCGGGACGGAGCGGCCCGCCTGGCCGCCGGCTGGTCGAGCGCCGACGTCCGCCGCCTGCCGGCATCCGATCGCCCGTGATCGGCCCGATCGAGCTCGATGAGCGGTCTCGCAGCACGCCGCTTGGTCGGGCCAGCCCGCTGGCGAAGCTTGCCGTCGCCGTCGTCTGGCTGGGCGGCCTCGCCCTCACCGTCGACCCCCGTCCGCCTGCGCTCCTGGCCGCGCTCGCGCTCGCCTCGGGTCTGCTGCTCGGCAGGATCCCGGTAGGGACACTCGTCGGGCGGCTCGCTCCCCTGGGGCTGGCCGCGCTCGTGGTGGGCATCTCGAACGCGCTCGTGTCGCCGGCGAATGCCGATCCTGCCCAGTTCGAGGTCGGTCGTCTGGGATCGCTGCGGCTCACCCTCCCCGCGGCGCAGGCCGGCCTGTCGCTCGGTCTCCGGGTCGTCGCCATCGCCTCCCTCGGCACCGTGTTCGCCCTGACCACCGATGCGACCCGCCTCACGGACGCGCTCGTCCAGGTCGCCCGTCTCCCGGAGCGCTTCGCCTACGGCGCCCTCGCCGCATACCAGGCGGTGCCGGGCCTGTCGCGCGACCTGACCACGCTCCAGCAGGCGCGCAGGATCCGCGGGCTGCGGCAGAGCTGGCACCCTGAGGTCCTCCTGGCGCTCCTCGTCCTCGCCGTTCGCCACGCCGACCGGCAGGCGGTCGCGATGGATGCCCGGGCCTTCGGCCTGGGTCCGCGAACGCGCTACCGGGTCGAGCGATGGAGGAGGCAGGACACCGTGCTGATCTTGATCTCGGTCCTCGTCCTCGCTGCGGCGCTCGCGACGTCACGTCTCTGAGCGCGGTACCCTCCAGGCCATGACGATGCCCGCCGTTGGCGCGGTCGCGCCTGAGGTCGCCCTGCCGGACGATCGCGGCGCGCTCCACCGGCTCGACGAGCAGCGTGGCCGGTGGGTCGTCCTCTATTTCTACCCGAAGGACGACACGCCGGGCTGCACCGTCGAGGCCTGCCAGTTCCGCGACGCGAACGATGACCTCCTCGCCCGGGACGCGGTGGTCTGGGGTGTCAGCCCTCAGGGCGCCCGCAGCAAGGCCGCCTTCCGGCAGAAATACGGTCTGCCCTTCGATCTTCTGGCCGACGAAGATCACGCGGTGAGCGGCGCCTATGGCGCCTGGACGGAGAAGGAGCGCGATGGCCGTCGGTACTGGGGGATCGGCCGGTCGACCTTCTTGATCGACCCCGAGGGGCGGATCGCTCGTGTCTGGCCGCAGGTCCGGCCCGATGGACACGCCGCCGAGGTCCTCGCCGCGCTCGAGGAGGAGCGGGCGGACCGCGCAGGCCGCCCGGCCGGCACACGGCCCGCCTAGGGCCGGGCAGAAGAAGGAGGCACCGCTCGCGGGGGGAGACGAGTGATGCCTCTCCGGGAGTTTATCGCGGCGGCCGCCGCTTGAAGGCGCCGAACCCGTCCTGAGGCAAAGGATCGAGAGGTCGATGGAGGCTGAGCGACCGACCGGCCAGGTCGAGCGACCGGAGCGAGCGATGGTCATCGTCGCCCATCCGGACGACGCCGATTTCGGGGCTGCGGCGACGATCGCCCGGTGGACCCGCGAGGGGACCGTCGCCCGGCTCGTGTGCTGCACCAGCGGTGACGCCGGCAGCGAGGATCACGAGGCGGACCCCCTCGAGCTCGCCCGGCTGCGAGAAGAAGAGCAGCGCGCCGCCGCTCGGATCGTGGGATACGAAGAGGTGACGTTCCTTCACCGACCCGACGGCGCCCTCGCCAACGACCTGCCTCTTCGCGAGCAGCTCGTCCGGCTGATCCGGGAGTTCCGCCCCGATGCCGTGCTCACCATGGATCCCACCGTCCTCTTCCACCGTGGCGGCTACATCCAGCACACCGACCATCGTGCAGCGGGCATGGCGGCCGTCGACGCGATCTATCCCGCCGCGCGCAACCCGATGGCTTTCCAGCACCTCGCCCGGGAGGGCCTCGCCGCGCACGTCGTCCCGCGGCTCTACCTCTTCTTCAGCGACCAGCCGGATGCCTCGGTCGACGTGAGCGAGACGATCGAGCTGAAGATCTCGGCCCTCCGCGCCCACGCCAGCCAGATGGCCGATCCGGATGGACTCGAGACGCGGATCCGGGAGTGGGCGGCGGAGTCCGGGCGGGAGATCGGTGCCGCCGCGGCGGAGTCGTTCCGGGTCATCGAGGTCGACTGACCACCAGCGACCCGAAGGGCCCGATGGTAGATTCAAGGACGATGGCAAGGCCATCCTGACCCCACGCAGAGAGGCAACGCCCCTCCTTCCTGTGGCCATCGATCCCAACCAGGAATTCCTGGTTCAGCCTGTCGACGCCTCCTGGCTCCAGTGCAACATCGAGTGCCAGGAGGCCTGCCCCGTGGGCACGAACTGCCGGGGCTACCTGAACCTCGCCGCCGAAGGGCGTTTCGAGGAGGGTTACATCCTCTCCCGCGAGCCCAACCCCGTGGCCGCGATGTGCTCGTACGTCTGCTCGGCGCCCTGCGAGCGGGCCTGTCGCCGGGGGGACATCGATCGCCCCCTCGCGATCAGGGCGATGAAGCGGTTCCTCGTGGAGTGGCACGAGGCCTCCGGCATCCCCGACCCGATGCCCGCGATCACGCCCCGCGAGACCCGCGTGGCGGTGATCGGCGCCGGGCCGGCCGGCATGTCCGTGGCCCGCGAGCTCGCCGTGGCGGGTCACCAGGTGACCGTGCTCGACGAGCTCCCCTACGGCGGGGGGACGATGCTCATCGGCGTCCCCGCCTTCCGCCTCCCGCGCGAGGCGATCGAGATGGACGTCCGGCTCATCGAGCAGCTGGGTGTCCGCTTCGTCTACGACATGCGTGTCGGGCGAGACGTCACCTTCGAGCAGCTCCAGGACGAGTACGACGCGATCGCAGTCTGCGCCGGCGCGATGGATCCGGTCCCCCTCGACGTGCCCGGCAACGATCTTCAGGGCATCGACTACGGGGTCGATTTCATGAAGCGGGCGAATCTCGGCGAGCCCCTCACGGTGGGCCGGGACATCGTCATCATCGGCGGCGGCTACACCGCCATGGACTGCTCGCGGACGAGCCTCCGCTATGGCGCCCAGAACGTGTCGATCGTCTACCGCCGGACACGCTCGGAGCTCGTCGTCGACGAGGAGGAGCTCGGGGAGACCGAGCGAGAGGGCGTCCGGATGGAGTTCCTCGCCAGCCCGGTCGAGATTCTCGGCGAGGACGGGCACGTTGCCGGGGTGAAGTTCGTCCGGAACCGGCTCGGGGAACCGGACGCGACCGGGCGGCGCTCGCCCGTGCCCATCGAGGGCACGGACTTCGTCATCCCGGCCGACACGGTCATCCCGGCCGTCTCGCAGGCCGCCGACAACAGCTTCCTTCCGGTCGAGTCGGCCTTCGAGATCAACCGCGGCCGGATCAAGGTCGATCCCGGGACATACGCCACGAACGTGAAGGGCGTCTTCGCCTGCGGCGACTTCGTGACCGGGCCCACGACGCTCATCGAGGCCGCCGGTCACGGGAAGAAGTGCGCGTACGCGATCGACCGCTACCTGTCCGGGCGCTCGGAGGTCGAGATCAAGGCGAACGTCCGGATCATCAGCTCGTCGCGCCACGAGATGCCCGAGCTCTACGACGTGATCCCGCGCCAGCACGTGCCGATGGTCCCGCTCGCCGCGCGGATGCCATCGACGGACCCCGAGTTGAACTTCACGACCCCGGTGGAGAAGGGCTACAGCGCCGGCGAGGCGATCGCCGAGAGCACGCGCTGCCTGATGTGCAATTACAACATCTGGTTCGACGGCTTCCGCTGCGTCCTGTGCGGCGCCTGCGCCGACGTCTGTCCCGAGGGCGTCATCCACATGATCGACGTCAATCAGATGAAGTCGGAGGGCGCGCTCCCCGAGCTCGTCGAGGCCTACGGCTGGGAGCAGGGCGCAGCAATGGTCCTGGACGAGGAGCGCTGCATCCGGTGCGCCCTGTGCGTGAAGCGCTGCCCCTACGACGCGATCACGATGGAGCGCTTCGAGCTCCAGGAGGTCAGCGCCGACGGCCGACTGTACAAGGAGAGCTACCGCGATTCCCAGCTCGGCCTGGCCGGGATCGGTGACGGACGAGTGGCGGGCGGAGCGCCCCGGTGAGCTTCCTGGAGCGGGTCGACACGGCGATCCGCCGGAGCGCGGCGTGGCGCTCGCTGTTCCGGACCGCCTACCCCGCCGACGAGCGCTCGCGCGCCCTGGCGGTGATGAACAACGTCTTCCTGCACGTCCACCCGGTCCGTGTCCGGCAGCACGCGGTGAAGTTCGCCTACACCTTCTGCCTGGGCGGGATCAGCTTCTTCCTCTTCCTCGTCCTTACTGTCACCGGCGTCTACCTGATGTTCTTCTATATCCCCTCGGCGACGTCGGCCTACTCGGATATCCTGCGCATCCAGTCCCAGGTCGCCTTCGGGCTGCTCACCCGGAACATCCACCGCTGGGGCGCCCACCTGATGGTCTTCTTCGTCTTCCTCCACATGATGCGGGTCTTCTACCACGGTGCCTACAAGCCCCCGCGGGAGTTCAACTGGGTCGTCGGAGTCCTCCTGTTATTCCTCACCATCGCCCTCAGCTTCACCGGCTACCTCCTGCCGTGGGACCAGATCGCCTACTGGGCGATCACGATCGGAGGCAACATGGCCAACTACGTGCCGGTCTTCAACCGGGTCGGGCAGTTGCTCGTCTTCGGCGGGATCGAGGTGGGCCAGAACACGCTGCTCCGCTTCTACGTGCTCCACGTCATCTTCCTGCCGCTCACCGCGGCCGTCTTCCTCGCCGTCCACTTCTGGCGGATCCGGAAGGACGGCGGCATCTCCGGACCGCTCTAGGGGAGGGATGAGCGAATGAGCGACGAGCGACCCAGGGGCTCGAGCAGGGCCTCCCCGCCCGTTCCCACGACGCCCGCCTCCACGCCGTCCTCGGCACCGGCCCGGACCACCACGCCGGCAGCCCCGCCCGAGCGCCGTACGACGGAGATCGACAAGCAGCGGGTGCCGATGGCAGCCAAGCCCTACCGGCTCCTCGCGCTCGTCAAGCAGGACGCCGTCGTGCGCGTCCAGAAGGAGCCCGACGATACGGTCCTCACCTGGCCGCACCTCCTCTCGATCGAATTCTTCGCGGCCTCGATGATCAGCATCTTCCTGTTGCTGCTGGGTGTCCTCGTCAACGCTCCGCTCGAGGAGCTCGCGAACGGCAACGTCACGCCCGCGGTGGCCAAGGCGCCCTGGTACCTCGTGGGCCTCCAGGAGCTCCTCGCCTACTTCCACCCGACGGTCGCGGGCGTCCTCGTGCCGTTCATCTACGTGATCGTCGGCGCGGCGGTCGTGCCGTTCATCGACCGTGGCCCGAACGGTGACGGCGGCTCGTCGCGTCCCAGCGACCGCAAGGCAGGCGTGATGCTCTTCACGTTCCTCTGCATCGCCGGCCTGGTGGTCACGTTCATCGGTGCCTACTTCCGCGGCCCGGGCTACGCCTTCGCGCTGCCCTGGGTGAGCGGGCTCCATTTCGCGCTGTAAGGGGGGACAGCTCCGAGGATGGGGAACTGGAGGCTGGCGCGCACCGACGAGCCGAGAACGCTGACGCGCGAGACGCTGAAGGCGTACCGGCATGGGCGACCGGCCGGGCTCTCCCGCCGCCAGCTGATCCGCCGCTCGCTGGGAGCGGGGGTCGGGCTCTGGCTGCTCGAGGTCACGGGCGGGACGATCGGCTTCCTCTGGCCCAACCTGGCGGGCGGGTTCGGGGGCGTCGTCGAGCTTGGCGATCTCGAAACAGTCGCCGGCTCCCCGGCCACGAGCGGTGCGACCCTCCAGGACGGGGCGCCGGCCTACTTCCAGGCGGCGCGCACGTTCGTCCAGCTCATCGATCCGAACCGCGGCTTCATCCCCGGGGAGAGCCCCAACGGGGACGGCACCGCGATCAACGTCCGGACGATGTACCAGCGCTGCCCGCACCTTGGCTGCAAGCCGAACTTCTGCCTCATCAACTACTGGTTCGAGTGTCCCTGTCACGGCTCGCGCTATGACCGGCTGGGGATCAAGATCCTGGAGCTCGGGCCGGCACCGCGGGGGCTCGATCGCTTCGCGGCGAGTGTGTCCCGGGACGGCATCCTCATCGTCGACACCGGGAAGATCACCCTGGGTCCCTTGCCCGTCGCCCTGGGTCAGCCGGGGCTGATCCCGCCGAAATCGCCGACCGGCTGCCTGTGAGCGAAGAGCGGACGGGCCGGGAGCTCGAGCCCCGGCGCCCCGATCGGGAGGTCGCTCCCCCGGTCCCGCCCCAGAGCAGCGTCGAGCGCTTCTACGCGGGGGACGCGGCCCACACGGTGGGGCTGACCGAAGAGCGTGCCGCGCAGATCGTCCGCCAGAGCGGCAGCGCCCGGAACGTCGCTTTCCTGGCCACCCTCCTCGTGGCCCTCTTCGTGCCGCTCTACTGGTTCTATGAGATCGGCTTTCCGGCCATCGCGGGCACGAGCCGGCTCGAGAAGGAGGAGCAGGTGCAGCAGGTGACCGACGTCGCCCAGGGCTACTCGCTCTACCTCGCGAACTGCGCCCGCTGCCACGGGCAGAACGGCGAGGGCGGGATCGGACCGCCGCTCAACGATCAGGCCAAGCTCTACAACGCGGTCACCCCGGCCGGGCTGCCCGGGACGGGACACCTCAATGGCGACTACATCAGGAAGGTCCTGACGGTCGGCGGCCGCTATGTCTGCGGCGACCCGGACAGCCTGATGCCCATCTGGGCACAAGAGAACGGCGGACCGCTGAACTACCTCCAGGTGGAGCAGCTGATCGCGTTCCTCACCGCGAGCAAGGACGTCACCTTCAGCTATCAGCCCGAGCACCCGGAGCCCGGCCAGACCCTCCCGCCGCCGCGCCAGGTCACCGGCTGGCGCGATCCGAACTACGAGCCGTCGTCCGGCGCCCCGTCGCCCCCGGCCTGCTGGCGGGCGCCGAACGGCGTCCAGATCGGCGGGACAGGTGGAGGCACCACCCCGAGCGCCCAGCCGATCGCGTCGCCCGGGACGGCCGACAGCCCGCGCCCGATCGAGGTGGTCGAAACCGCCGACCTGAAGATCACCGATCCCGAGGGTCAGCAGCTGAGCGCGATCGACGTCGTCGCCGGGGAGACGGTGAAGTTCACGGTCGCGAACGAGGCTGGCTTCGAGCACGACTTCTACGTCGGGACGGCCGAGGCGCTCGAGGCGAACCGCACGGGCGAGCTGGAGGGGATCCCGAACTTCACGGAGGGAACGAAGGAGTTCACCTGGACGGTGCCCACCGACACGGGCGCGCAGCTCGAATTCGCCTGCACGATCGCGGGCCACTACGGTTCGATGCACGGCGCGATCCGGATCCAGGCCGGCGAGGGTGGCTGAGCGGGCGTTGCCGCCCGGCGCCTACCGCCGCCGGGCGCTCTTCGGGCTGCTCGACGCGGATGGCTGGACGTGGGCGACCCTCAAGGCGACCTTCTGGTTCGTGGCGATCATCTTCCTGCTCGGCTATCTGCCCGACCGCGCCTACTACTTCACGGTCTTCCCGACGATCGACGTCGGGGCGAACATCATCAGCCCCGTCAACTTCTGCGATCCCCTCAACCGCACTCTCCCCTGTCCGGCTCCGCCCGGCTCCGTGGTGCCCTGGGACGAGAGTCCCGAGCAGCTGGCGCTGCCCGAGCCCCGGGCGGGTGCGGCCACGTTCCAGTCCGGCACGTCCCTCTATCTCGTTGGCGGTGCGAGCGGCGAGGCCGCGACCGACTCCGTCCTGGCGACGACGGTCACGACGACCGGCAACTTCGCTCCGTGGGACCAGGCGCCCGCCCTGCCCGAGCCACGCAGCGGCGCAGCCCTGGCGTCCTTCTCGGGCGTCCCCTATCTGATCGGCGGGCTCGATGCGGACGGGAAGCCGGCGGACACCGTCTTCGTCGGCACGATCGAGGAAGGGGCGCTCACCGGCTGGGCGCCCAGCGACGACCTGCGCCTCCCGGTCCCCCTCGCCGACTCCGGGGTCGTCTCCGCCGCGAACGGCATCTGGCTCCTGGGTGGCCGCGGGGACGGCGACGTGCTCAGCCCGCAGGTGTACCTCGCAAAGCTCGACACATCCGTGCAGCCGGCCCAGATCACCACCTGGAAGGAGGTCGAGGCGCTGCCGCTCCCCGAGGCGCGTGCGGGGGCGGTCACGGTCCTCGTGAACAGATTCATCTACATCCTCGGCGGTCAGGCCCCGAATGGTCCGACGAACACGATCCTCCGACTCCAGCTCGACCAGAAGGGCGAGCCGGTCACGACGGGCGGCCGCGGCTGGGCGACGAGCGAGGGCGGCCAATCCCTCCCCGAGGCACGCGCGGGAGCGAGCGGGTTCACTGCGAATGGCGCGCTCTACGTCATCGGGGGCGACGGGCCCACGGGGCAGCCGACCCGCTCGACGCTCTGGGCGATCCCGAACACGACCAGTGGCAACATCCCCGAGTGGCGCCGCCTCGACCAGACCGACCTGCCCAAGCCGCGAGCACACGGCGCGGTGGCTGTCGTCGGCTCCTTCGTGTTCATCATCGGCGGCGAGGACGAGCGCGGGCCGGTCGACTCGACCCTGCGCGCGAACCAGGCTCCGAAGCCGCCCTTCTTCCGGCTCGGCCTTTTCGGCGCCACGCTGCCGGCCCTCTCGATCAAGGGCGAGATCGGCCAACAGCTCGGCTACATCAACGCCTTCGGCCTGGGGGTCACGAACTTCACCATCCTCGTCCTGATCGGCTACGCGTTCTCGCATCGGCGACAGTCGCGCGCCCTCCTCTCCCGCCTGACGCGCGGCCGTGTCCGCCCTCCACGGGACGAGCAGTACTTCGACCCGAACCGACCGACGGCCGCCTATTGAGGCGGCCCCGCGGCGCAGGCCGCCCGTCCTCGGGCCGGCCGCCCTCGGGGCAGAGCTCACATCTTTTCTCATACGTCCATCGGTGGAGCGTAAGAGAGTCGACTGACCCGCTCGGGAGGCCGCCGTTCGGTCGATTCGAGCGCGCGGTGAGTTCGGCGGGGCCACTCACAACCGATCGGCAAGCGCAATCGGGTAACTAGCGCTCACCCCGTGAGCGGATGAGAGGTTGCTTGGGCGCGGAATCAGTCGGCGCTGTCGAGCTGCCCTTCGCCAGGCTCGATCG
>DASYTK010000032.1:0-9463 GCA_036002405.1 Candidatus Limnocylindrales bacterium
CGTCCTGGTCCTCGGCGAGGGCGCCCCGCCGCCCTCGATGGCGGAGGCGCCCTCGCTTCTCCAGGCGGCCGGCCTGGTCCTCCTCGTGCGGGCCTTCGCGTCCGGTGCGGTCGCGCTGACCGGGACGGAGGCGATCGCGACCGGAGTGCCCGCCTTCAAACCGCCCGAGTCGAGGAACGCCGCCACGACCCTGATGGTCATGGCCGCCCTGCTGGCGACACTCTTCATCGGGATCACGTTCCTGGCCACCAGTTACGGCGTCCTTCCCGAGGACGGGAACACGGTCGTGGCCCAGGTGGCGGCGGCCGTCTATGGGTCGGGCTCGTTCGGCTTCTACACCTTCCAGGCGTTCACCGCGCTCTTGTTGTTCCTGGCCGCGAACACGAGCTTCGCTGCCTTTCCGCGGCTGGGTGCGATCCTCGCCCAGGACAGCTTCATGCCCCGCCAATTCGCCTTCCGTGGAGACCGCCTCGCCTTCACCTTTGGGATCGTCGTGCTGGGCGTGACGGCGGCCTCCCTCGTGGCGGTGTTCGGCGGTAGCACCCATGCATTGATCCCGCTCTACGCGGTCGGTGTCTTCATCGATTTCACGATCAGCCAGTCGGGTATGGTCCGCCACTGGCTCCGTGAGCGGCCCCGCGGCTGGCGATGGCGACTCTCGATCAATGCATTCGGCGCCCTGCTGACAGCCGCGATCGCGGTCGTCGTCGTCCTCGCGAAGGCGCCCACGAGCCTCATCGTCCTGGCGCTGATCCCGGTGCTCGTGGGAATCATGCTGTTTATCCATCGGGAGTACATGGAGGTCGGGCGCGAGCTCGCCTTGCGGCCCGAGCAGGTCATCGGCCCGCCGCGCAAGCGCGAGCGGGTGATCGTGCCGGTACCGGGCCTCTCGAGGGCGGTCGTGCAGGCAGTGAACTTCGGGCGGGCCATCTCGGAGGACGTCCGCGCCGTGCACATCACCGACGACGCCGAGCGGGCGGAGGAGATCCGCCGTGACTGGGAGCGACAGCTGCCGGGCGTGCCCCTTGTCATCGTCGAGTCGCCCTATCGCTCCCTCGTCAACCCCTTCGTCGCCTTCCTCGAGGTCATGGCTCCGCCCGAGCCCGACACGATCACGATCGTCGTCCTCCCCGAATACGTACCTCGGCACTGGTGGGAACGGCTCCTCTACGGCCAGGTCACCCGCCGGCTCCGGGAAGCACTCCTGGGCCGACCCGACACCGTCGTCGCGGCCGTACCGTACCGACGCGAAGAGAGAGGGCCGCGGGGCCCAGGGTGAGGCCCCACGGGGCCGAGGCCCCCCACACGCGCGGTGGTACGCTTGCCCTTCGATGCCCGACACCCATCACCCCGCGCCGTTCCGGCGCGCCATCCTCGGTCTCAATGGAGGCCCCAGCGACCCGCTCGTCGTCCGCCTCGCGGTGGAGCTCGCCCATGTCTGGAAGACCGAGCTCGTCGCCGTCCACGTCGTCGAAGTCGATTGGAGTCACGATCTCGACGAGGACCTGGCACGGGGCAACGACCAGGCCTCGGCGGTCCTCGACATCGCTGAAGGGTTGTGCGAGAAGGAGCGCGCCCAGCTCCAGACGGAGCTCCTCCAGGCGCGCGACGTCGGGGCGGCGATCGTCGACGAAGCGGCCGAGCTCGACGCCGACGTGATCATCCTTGGTCTGCCCTACCGAAAGAAGTTCGGAGGCGACTTCGCGATGGGCCGGACCGTGCCCTATGTCCTCCAGAACGCGCCCTGCGGCGTGATCGTCGTGCGCGAGCCGATCCCGACCGGCGTCGGGGGAGCGCGCGAGCCCGCGACCGTCGCGGGGGTCGGCAGCGAACGCACCGGCCGCCCCTAGGAAGCCCGATGCGCGTCGTCATCGTCGGTTGTGGTCGGGTCGGCGCCGGGCTCGCCGAGCGACTGGCCGGCTCCGGGCACGAAGTCACGATCCTGGACGTCAGCAGCGACGCCTTCCGGCGGTTGCCGAGCGATTTCGGGGGGTCCGCGGTGCGCGGCGACGGGACCGATGAGGACGTCCTCCGCCGGGCCGGCGCCGAGGGCGCGGACGCCTTCTTCGCCCTCACCGAGGGCGACAACCGGAACGTCCTCGCCGCCCAGCTGGCGGGGGAGACGCTCGGCATCCCGACCGTGGTGGCGAAGGTCAATGATCCCGTACGCGCCGAGACGTACTCGAGCCTGGGGCTGGCCACGCTCTGCCGGACGACGCTCCTCGTCGACGCACTGTTGCGTTACCTCGAGCTGCCCGGCGTACCTGACGCGGTCGGCGTCCGCGCCCCGACTGGGAGTCATCATCCCGACGGCCGCGCCGATCACGAGGCCCTGGGCGGGGCGCGTACCGTCGTCGAGCCGATCGGTGAAGGGGCGGGCCCGAGCGGGTCGAACGGCCACGGGAACCTGCCGGAGGAGCCCTCGGGCCGGGCTGGCAACGGCCGAACCTCGAGCGCAGAGGGGGGCTGACCGTGTACGTCATCGTCGTCGGCGGGGGGAAGGTCGGCTACTACCTCACCAAGGAGCTCCTTGCGGCCGGCCACGAGGTCGTCCTCCTCGAGAAGGACCCCGGCCGCGCCCGGCAGATCGCCGACGAGGTCGGGTCGATCGTCCTGAATCGCGACGGCTGCGAGGGGACCCACCTCTCCGAGGCCGGCGCGAACCGCGCCGCGATCGTCTGCGCCGTCACCGGCGATGACGAGGACAATCTCGTCGTCTGCCAGATGGCGAAGCACCACTTCGACGTGCCGCGCACGATCGCGCGGGTGAACAATCCGAAGAACGAGGGGCTGTTCCGCCACCTCGGCGTCGACGACATCATCAGCCCGACCCGGACGGTCCTCGGCGCGATCGAGCAGGACATCCCCGTCCACGAGATCCTCCACCTGGCGCAGCTGGGAGGCGGACAGCTCGAGGTCATCGAGGCGCAGATCGCGGACGACTCGCCAGCGGTGGGCCGCCGTCCGCGCGACATCGACCTGCCCGACGGTTGCACGCTCTTCGTCGTCATCCGCGACGAGGTCGCCCAGCCGATCCGGCCCGAGACGGTCTTCCAGCCCGGCGACAAGGTCGTGGCGATCACGAAGACCGACTGCTCGACCGAGCTCCACCGCGAGTTCATCGGGAGCGGCGCGGCCGCCGACCGGGGAGCCTGACACCCGACGCCGGCGCGGTCCTCCGGCGCTCCCTCCTGATCTGGGGCCTGGGGCACGTCGCCCTCGGGGATCGGCGCGGGTGGATCCTGGCTGGCCTCGAGATCGTCGTCGTCAGCCTCGTCGGGCTGACCCTGTCGCTCGCTGAGGGAGACCAGGCCAACTGGGCCTTCCTCGCCCTCACCACGTTCTTCGCCCTCTGGGGCGGCCAGGCGATCGCCGCGCACCGCCTCGCCGTGGCCGCCGGGGCCCCGCCCACCGGGGCCGCGAGCATCCTCGTGCTCGCACCCCTCGCCGTGATCGTGTTCAGCGTGTTCTGGCTCGCTGCCGGCGCCAGCGCCTCACCGGCCGCGACGCTCCAGCGCTACGTGGCGGCCTGGCGACACGACCGGCCGGCCGAAGCCGCGCCGCTCTTCGAGCCAGCACGCGACGCGCCGACCGTCGACGCCGCCTGGCGGGCGGATGACGCCTACCTCAGGACGCGCCTGCTCGAGCTGTCGGGCACGCTGGGGGCCGGGAGCGGCCTCGACCCAGACGAGCCGTTCGCATCCCTGGACGTCGAGCTGCCTGCGGCGGGAAACGAGAGATCGCCGCTCGACGGTCGAGCGACTGCGGAGCTCGCGATCGTTCGCCGAGAGCGCGTGCGGTCCACGCTCTTCGGGCTCTTCCCGACGGCCTCGCAGCGCGACGTCGTGGTCGAGCGGCTCGGGCAGGTGACCCTGCGTGCGGTCCCCTCCGGCCTCCCGTTCGGACCGGTCGTCGCCCACGCCTGGCGGATCGAGTCGGTCCAGCTGGGGCCTGGCTGACGGCTTTCGACGCCGGGCAGACGGTGCCGCGACGCCGGGCAGACGGTGCCGCGACGCACCCAGGCTTCAGCCTATTTCCAGGGTAAGACTCTTGACAACGGTATTGTCATGATTCTAGGATTCGCCCCAGAGCGGGCCCCGCCCGGGCCCACCATCAAATGGAGGTGCAGAAGCACGATGAGCATGATTCGCCGAACGTCCCCGTTCGGGGAGCTGCTTTCGCTGCGCCAGGCCATGGACCGACTCTTCGAGGATTCGTTCGTCCGGCCGCGCAGCTGGGCGCTGACCGAGGGACAGCTGCCACTCGACGTCCACAACACGAAGGATGAGCTCGTCATCCGCGCCGCCCTGCCGGGGTTCAGGCCGGACGACGTGGAGATCACGATCACCGGCGATACGCTGACGATCAGCGCCCAGAGCGAGCAGGAGCAGCGCTCGGACGAGGAAGGCTGGATGTATCGCGAGATCCACAGCGGCAGCGTGACGCGAACCGTCGCGCTCCCGAGCGATCTCGACACGGAGAAGGCATCCGCCAGGTTCGAGAACGGGATGCTCCGCCTGACGATCCCGAAGGCCGAGCAGGCGAAGCCCCGCCAGGTCAAGATCTCGGCGACCGACGATGCGTCGAAGGCCCGCCAGGTCGAGGCCGAGCCCGTCAGCTCCGGCTCGGGCACCAACGCCTGACGCCGGCAGGATCCACGGCGTGCGCGAGCGGGTGGGCCGGGATCCCCGACGCCCGGTCTACGTGATCAGCGTCGCGGCCAGCCTCGTCCGCGCCCATCCCCGCACGCTCCGCATCTACGAGGACGAGGGTCTTGTCTGCCCGGCGCGCACGCCGACGAACATCCGCCTCTATAGCGAGCAGGACATCCGCCGGCTCCTCTGGATCCGGTATCTGACCCAGAAGCGGGGCGTGAACCTGGCGGGCGTTCGGCTCCTGTTCGAGCTCGAGGAGCGGCTCAACACACGCATCCTCGAGACGCTTTTCGCCGAGCACTCGGGCTGGGAGGACGAGATCGATCAGGTCGCCGACGGCACGCCGGATCCGGCGACCACCTACTGATCGGCGCGCCGCCGACCACCGAATGACCACGAAGGAGCTTCCTGGACCGATGACCGATCGACCCGCCTCCAGCCAGCGTTCCCCGGGACCGGCCTCCGATCCCGACGACGGCGTGTTGCGCCTGCCTCTCGTCGCGCTGCGCGAGACGGTCATCTTCCCCGAGATGATCGTGCCCCTCCAGGTCGGCCGCGACCGATCCGTAGCAGCTCTGAACCGCGCCGTGGCCGACGCCTCGCCGATCGCGCTCATCACGCAGCGCCAGGCTGAGAAGGAGGAGATCACCAGCCCCGACGAGCTCTACCGGGTCGGGACGCTGGCCAAGATCGCCCAGGTCGTCCAGCTCCAGGATGGAACCGTTCGGGCGATCGTCCAGGGGCAGCAGCGCCTCGAGCTGCTCGGGTTCCTGCAGGCGGAGCCGTTCATCCTCGCTCGCGTGCGTCCGGCCCAGGAGCCGGAGCCCAGCGGCGTCGAGATCCAGGCCCTGATGCGGACTGTCCAGTCGCAGATCGAGCAGTACGTGCAGTCGGGCGCCCCCGTGCCGCCCGAGGCCGCCGTCGCGGCGCGGAATATCAGCGAACCAGGCCTGCTCGCCGACATGGTCGCCTACAGCCCGGACATGACGACCGAGCAGCGCCAGGAGCTGCTCGAGACGATCGACGTCGTCGAGCGCCTCAAGCTCGTCAGCCAGTTTCTCGCCCGCCAGATCGAAATCCTCGAGCTGAAGGGGAAGATCCAGTCCGAGGTCAAGTCCGAGATGGACAAGACCCAGCGCGAGTACATCCTCCGCGAACAGCTCAAGGCGATCCAGCGCGAGCTGGGCGAGGAAGACCCCCAGCAGGCCGAGATCAACGAGCTGCGGGAGAAGGTCGAGGCCTCGGGCATGCCCGAGGAGATCAAGACCCGGGCGCTGAAGGAAGTCGACCGGATGAGCCGGATCCCCTCGGCTTCACCGGAAGTTGGCGTCATCCGGACCTACGTCGACTGGCTGATCAGCCTGCCCTGGGACGTCTCCACCGACGACCGGCTCGACATCAATGAGGCCGCCAAGATCCTCGAGGAGGATCACTACGGGCTCGACACGGTCAAGGAGCGGATCGTTGAGTACCTCGCGGTGCGCACCCTGGCCGACACGATCAAGAGCCCGATCCTTGCCTTCGTCGGGCCGCCCGGCGTGGGCAAGACCTCGCTGGGCAAGAGCATCGCCCGCGCGATGGGCCGCAAGTTCGTCCGGATGAGCCTGGGCGGGATCCACGACGAGGCCGAGATCCGGGGACACCGGCGGACCTACATCGGCGCCCTCCCCGGCCGGATCATCCAGAACATCAAGACCGGGGGCTCGAACAATCCGGTGTTCATGCTCGATGAGGTCGACAAGATCGGGATGGACTTCCGCGGCGACCCGAGCTCGGCCCTCCTCGAGGTCCTGGACCCGGAGCAGAACAACACCTTTCAGGACAACTACCTCGAGGTTCCGTTCGACCTCTCGAGGGTGCTCTTCATCGCGACGGGCAACCTCCTCGACCCCGTCCCGCCCGCGCTGCGCGACCGGATGGAGGTCATCCAGCTGCCCGGATACACGCAGCAGGAGAAGATCGAGATCGCGAAGCGCTTCCTGCTCCCGAAGCAGATGGAGAACCACGGACTGAAGTCGAAGCACGTGGCGATCACCGACGAAGCGATGGTCGAGCTCGTCCAGGCCTACACCAAGGAGGCCGGCGTGCGGAACCTCGAGCGCGAGCTGGCGAACATCATGCGCAAGGTCGCTCGCGCCGTCGCCTCGGGGCGCAAGCGCCGGACGACGGTCACGCCTCGGAAGCTCCTCCAGTACCTGGGCCCGCCGCGCTTCGAGTACGGCGAGCTCGAATCGGAGGACCAGATCGGAGCTGCGACCGGCCTGGTCGTCACCGAGACCGGCGGCGACGTCGTCGCGGTCGAGGTCACGCGGATGGAGGGCAAAGAGGACTTCATCCTGACCGGCCAGCTCGGCGAGGTGATGCGCGAGTCCGCGCGGGCCGGACTCTCCTGGATCCGCGCCCACTCCCGCGAGCTTGGCATCGACCCCGGCCTGTTCGAGAAGAACACGCTCCACATCCACGTCCCGGCCGGCGCGATCCCGAAGGACGGCCCGTCGGCGGGGATCACGATGGCCACGGCCATCGTCAGCGCGCTGACCGGGCTCCCGGTCCGCAAGGACATCGCGATGACCGGCGAGATCACGCTCCGCGGTCGGGTCCTTCCGATCGGGGGCCTGAAGTCGAAGATCCTCGCTGCTCACCTGTCCGGCGCCAAGACCGTGATCCTGCCGGCAAAGAACGAGAAGGATCTGCGCGACATCCCCGACGAGATCCGCAAGCAGATCAAGCTCATCCTCGTGGATTCGATGGACCAGGTCCTGGCGAGCGCGCTGCGACGCAAGCCGAGCGCGCTGAAGATCGTGGAGCGCCCCGAAGTCGTCGAGGACGGCCGGCTGCGCGACCGACCCAAGGCACCGGACAAGGTGATCCGCGGCTCGTTCCCGCCGGCCGAGCAGCCGCCCGCCGTGGTTGCCCCGGAGACCCCAAGCTGAGGTAGGAGGGCGGGCCGGCCCCCGCGCACTGTCGGCGATGGAGTACCGCGACTACTACGCGACGCTCGGCGTTCCCCGTACGGCCAGCCCGGCCGAGATCAAGCGCGCCTATCGCAAGCTCGCCCGGCAGCACCATCCCGACGTCCAGAAGGACGATCCGAGCGCCGAGAAGCGCTTCAAGGAGATCAACGAGGCGAACACCGTCCTGGGGGATCGCGACAAGCGCAAGCTCTACGACCAGCTCGGCGCGAACTGGGAGGCCTACCAGCAGGCGGGTGCGCGGCCAGGTGCCACGGGAGCAGACGCGTTCGCCGGCTTCGGCGGTTTCGGCGGCTTCGGTCCGGGCAACATCCGCGTCGAGTACCACGGGGATCCCGAGGATCTGGCCGGGTTCAGCGACTTCTTCCGGACCTTCTTCGGCGGGGGCTTCGACGAGGCCTTTGGCGGAGGCTCGGCGTCCGGCGGGCCCGGCGGACGCCGCGGTCGCACGACGACGAGCCGTCGAACGGCCCGGACGGGCCAGGGGCCGATCGATCTCGACGATCTCCTGTCCGGCATCCGCCTCGGCGATGAAGGCCAGGCACGACGTCGCGACGACCGAGAGGCGCGGAGAGCGCCCGACGTCGAAGCCGAGGCGGAGATTTCGCTCGAGGAGGCCTACCGCGGGGCGACACGCCTCATCGACGTCGGCGGGCGCCGGCTCGAGGTCAGCATCCCGAAGGGGATCGACAGCGGCCAGCGGATCCGCCTCAGCGGCAAGGGACCGGCAGGCGCCGATCTGTACGTCCGGGTCCGTGTCCGCGCGCACCCCGTTTTCGCGCGGACCGGCGCCGACCTCCGGCGCGAGCTACCGATCACGCTCGCCGAGGCCATTCTCGGCGCGGAGGTGCCCGTCGAGACGCTGAAGGGCCAGGTGCTCCTCCGGATCCCACCCGAATCCCAGAACGGCCGTACCTTCAGGCTCGGCGGCCAGGGCATGCCGCGCTTTCGCGGCGAGGGCCATGGCGACCTCTATGTGCGGATCCGGGTCGTCCTGCCGGCGGGCCTCGACGAGACCGCCCGCGATCTCGTCCGCCGCCTCGCCGAGCACGTGAAGCAGACGGATCCCCGCGCCGCGCGTCCGGCCTCCAGCAGTGGCGAAAGACGATGAAGATCGACCGCTACACGGAGCGCGCCCAGGAAGCCGTACTCGCCGCCCAGCGCCTCGCGACCGACCAGCGCAGCCCGGTCCTGGACGCAGAACATCTGCTCGCCGCGCTCCTGGAGGATGAGGAGGGGGTGCCCGTCCTCACCCTCCGCCGCCTGGGCGCCGATCCCGCCGCGATCCGGGTCGAGCTCGCTGCCGTTCTCGCCCGTCGTGCCCGGATCGAGGGCGGCCAGCTCACGATCGACCCGCGCGCCCGGCGCCTGTTCGAGCGGGCGGAGGAGGAAGCTCGCCGCCTCCACGACGAGTACGTCTCGACCGAGCATCTCCTCGTCGCTGCGACCGAGGCCGGTGGCGACGCTCAGCGGGTCCTCGAGGCGGCCGGCGCGAACCGCGAAGCGGTGCTGGGTGCCCTGGCGGGGATCCGGGGCGGCCAGCGGGTCACTTCCCAGACGCCCGAGTCGACCTACCAGGCGCTCGAGCGGTACGGCCGGGACCTGACCGGGGCCGCGCGTGACGGGATGCTCGACCCGGTCATCGGTCGAGACGAGGAGATCCGCCGCGTCATCCAGGTCCTGAGCCGCCGGACAAAAAACAACCCGGTCCTCATCGGGGAGCCTGGGGTGGGCAAGACGGCGATCGCGGAAGGGCTCGCCCAACGGATCGTCCGCGGCGACGTGCCCGAATCGCTCAAGGACAAGCGCGTCGTCGCGCTCGACCTTGGCGCCCTC
>DASYTK010000033.1:0-23513 GCA_036002405.1 Candidatus Limnocylindrales bacterium
AGGACTGCGAGGATCGGTGCGAGCCGTCGCGCGTTCAGGGCTCCCTCCCGAGTGATGATCGAGGCGCAGCGTAGCGTGGCGGCGCATCGATGGAGAGCCCTCTACGATTCGTCCGCGATGGCCGCTCCGACATTGCCGACGCCATCCCACACGAACCGCCTCGCGAACGAGACGAGCCCGTACCTCCTCCAGCACGCCCACAACCCGGTCGACTGGTATCCCTGGGGCGAGGAGGCCCTCGCGAAGGCGAAGTCCCAGGACAAGCCGATCTTCCTCTCGGTGGGCTACGCCGCCTGCCACTGGTGCCACGTCATGGAGCGCGAGTCGTTCGAGGACGAGGCGACGGCGGCGCAGCTCAACCGCGATTTCGTCCCGATCAAGGTGGACCGCGAGGAGCGCCCCGACCTCGACGCGATCTACATGGACGCCGTCCAGGCGATGACGGGCCAGGGTGGCTGGCCGATGAGCGTCTTCCTCACACCCGACGGTCGGCCGTTCTACGGCGGGACGTACTTCCCTGCCGAGCGGCGCTACGGCATGGCGTCGTTCCGCGACGTGCTGGAGGGCGTCGCGCGGGCCTGGCGGGACGACCGGGCCGAGGTCGAGCGCTCGGGAGGCCAGATCGCCGAAGCCATCGGTCGGCAGACGGCCGCCACGGCGAGTGCGGCCAGCCGAGTCCTCGACTCGTCGACGCTCGAGGCGGCGATGCTCGGACTCGAGCGTTCGTTCGACGCCGTGCACGGCGGCTGGGGCGGGGCACCGAAGTTCCCCGCCGCGGCGACGATCGAGTACCTGCTCCGGCAGCACGCCGCGACCGCGGATGCGCGGGCGCTCGCGATGGCCCGGCGAACCCTGGACGCGATGGCCGCCGGCGGTATCTACGACCACCTTGGCGGCGGCTTCGCCCGCTACGCGACCGACGAGATCTGGCTCGTTCCCCACTTCGAGAAGATGCTCTATGACAACGCCCAGCTCGCTCGCGTGTACCTCCATGCCTGGCAGGTCACCGCGGAGCCACGCTATCGCGAGGTCGTCGAGGAGACGCTCGATCACCTCCTGCGCGACCTACGGACGCCCGACGGAGCCTTCGCCTCGTCACTCGATGCCGACACGGACGGCGAGGAGGGTGCGACGTACGTCTGGACGCAGCGAGAGGTCGAGGAGGTCCTGGGGGGAGAGGCGCCGCTCTTCTGCGCTGCCTACGACGTCACGGTCGAGGGCAACTGGGAGGGACACACGATCCTCCGGCGTGTCCGCTCGGATGGGGAACTGGCCGTGGAGCACGGCGAAAGCGCCGCGGCGGTCCGCGAGCGGCTCGCGGATTCGCGTCAGCGGCTGCTCGAGCGACGCCGAGGCCGTTCGCAGCCGGCTCGTGACGACAAGGCGCTCGCCGCCTGGAACGGTCTGGCCATCGCGGCGCTCGCCGAGGCCGGTCGCCTCCTCGATCGGCAGGACTATCGCGAGGCAGCCGCGGAGGCGGCCGGCTTCCTGGCGGGTGCGCTGCGGACGCCCGACGGGGGGTTGCGTCGGAGCTGGAAGGACGGCCGCGCGACCGCGGGAGCGGTCCTCGAGGACCACACCCATCTCGCCGAGGGCCTTCTCGCGCTTTACGAGGCGACCTTCGACGAGCGCTGGTTCAGCGCTGCCCGCGAGCTGGTCGATCGTGTCATGGAGCGGTTCGCCGACCTGGGGAACGGCTTCTTCGACACGGCCGACTCGCACGAGCGCCTCTTCGTCCGCCCCAAGGCCCTCCAGGACGGGGCGATCCCTTCGGGCAACGCGATGGCGGCGACCGTGCTCCTCCGTCTGGCAGCGCTGACGGGCGAAGACCGCTACCGGGAGGCGGCGGAACGAACCCTCTCCCTCGTCGGATCGCTGCCCGGCCGCTACCCGACCGGCTTTGGCCAGTGGCTGGTGGGTCTCGACCTGGCCATCCGCCCGATCGACGAGCTGGCAGTTGTGGGCGACCCGGCCGCTGGCCCGACGCGGGAGCTGCTCGCCGTCGCATCCGAGCGGTTCCGGCCCCGGCTGGTCACGGCCGCATCGGCGGCCCCGGATACCTCCGCGGTGCCGCTCCTCCGCGAGCGCCCGATGCTCGACGGCCGACCGACCGCCTATCTCTGCCGCCGCTTCGCCTGTCGCCAGCCCATCACCGATCCAGACACGCTCCGAGCGCAGCTCGACGAAACGGCGGCGTGACGGGCGACGGTCTCAGCCCTCTGCCCGACCCCGCGGCCCTCCTGTTCGATCTCGACGGCACTCTCGTCGACACCGTGGAAACGCGGATCCGGGCCTGGCTCGATGTCTTTCGCGAGGAGGGGATCCGGGCGACCAGGGAGCAGGTCGCCCCGCTCATCGGGTCGGACGGGAAGCGCTTGGCCAAGGAGATCTCCGCGCTGGCCGGCCGAGCCCTCGACGATGAGGCGGCCGAAAGGGTCGACAAGCACTCCGGCGAGATCTACGACCGCCTGAATACCGACCCGCGCCCCCTGCCCGCCGTCCGCGAGCTGCTCCGCTCGCTCGCCGGTGCCCGGCCACGCTGGGCGGTGGCGACCTCGAGCCGGCGCGAACAGGTGAAGCGCTCGCTCGATTCGCTCGGGCTGCCGTCCGAGCCCCGCGTCGTCGACGGCAGCCACGTGGAGGAAGCGAAGCCGGCCCCGGATCTGCTGCTCCTTGCCGCACGGGAGCTCGACGTCCCGCCCGCCGCTTGCTGGTACGTGGGCGACTCGACCTGGGACATGGCAGCCGCACTCGCGGCCGGGATGATCCCGATCGGGGTCACGACGGGCGCCGTCGACAGGTCCGCTCTCGTCGGCTCGGGCGCAGCGGTCGCGCTCGACTCGCTCGAGCCACTTCTCCACGAGCTCCGCCGAAGGCGGCTCGTCCGCGGCTAATCGAGCGGTGCGTGGCCCGAGCCACCGGTCCTTATCGGTCGACGACCTCGAGTCGGATGCGCTTGTTGATCCGGCCTTTCGACTCGTATCCGGTCACCCGGATTCGCCCGACCTCGCGAGTGTTCGCCACGTGGGTCCCGCCATCGGCCTGGAGGTCGAGCCCGACGATCTCGACGACGCGGACTTCTCGCATCTCATCGGGCAGCAGGTTCACCTTCGTCCGGATCAAGTCCGGGATGGCGAACGCCTCAGCGCGGGGAAGGACGCGGATCCGCACTTCATGCTCCGCCGCCAGCTCGTCGTTGACCCGCCCCTCGATCTCGCCCACGAGTTCGCCCGACATCCGCTCGAACTCGAAGTCCATCCGACCCTGGCCGGGTTCCATCTTCCCGCCTGTGACGAGGGCACGATGGTCGCGCCACACGACGCCGCAGAGGGTGTGCAGGGCCGTGTGCGTGCGCATCAGGAGGTGGCGCCGATCCCAATCGATCTCGGCCACGACCCGCTGACCGACCTCCGGCAGTCGACCATCCGCGGCGGCGAGCAGATGGGCGATCTCGTCTCCGTGCCGCTTCGCTCCCGACACGACCCAGCTCGCCTCCGGGCTTCCGTCGGCGCCGACGCGGACGATCCGGCCGGTATCGGACGGCTGCCCTCCGCCCCCGGGATAGAACACCGTCCGGTCGAGGATCAGCGCGGTCACGCCCTCGGCCTGGTCGATCCCCGTGACGCTCGCGTCGACGGAGCGCAGGTACGCGTCTCGGTAGCAGATCGCCTCGGTCATCCCGCTCCGCCGGGGCGCCGCGTCACTGCTCGATCACGAAGTCGCCGTGCATCGACGGATAGTGGCCGGGGACCGTGCAGGCGAACTGGAGCTTCGCCGACGCGTCGTCGAACGTGTACTGGAACTCGTGTGTGCCGCCGGTGCTGTCGGGGACGCCCTCGAGCTGCGCCGTCTGGTTGCCCTTCAGCGCGTCCGCTGTGCCGACATAGAAGTTGTGGGTGAAGCCCGCGCTGTTCGTGACGCGGAACGTGTACGTCTGACCCGCCTTCACGTTCAGCTCGGTGACCTGCTCGCCGTCCTGGAGGATCCTCAGATCGGCCGTCTCCTCCACCTCGATGACGTTCGCGCCCCCAGAGCCACCGGGGCTCTCGCCAGGTGAGCCGCCGGGGCTCTCGCCCGGCGAGCCACCCGGACTCGCAGCCGGCGTCGTGGCCACCGGTGCGAACGTCCAGCCGGCGGTGCTCGAGGCGGCGCACGCCGCGATCCCGAGGACGACGACCGTGAGGAGCGGTACGAGACGGAGGTCGGTCTTCATGGCCTTGATTCTCGCCCATGGGCCGAGGGGCCGCAGACACCCGACCGTGAGCCTGCTCAGCCTGCCATCACGGGGGCCCGGCGCCGGTTCGTATCATCGACCGCACCGCGCTCGCGGCCGCCTGGCTAGCCGCGCGGGCCGCCTGAATGGACGCCTCGCTCGAAGCCCGGCACGAGGCCCAGCCGGATCGCGACGCTGGCCGCCTCGACCCGGCCCGACACGCCCAGCTTGGCGAGGATCCGTCGAACGTGGACGCCGACGGTGCGCTCGCTGATGAACAATCGCTCGGCGATTTCGCGGTTCGTGCGGCCCTCGGCGAGGACGAGGAGTACCTCGCTCTCGCGCGGGCTCAGCCCGAAGGGATCGGCCGCCCCTGCCTCACCGCTGGGGGTCAGCCGCTCGCTGATCGCGCGGCTCGTCGGGGTGGGCGCGGACGGTGTACCGAAGCCGTCGGCCCGGAGCGTCTCGCCGTCGGTCGCCACACCTGCCAGCGTTGGATCGAAGACGAAGGTCGCGGAGGGCGCCTCGGCCGCGACCCGGCCCGGCGTGGCGAGGACGCTCGGGATCGCGACGACGGCGGGTGGACCCTGTGGCCGGGCCTCCGGGATCTGTCCCGGCAGTGAGACGCGGGCACGGTGGGCGAGCCCCGCGAGCTCGCGCTGGAGCGGCCGCGCCGGGAGCTCCGCCGCGATCCGCCACGCCTCGAGGAGCGCGTCCCGGGCGATCGCGCGCTCTTCGCGCGCCTGGAGCGCGGCCGAGGCCTGCCACCAGCGGGCTTTGGCCGCCTGGTAGGGAACGGGGATCGCCGCCCATGCCTCGGCCAGCCGCGCCCAGGCCGTCGAATCGGGCTTGCCCCGGACGCGATGGGCGTGCGCCCGGGCCACACCCAGGTGGAGCTCAGCCTCCCGCCGGGCACCGAGGGTGCGCGGCATCCCGCTCGCCCCGACGCGACGCTCCGCCTCCTCGAGCACCCGCTGGGCCAGCTCCCCGGAGGACGCGACGCTCGCCCAGTCGCGTTTCGAGCGGCTCGCCTCGGCGACGGCGGCGCAGACCTCGAGCGTCGTCGAGGCAGCCATCGCGATCTGGGCCCAGTCGTCGGTCTGGAGGACCCGCTCCCAGCCGCGCCGGGCGACACGCTGGGCATCGGCCAGGTCGTCGCGCCAGAGGGCGAAGCTCGTCGCCGTTCGCTGGACGATCGCCGTCCACTGGCCCTCCGGCACTGCCTCGAGCTGGAGAAGGATCTGGCCCACGATCCGGCTCGCCTCTTCGTCCGCGCGCGACTCGACCGTCACGAGCCCGAGATAGAGGAGCGGGCTGAACCAGGCCACGCCCGAGGGACTCCATTCGAGCGCAGCTCGACACTCGGCCTCCGATTCCGCCCAGCGGCCGAGGTTGAAGAGGCAGTCGGCGGCGTTGCCCCGGAGGAACGCCCCGTAGACGGCCTCGAGACCCCAGCGTCGGGCCTCCCGGATCCCCTCCTGGACGACCGCCAGGGCGGCCTCGCGGCGGGAGTCGAGGTCGAGCAGGGTCGTGCGGTTGGCGTACGTTCGCATCAGCTCGTCGAGCCGTCCCGCCTGGCGAGCGATCGCGGTCGCCTCCTCGAGGAGCGCGAGGCCGCGGTCGAGGTCACCGCCGTAGGCGACGTCGACGCCGAGCGTGCACGTCGCGTGGCCCAGGTCCGCCAGCGCGTCCGGGCCGGCCGCGCGAGCCGTCGCCGCGGCCCGCTCGGCGAGGCGCGCGCTCTCCTGGAAGCGGCCGTCGAGCATGAGGTGCTGGGCGAGGGCGCCCAGGACCCGTGCCCGCTCGGGCATTGGCTCGTCGGGGACGAGATGGACGCCCCGCTCGAAGGCGCTGATCGCGGACGCCAGGTCCCCCGAGGCCCAGCGGTAGCGCCCAAGGCGTTCCTGGAGGAGCCCCACGTCGAGCTGGAGGCGCCGTCGCCCCTCGTGCCCGCCCTTCGAGGCCTCTCCGATCGCCGAATGAGCGGAGCGCTCGCTGATCGCCTGCTGGACCAGCCCGACCGCTCGGCGGAACTGGCCCGCCACGAAGGCCGCCTGGGCGGCATGCGCGAGGAGCCGCCAGGCCGGGGTCTCGAGCATCGGCACTTCGGCGTCGCTGGCCTCGAGGAGCTCGAGCGCGCGCTCGTAGTGGAGGAGCGCTGTGCCGCCCGGCTCGGTCGCCTCGGCCGCCCGGCCGGCCGCGGCATGGGCATTGCGGGCAGGTGCGAAGCGCATCGCCGCGCCCCAGTGCCAGGCCTCCTCGGCGGGCTCGTCGACCGCCCGGGCAAGGACGGCGTGGACCTGCTGGCGCTCGGCGGGCAGGCCGAGCCCCTCGATCGCCTCGGCGAATCGCTCGTGGACGATCGCGACCTCTCCGTCGAGCGCGACCGCGAGGCCGCTCCCGAGCGCCTCGGAGAGGCCGGTCTTCGTCAGCCGGCCCTCGGGCAACTCGAGCCGGAGCAGGAGCTCGCGCCCGATCGGCCGACGGGCCGCCGCAAGGGCGCGCAGGCAGCGGGCCGCGGCCACGGTGAGCTGGCCGAGTCGGGCCTGGACGACGAGCTCGAAGGGATCCGACAGACGGAGGCCCTCGACGCTCGCCCGCGCCGCGACGAGCTGCTCTGCGACGAGAGGGTAGCCCTGCGACCCCTCGATCGCCGCCGCGACGAAGGAGCCCGAGGGCCGCTCACCCATCAGCGACTCGAGCAGCGACACGAGCTCGTTCCGGTCGAGCGGCTGGAGGGGGATCTGCTCGACGCCCGGGTGGGTCGCCAGCCGCTCGGCGAGGTCGCGCATCGGGTGGCGCCGGTGGAGCTCGTCAGGCCGGTAGTTGACGACCAGGCAGAGCGGCAGCCGGCGGCTGATCCTGAGGAGGGCGTCGACGAACGCCCGCGTGCCCGGGTCGGCCCACTGGAGATCCTCGATCGCGAGGAGCACGACCCCGTCCCCCGCCAGACGCTCGACGGCCCCGATCACCGCCTCGGAGAGCCGGGCCCCGCGCTGATCGGGCGCCGCGAGGAGGGGCTCCTTGGGGAAGGCATCGAGTCTCTCGAGCCGTTCACGGAGGGCCGGCACGAGCGAGGCGAGGTCCCACCCGGCCTCGGCGACGACTTCGAGGAGTCGCTCGTCGGGCAGGGCCGAGAGAGCCCCTCGCAACGCCGTGGCGAGCGGGAAGTAGGGGACGCCCTGGGCGGGCTCGTAGGCCGTGCCGCGAGCCACGATGACGTCCGGAACGTCGACGAGCCGCTTCTCCAGCTCGATCAGTAGCCGCGAGACGCCGATCCCCGCCGGTCCCAGCAGGCACACGCGCCGGATCCGCCCCTCGGCTGCCGCCTCGAGCGCGCTCGCCAGGCGCGCAAGCTCCCTCTCACGCCCCACGAACGCCATGGACCTAGGATACGCCGCGCTTTTGCGCCGACCGTGAACGTGGATACTGGGGACGGTGCACGAGCGGAACGAGCTGAACGAGCTCAGCGGCGAGGCCTGGCTCTACTTCACGAAGTCCCTCTGGACGACCGCTTACCCCTCCGAGCTTGGTCACGCGGCGCGCAAGGCGCACGGGGCGAACAAGCCGCCACGCCTGATGGCCCGGCTGATCGAGTTCTTCACGAAGCGCGACGGGCTCGTGCTCGATCCTTTCGCCGGGGTGGGCGGCACCCTCCTCGGTGCGGCCATCTGCCGCCGGCCCCGCCGCGCGCTGGGCATCGAGCTCGATCCCCGCTGGGTCGCGGTCTACGAAGCGGTCGTCCGCGACGCCCTCGCCGAGCGCGACGGCCTGGGGCCCCAGCTGGCCGACCTGGGTCCGGCCGACCCGGGCGGTCCACGGGCCTTCGATCCGTCCGGCTGCCGGATGCGCACGGGCGACGCGATCGCGCTCCTGCCCGAGCTGGCGGACGGATCGGTCGATTTCGTCGCCACCGACCCGCCCTACAACCCACAGCTCCGGATGACGATGGCGGGTGGGCGCCTGGCGGAACGGTACTCGAACCGGCGGACCGACTACGCCATGGTGAGCGACGATCCTTCCGACCTCGCGAACAGCGCGAGCTATGCCGAGTACCTCGACCGGATGGAGCGGGCGCTGGCGCAGGTCCGGCGCGTCCTCCGCGACGGTCGCTACGCGGCCATCGTCGTCCGCGACGCATACCAGAAGGGCCGCTACCGTTTCACCGGCTCCGATCTCGCGGCGCGCGCGGAGCGGGTCGGGCTGGTGCCCAAGGGGGACATCGTCTGGTACCAGGCGGGGACGCGCCTCCGGCCGTACGGCTACCCCTCGGGCTTCGTGCCGAACATCGTCCACCAGCACATCCTCGTCCTGCGGGCCGGCTGAGGAGCTTGCGCGGCGTGCGCCGTGTGCCTTTCCGGCCGGAACGCCGGTATCGGCGGATCAACCGCGGAGGCGCTCCTCGATCAGGCGCGCGGCGAGCCCGGATTCGACGCCGTCGCCGTATCGACTCCCCGAGGGGTCGTCTCCAAAGATCGCCGCAAGGTCCACCGGCTGCGAGGGGGCCGCGCTCGTCGACCCTGGCGACTCGTCGCCGATGCGCTCGCCAACGGTCGTGCGGTGGACCCAGCCTTCCTGGCCCAGCGGGGTCCGCACGCGGACATACGCACCCGAGCGCCCCAGGACGCAGACTTCGTCGCCCTTGTCCAGACGCCCGATCTCGAGGCCGGCGATCTCGTCGGGCCGATCGGCCAGCCGGACCATCCGGTAGCGGATGGCGCGGACCTCGGCATCCGCGGCCGGCTCGAACGAGGCGGTGAAGCGGAGTCGGGTCGTCTCGTCGGCCGCCAGGCTCGTGCCAGTCCTCTGTTTCCGCGCCTCCATCAACGAGGGGCGGCGCCAGCGGGGCATCTGGAGCTCGGCCTGCTCCTGCGGGCTCAGGTAGACCGCGAAGCCGGTCGTCGTGGCTGCCGGGTCCGCCGTGCTCGCGGCGGCGGAGACAGCCGGCTCGAGCTCGTCCCCCTGGCGCCTGCGACCGAAGAGGAAGAGGCCCATCAGCGTCGTCGCCGTCACCGCGGTCGAGATGAGGAGCTGGCGGGTCGCCAGCCCGAACCATGCCGACGAGCCGGGGTGTGGCAGCTCGCCGAGGAAGGCGGCGATCGTATCCACCGCCCCGCCGCCGGACCCGTCGCCGACGCCCAAGTCGCGGCCGGTCCCTCCGTCCCCGCCGCCGGCGGCCGATCCGTCGCCCGCCGTTCCAGCGGCCGCTCCCGTGAGCGCGTTCGGAGTGGGCGTTGGCTCGGGCTGGGCGTCGCCCGGAGTGACCACTCGACCAGCGGGGCCGCCGGCAGTCTGGCCAGTCTCGCCATTTGTGCCATCGCTCGAGGGCTCGCCTGAGGCACCGGCCGGCGTCTCTTCCGAAGGACTCGCCGGCGCTGGCGTGGGGGAGATCGGGACTGCGGTCGGCTCGGGCTTCGGGCTGGGCCTGGGCCGCGGGGTGGGCGCCGGCGTGGCATCGGGCGTCGGGCTCGGCCGGGGGGTCGGCTTGGGGGTAGGTGTGGCGATCACGGCCACGCTCACGGTCCCGCCCGGCAGCTCCGCCTCGCGCCCCTTCTCGTCGGCTGCTGCGAACGAGAACCGGTGCTGGCCCGCCGCGAGCGTGAGGGTCAGCCGGAAGATCGCCCCGTCGCGGTAATCCGTATCGGACGGATCGAGCGGGGCCATTCGGCGCGCCGACCCGTCGAGGATCAGGCTGACCCTGGCCGGCGCCGCGTCGTCGCGGCTCAGGTAGGTCAGCCGGAACGTGACCGGTTCTCCCTCGCTCGCGCGGGTCGGACTCGCGGTCCCCGACGAGAGGCGCAGTGGACCGCCCGCCGCGGCGGGCAGGCTCAACAGGGCGACGATGGCGATCGCGGCCAGGGACGCGAACGACGCGCGCGCCGCTGGTCCGCGGAGGAGGAGTCTTGTCGATCCCAAGGGCGTCGGATCCCCGGTCCATGGGCCATCTGGCCCGGAGCCCGACCAGCATCAACGGGTGGCTCGTGGGCGGCAATGGTACGGCTGGCCCACGCCGCACCCGCCACGTGGGCCGAAGGTGCCATAGCGCACCGGAACCACCAGGGGCAGCATCGCAGACATGCAGGTGATCCGGGCGCGACGGACCGGTGCCTCGACCGCCACCTACCTGGCCCTCGTGGGCATGCTCATCCTGGGGACTGGCGTGCTCGGGGTTGGCCTCGCGCTCGCCTACGTCGCCCTGACCACGCCCCTCGTTGCCGACCTCAGCAACGCCGGCGCGGGGCGACTGGGACGACCGCTGGGTGGGGCGCTCGTCTGGGCGCTTGCCCTGCTCATCCCGGGAACACTCGTCATCATCGGACTCGCTCGCGTCCTGGGCGCCCTCGAGCGATCGATGGTCATCCGGGGCATCCGACCCAGGCCGGCCTCCGCGGTCGCAACCCACCTGTCCGACGACTACACGGTCGTGCAGGGCGTGACGCTGCCCGACCAGCGCGTGCTACCAGAGGTGGTGGTGGGACCCCACGGGATCCTCCTCGTCGAGGAGCTTCCGCCCGCCCGGGCGACGCGACGCCATGGCCCCTACTGGGAGGTGCGCCTCGTCAGCGGCCGCTGGCGGCCGATCGAGAATCCCGTCGATCGAGCCGGTCGCGATGCCGAGCGGCTGCGCAACTGGATCGCGAACGAGGACGGGCAGTTCGCACCGCGAACCTACGCGGCCGTGGTCACCGACGGGCACTCCGTCGAGCGCACGAGCGCCGTCGCGGTGCTCACCGGAGAGCAGCTGCCGGCGTTCCTCGATTCGATGCCCCCCGCCCGTCAGATGGACGCCGAGCGCCGCGGGCGGATCGTCGAGCTGCTCCGCAGCCACATCTGAGCTCGCCCACGAGCCCGGGGGGTTCGCAGGAGCGCGTCAGGGATAGAGGCTCGGGAAGTAGGTTCGGTAGTAGGGGGCGAGGTCGACGCTCGTGCGGTCGTCGAGGAAGCGAAGGAGCTGCCCGGTCCCGCTGATCGCACCCTCGTAGCGATCCACGTATGCCCGGACGGCCGACCAGAACGCCACGCTGCCCATCCGGCGGCGCACGCCGTCGAGGACATTCGCGCCCTTCACGTACACGAGCTCGTAGTAGCAGCTCGATGAGTATTGATAGATCGTCAGGTCGAGTCGATTCGAGGAGCAGGTGCTCGATCGGAAGCTCGAGAGAGCCGTGCGCGTGAGCAGGTCGGCCATCGCCTCGTCCGCGAACGGCTCGCGCGCCTGGTCGTTGCCGACCTCGGCGTAGAACCACTGATGAGCTGTCTCGTGCGTCACGAGGTAGGGCAGCCGGCTCGAGTCGATCGGAGGCATCCAGGTATGGGCGGGTGACTCCATCCCGTACCCGCCGGCCGATTCGGCGATCGTGTACTGGGGGTACGGGAAGGTCCCGGCGAGTGCGCTCAGGTGCTGGACGGCCCACGTTGCCCGGCCCAGGAGAGCCTCCGCGCGGGTCGCTGTCTTCGCGTAGGCACGGACGCGCGTCTCGCCCACCCAGGCAGAACGCTGGAGGTACGACGGGCTCGCCGTGAAGTTGAAGTCGCGGACGTCGTCGGCCCGGAAGACCTGGGTGAGGCCCTCCTGTGAGATCCGCCGGCCGGTCGTGGCGAAGAGGAGCGGCTGATCGGTGGTGATCGCGACCCGGACCCAGGGACTCATCGCGGTCACGAACGGGTCACCGTGGTTGGGGCGATCAAAGGGCCGCGCCCGGCTGACCCAGGGCACGAGGCGATAGACCTGCATGACGCCGTTCGCCCTCGCCATCATCCACGAGGAACCGGCGAGGCTCGTACCGATCCGGGCATGTGCCCGGATCCTCACCGTCGCGCGCTCTCCGTCGGGGAGGATCCCGCCGAGGGGAAGCCGGAGCGTCTGATCGTCGATCGTGGGGCTGACCGCCCGGGAATCGACGGTGGCCTGGTCGATCCGGAGCGCGGCCAGGCGCGCCGCGATGGCGTTCAACTCGAGCCGGTCGATCCTGCCCCCAGACCGGTTCGTGATGACCATCGTCGAGTCGATCGTGAGCGCCCCCGTGGCGTACGAAAGGATGACCCGCACGTCGTATGTGGCGTCGATCGAAAGGCTCGTCCGGTTCACCGTCCCGGGCACGATCGAGCTCGGTATGACGAGACTCGTCGCGGCGATCGAGGCGGGCCCGGCAAGCGTGGTCGCGAGCAGGACGGCAGCTCCGAGGAGGCCTGTCCATCGCGCGGGCATCAGGGGACCATCGTAGCCCAGGACCCGGCGCTGGCCGGCGAGAGGGTCACGTGCGACGATGCCCCGATGGCAGAGCTGGCTCAGCCGCTCGAGCGGGACTCGGGACGGCTCGCCGCCTCGACCGACCGGCTCAGGGACGCGGCCGGGGCCTTCGGGGACGTGGGCGTCTTCCTGCCCCTGGCGCTCGCACTCGTCGCGGTCAATGGGCTGAACCCGACGATCGTGTTCGGCCTGGCCGGGCTCTATTACATCGCGAGCGGGTGGCTCTACCGGATCCCAATGCCCGTCCAGCCATTCAAGGCCGTATCGGCGATCGCGATCGCCCAGGGCCTCTCCCCGGGAACGATCCAGGGAGCGGCGCTCGGCATGAGCGCGGGACTGCTGCTGCTCTCGCTGGGCCCCCTGCCCCGCCTCCTGGATCGCCTCTTCTCCGCCGCAGTCGTGCGCGGCATTCAGCTCGGCCTGGGGATCATCCTCGCCACGAGCGCACTCCAGCTCGCGGCCCGGGATCCACGCCTCGCCGGTGGCCCGTGGCTGCCCCAGGTCGCTCTTCTCGTCGGGGTCGTCGCCGTCGCGGTGCTGCAACTCCAGGCCCGCATCCCGGCGCTGCTCGTCGTGGGCGCGCTGGGCCTGGCCTGGGGGATCGCCACGGCACCGAGCGGTGGTCCGGCACCCGCGCTGGGTCCCGTGCTCGGACTGCCAGGACTCCCGACCATGCCCGAGCTCGCGACGGCGATCGTCGTCCTCGTGCTGCCACAGCTCCCCCTGACGCTGGGCAACTCGATCGTCTCCACGGCGGACGTGGCGGGCGAGTACTTCGGCGAGCGAGCCGGGCGGGTGACCCATCGCCGACTCCTCCGCGACATGGGCGTGGCGAACGCGATCGCGGGGATCGCAGGCGGGATCCCGATGTGTCACGGCGCGGGCGGGATGACCGCCCACGTCCGCTTCGGGGCGCGAACGTGGTTCTCGATGGTGATCGCAGGCGCGTTTTATCTCGGTCTTGGGCTGGGCCTCGGCGCTGCCGCCCCTGTCTTCCTCGCCGTCTTTCCGGTCAGCGTGCTCGGCGTCCTCGTGGGATACGTCGGCTGGCAGCACATGCTCCTCGTGCGGAGGCTGAAGCGTCGAAGCGAATACGCGATCGCCGGGCTGGTCGGGCTGGTCACTCTCCTGACCGGGTCGCTCGCCTTGGGATTCGGGTTCGGCCTCGCGGCGGATTGGGCCAGCCGGCCACTGCGCGGGCGGACAGGAAGCCCCAGCGAGGCGTAGCGGTTCGTGCGGATCGACCTGAACGCCGACGTCGGTGAGGGCCTCCCCAGCGACGAGGAGCTGATCCCACTGGTCAGCTCGGTCAACGTCGCCTGCGGGGCGCATGCCGGCGACGAGAGCACGATCGTCCGCACGATCGAGCTCGCCCGAGCGGCCTCCGTCTCCATCGGCGCGCACCCGGGCTACCCCGATCCCGAAGGCTTCGGCCGGCGGGAGCTCGGGATCGCCCCGGACGCGCTCGAAGACTCGCTCGCCGAGCAGCTTCGCCTCGTCAGCCGGCTCGTCCTCGAGCACGGGGAGCGGCTCCGCCACGTGAAACCGCACGGCGCGCTCTACAACCGGGCGGCCGAAGACCGGGGGGTCGCGGATCTCGTCTGTCGCGTCGTCGCCGCGACCCTCCCGGACGCCATGCTCGTCGGCCTGGCCGGCTCGACGTTCCTCGAGGTGGGAAGGATCCGTCGCCTGCGCGTGTGTGGTGAGGCCTTCGCCGATCGTGTCTACGAGCCGAGCGGCCGGCTCCGCCCACGGGCGCTGCCCGGCGCGCTCCTCGAGGAGCCCTCGGAGGCGGCCGCCCAGGCCGTCTCGATCGCTCGTGACGGCCGCATCCGGGCGAGCGATGGGTCCTGGCTCAAGGTCCGTGCCGAGACCCTCTGTGTCCACGGAGACACGCCCGGAGCCCCCGCCGTCGCGCGCGCCGTGCGGAGCGCACTCGAGTCGGCGGGCATCGCGGTCGCGCCCCTGGCCTCGTGATCCCCCCGGAGATCCGCCCGTTCGGCGATGGAGCGCTCCTCGTCGTGCTTGGCGACCGCGTCGACGAGGAGTTGAATGACCGGGTCCATGCGCTCGACGAACGGCTCCGCCGGGCCTTCGCGAGCGCCGAGGGATGGGGCCGACCGGTCCCTTCCTTCGCCAGCCTCCTCGTCCCCTACGATCCGCTGCGGCTCGGATACGCCGAGGCGCTGGCCCGACTCGAGGACGTCGTCCAGACCGACCACCCACAGGATGGCCTGCAACCGAGCCTGGATGGACCGGCCGCCGACCCGCTCGAGATCCCAGTCCGCTACGGGGGTGCCGAGGGTGTGGACCTCGATGCCGTCGCGCGGGCCGTCGGACGGACGCCCGATGAGGTGGTCGCTCTCCACTCGGGCCCCGCCTACCGCGTCTTCATGCTCGGCTTCAGCCCGGGTTTCCCCTACCTGGGACCGCTGCCAGCCGCCCTCCGGCTGCCCAGGCGAGCGGAGGTCCGGCCACACGTCCCGGCGGGCAGCGTCGCGATCGCCGGCGACCAGACCGGGATCTATCCCGTGGAGGGGCCAGGCGGATGGCATCTCATCGGCCGGACGGAGCTCCCGCTATGGGACCCCGAGCGTGCACCCCCGGCGCTCCTCCGCCCGGGCCAGCGGGTCAGGTTCGTGCGGCTCGAGACGGTCGAGCGCTGAGGCGTGCTCGAGGTCATCGAGCCAGGTCTCCTCACGACCGTCCAGGACGGAGGCCGGTGGGGCTTCGGCCACCTCGGCGTCCCCGAGTCGGGCGCCTGCGATCGGCACGGTCTCGCCGTCGCGAACCTGCTCGTGGGTAATGTCCCCGACGACGCCGGACTCGAGCTGACGCTCGTTGGGCCGACGCTGGCCGTCCACGAGGAGGCCTGCCTCGGGCTCGGCGGTGCCGACCTCCGCGCGACGGTGGAGGAGCCCGGACGGCGGACGATCCGCTTCTCGCCGGGGACGAGCCGCATGGTCCGCGCGGGCTCGGTGGTCCGCTTCCCGGGACCGCCCGCTCCGGGCGCCCGCGCCTATCTCGCCGTCGCCGGCGGAATCGACGTCCCGGAGGTGCTCGGGTCCCGCTCGACCTGCCTGGCCGGCGGGTTCGGCGGGCTCGAAGGGCGCCCGCTCCGGGCAGGCGACCGACTGGCTGGGCGGGATCCCGCGGGGTGGGCGCTCGTCGATCGCGCCTGGCCCTCGTCGCTGCCGGGTCGCCAGGACGCCTCGAGCGGGCCGATCGCCGTCCTGGCCGGACCGCAGCCAGAGCGCTTTCCGGACGGCACCCTGGAGCGATTCCTGGCGGAGGAGTGGACCGTCTCGACGCACAGCGACCGCGTGGGCGTCCGACTCGACCCGCTCGGCGACCCGATCGCACCACGACCCGAGGCGGCCGAGCAACCGTCCCAGCCGATGACCTGGGGCGCGATCCAGCTGCCCCCGGACGGGCGCCCGGTCGTCCTCCTCGCCGACCATCGCACGGTCGGCGGCTATCCCGTGATCGCGGTCGTCGCCCGGGTCGGCCTGCCGATCGCCGGGCAGCTCGCACCGGGCGACCGCGTCCGCTTCATCCGCACCTCGATCGAGCCGGCGCAGCGGGCCGCGCGCGAGCAGGCAGCGATCATCCAGCGGGTGGCGAGACAGCTCGGCGGGAGGGTCGGCGAGGAAGGCGGAACCCCCGGGCGCGACCCGGTGTAGTGACATGCGATGGACCCACGAGTGCGCCGTCTCCTCGGGATCGTTTCGATCGCTGCAACCCTCGGCGGCTGCGGATCGACTCCGTCCGGATCGCTCCCGCTGGCCACCTCGGGCCCGCTTGGCGGCCTGCCCACGGTCGATCGTTCCTTCCCGCCCGATCGCGTGATCGACGTCGAGCTCGCCGCGCCGACGCGGCTACTCAGCCACGGCGAACCACTCGCCAGGCTGGAGCTCAAGGCGGGCCGGGAGTACCTCTTCCGAGTGACGAACACGTCGAACGGGACGGTGGATCACAACTTCTACGTCGGGGCACCGGCCGACTTGATCGACCGCCGGTACGACAGGCTGACCGGCATCCCCGTCTTCTCCTCCGGGACCGCCGAGTTCACCTACACCGTCCCGCAGCCGGGGGCGCGCCTGCAGTTCGCCTGCACGCTCTTCGAGCACTACGGCGCGATGCACGGGGACCTCGTCATCGAGCCGTAGCGACGGCGGGCTTCGCGCACCGCCGGGCAACGACAGCATGCGCGGCCCACGGGCGTGACGTCGTTTTCCCCCACTTACAGATGAGGTGCGTGTTAGACGGCGTTCGAGGCCTCCGGTGGACGGTGCAGCGCTCTGGCTGAGCTCGGACGCTAGGTCAGGGCGACGCTCGACAGGGTCCGGCGAGCGGCGTAGGGTGGCCTCCTTGGGCGCCACCGGGGGGCCCCCGCGAGGAGGAAGGAGGCGAGCGATGCCGACCGACCTGACGGTGCCGCTGGCGGACCGGCCGGGGACGCTGGCGGACGCGGCCGAGGCGCTCGGACGCGCGGGCATCAACATCGAGGGCGGATGCGGCGTGGCATCGGGCGGCCAGGGCGTCTTTCACGTCCTCGTCAACGACGCCGAGGCCGCGCGCAGTGCGCTGAGCCAGTCGGGCATCCAGGTCGGCGAGGCTCGGGACGTGCTCGTCGTGGACGTCGCCAATGAACCGGGCGCCCTGGGCCGAGTCGCGCGGCGCATCGCCGACGCCGGCGTCAACCTCGAGGCCGTCTACGCCACGGTAGACAACCGGATCGTTTTCGTGGGCCCCGACATCGCGCGCGCTCGCGAGACGACGTCCGGGAGCTGATCGCGACGCACGCCAGCGCAACGACTCAGGGACAGACAGCGATGCGGCTCCTGGCGATCGCGCTCGTCCTCGCCGGCTGCACGGCCACGCCTCCGGTCGCTCCCGCGACGACCCCCGGGACGACCCTCGTCACCGTGGACAGGTCGTTCCCCGCCGACGCGACGATCGAGGTCCAGGTCGTCGCGGGACAACGGATCATGCAGAACGGCCAGCCGCTCACCGAGCTGCGGGTCGAGGCCGGGAAGGAGTACCTCTTCCGGGTGACGAACACCTCCGCCGGAACGGAGCAGCACAACTTCTACATCGGCAAGGCGGAGGATCTCGCGGCCCGAAAGATCGATCACCTGACCGGCGTCCCGATCTTCATCGACGGGAGCCAGGAGTTCGTCTACACCTTCGAGAGCGACCAGGCCCCGCTCCAGTTCGCATGCGTCCTCGCGGGACACTACGGACCGATGCACGGGGACTTCATCATCGAATAGGCGAGCAGCTGCGGCGGGGGACGCGATGATGCAGGCTCCAGGAGCACTGACGCGAGGGCTGGAGCGGTTGGCGTCCGTCGGAGTTGCGGCGGGCGACTCCGACCAGATCCGCGCGCAGAAGGCGACGCTGACGCTTGGGGCGTCTGTCACCACGATCCTCGCGTTCGTCTGGGTCGGGACGTATTGGGCGCTCGGACTGCCCCTCTCGGCGGCGATCCCGCTCAGCTACCAGCTGGTCTCGGTGACGACCCTCCTGATTTTCGCGCGGTCGAAGGACTATCGCTTCTTTCGATTCGGCCAGATCGTGCTCATGACGCTCCTCCCGTTCGTCCTGCAATGGAGCCTGGGAGGGTATGTCGCCTCGAGCGCCGTGAGCCTCTGGGCGTTGGTGGCCGCATTCGGCGCGCTGTTCTTCTACACGGCGCGGGAGGCCATCCCGTGGTTCGCCGCCTTTCTGGGGCTCACCCTCTTCTCGGGCCTGATCGACGGCGTCGTCTCCCGGAACCCGGCCCCCATCCCCGAACCGATCAGGATCGCCTTCTTCGTGCTGAACATCCTGGGTGTCGCCGTGACCGCGTATCTGCTGCTCCAGTACTCGATCCGGGCTCGCGATGCAGCCCTGGGACTCTCGGAGGGGCTGCTCCTCAACGTCCTTCCCAAGCCGATCGCGGAACGGCTCAAGCGCGAGCCGGGCGTCATCGCCGAGAGCCACGAGGACGTCACCGTTCTCTTCGCCGACGTCGTCGATTTCACGCCCTTCGCCGAGCGGACGCCGGCAGAGCGGGTGGTCGGTGTCCTGGACGAGATCTTCACCGCTTTCGACCGGCTCGCCGAGCGCGGCCGCCTCGAGAAGATCAAGACGATCGGCGATGCCTACATGGTCGTCAGCGGTCTCCCCGAAGCCCGCCCGGATCACGCCGAGGCGATGGCCGAGATGGCGCTCGAGATGCAGACCGAGTTGGACCGACTCTGCGAGCCGCTGGGCCTTGACCTCGACCTCCGGATCGGGATGCACTGCGGCCCCGTGATCGCCGGCGTCATCGGCCGCCGGAAGTTCATCTACGACCTCTGGGGCGACACGGTGAACACGGCGAGCCGGATGGAATCGCATGGCCTGCCTGGCCGGATCCAGGTAAGCGAGGCGATCTACACGCGCCTCCGCGAACGCTACGAATTCGAGGAACGCGGCGAGATCGAAGTCAAGGGCAAGGGCCACCTGCGAGCGTATCTGCTCGTTGGACGTCGCCAGTCATCGGAGTGAGGAGGATGCGCATGAGCCAGGAGAAGCGCCTGATCACCGAAGCCGAGCTGGGCATTCTGGGCGAGATCCTCCGCCTCCACGAGTGGCAGTGCGGCAGCTGCGCCTGCGGCGACCAATTGATCGACTCGTACGCCCAGTGGATCGGTCACGTCTCGGACGCCTACGCGGCCACCGAACCCGAGTGGGAGCAACCGCAGTAGACGGTCGTCCCCGGCCGGGTGAATCAGTCCGCTGGTAGGGGAGCCTGGATTCGAACCAGGGACCGGCGGTGTATAAGACCGCTGCTCTAACCGCTGAGCTACTCCCCCGCCACAGATGCTAGCAGCGGCCGCCAGCGCGACCCGCGAGGGCGGCCGGGCGATCGACTACTGGCGGCGGCGGAAGATCGATCCGAGCGTGCGAAGCGGCGCCGGCGAGAAGCGGAACGCGCCGCCTGTCGAGGCCTCGGCGAAGTCGCCTGCCGCCTGCATGGCGGCCTCGCCCACGAGGAAACCATCGTCGTCCCGCTCGGCCTGGAGGGGGAGGTCGTCCTGGTCGAGCGGACGCTCGGAGGGAACGAAAAAGCGCCGCGGCGGGACGTAGGCGGGCTGGCCCAGCAGCCGCGGCATCGCCATGTGGACGTGCTCCCAGTCGACGTCACGCCGAGGGTTCGGGTCGTCGACGAGAAGCTGCCGTCTGGGCGCCCAGGCTGGGACCAGGGAGAAGCCGCTCTCCACCGGAGCCGGCCCGGGTGCGGCAGGCATCCTGGGGCCTGGCGCAGCCGCCACCGACTCCCCCGGCGACGCCGGGGCATCCCCGCTGGGGGGATCGGGCGGGTCGAACTCGTCCGCGGTCAGATCGAGGACCCAGCCGTTCGATCGACCCTCCGGTGCGCTCCCGATCGCCCCGGTGGGATCCTGTTCGGGCTGGTCTTGAGAGCCGGTCGGGCCGACCGGCTCGGAGGAGGCGGCCCAGGGTAGGCCGAGCTGTCCGCTCTCCTCGCCATGCGGTGCGTTCACGCAACGCCTCCGTTGAGCATCTACGCCGGATGGCGGATAGCCGGCAGCCTAGCCGCCCCGCGGAGGCCGCCATATATCCCTCTCGGGCTACGTCCGGTAGGCCCTCGGTACCATCGTGGCCGAGCGGCGGGAGGGCTCAGCCGAGGAGCGGCCGGATGACCTGGAAGCAGACGACGAGCACGAGATACGCGGCCGGGATCGCGGCCAGGAAGCCGAGCATCCCGCTCCACCAGGAGCGCCGCCGTTCCCGCGACCGCGACCCGGTCGGCAGCGGGACCCACAGGTAGGTCAGCAGCGCCCCGGCAGCCGCCACGCACACGACGTACGAGGCGAAGGCGCCGGTGCGCAGGTCGCCGCCCGGGAGATGGACACCGCGCGCCAGGGCGACGTCGTAGGCGAGGAGGAGGGCGGCCCCCACGACGGCGAGGCCGAGGTCGGCGGCGACCGCCCGGACGATCGGCTGGGGCGGATTCCGCAGCTGGCGCCAGCGGACCTCGAGCCAGCCGCGCTCGCGGACCGGTATCCGATCGGTCAGACTCGGTCCTCCGGCGCAGCCGGATCGGGCGCACCCGCCTGGACCACGACCAGGCTGGGCCGGCGAGGGAGGGTCTCCGGGGTGTGGCGAGCCAGCAGGCCCACGGCCTCGACGAATCGGTCGAGCTCCTCCTGGGTCGTGAAGAAGCCCACGCTGATCCTCACGGCCTCGAGATGCGGCACGGAGCGGACGATCGCGAAGACGCGCTGGGCGAGCTCGCCGCGCGCGGCGTCCGCCGACCAGCCCGCGATCCGGAACGTGATCAGCGTGGCCATCCGGTCGCGAGGCGTCAGGAGCTCGACTCCCGGCACCTCCGCCAGCGCGTCGGCCGCCCGCGATGCAAGTCGGCCCGCCCGCTCGTAGGCCCAGCCCAGCCCGACGTACATCTCGAGCCAGCCGACCGAGCGGGCCAGCCCCACGATCGACGGCCGGTGGAACATCGACATCTCGAACCGGCGCGCCTGCGGCCAGGGCTCGGCCGAGCCGTCCGGGCCGATCGTCCGAAAGCTCGGGTACCCGACGTACGTCTGTCGTCCCTCGGAGAGCCCGCGTGGGCCCACCCAGAGGGCCCCCGTGCCTTCCGGTCCCAGCAGCCACTTCTGCCCCGCGAAGGCGTAGAAGTCGGCGCCCATGGCGCGTGCGTCGACCGGGATCGCGCCGGCCGACTGGGCACCGTCGACGATCGCCCAGGCCCCGTGCCGGCGGGCCAGGCCACAGATCGACTCGACCGGCAGGACGGTTCCGGTCGCCCAGGACACGTGGGAGACGACGACCGCGCGGGTCTCCGGCGTGATCGCCTCGTCGAGCGCCTCGAGGACCATCGCTTCGTCCCCGCCGTCGCCGACGTCGACGACCGCGACCTTCGCCCCGAAGCGCTCCCGAAAGACGCCCATCATCGCGAGCACACCGGGATACTCGAGGGAGGTCGTGACGAAGCGATCGCCCGCTCGCGGATCGGTGGCCCAGATCGCCGTGTCGACCGCCTCGGTCGTGCCGTGCGTGATCGCCATCTCGTCGGGACCCGCACCCAGGACTGCGCCGACGACGCCCCGTGCCTCCTCGACCCGCTCGAAGAGCAGCTCCCAGTCGTCCGGGTTGCCCCGACCGACCCGGAGCTCCCAGTCCTCCGCCTCGCGCATCGCGCGCACGGTCTCGGTCGAGAGCGGCCCAACGGAACCGGTGTTCAGGTAGATCCCCGCCCCCGTCGCCGGCAGGGCCTCCCGGATGGCCGCGACCTTCTCCGGCTCGGGGAGGAAGGGGTCCACCATGGGCCGCGTATCATACGGCCCCGATGCCCGCCACCTTCGCGCGGCCCGAGCTGCTGGCGAGCCCGGACTGGCTGGCCGAGAACCTCACGCGGGCAGGGGTGCGGATCGTCGATTGCCGCTGGCGGGTGGACGGGTCCTCCCCACGGCTCTTCGCCGAGGGGCACGTCCCCGGAGCAGTCTTCCTCGACTGGCCGACCGATCTCGTCGACCGCGAAGAGCGGACGCCGTATCAGCTGGCCGGTCCCCAGCAGTTCAGCGCCGCCGCGAGCCGGGCCGGGATCGGTGACGGCGCGACGGCCGTGCTCTACGACGACACCGCCTCCCTCTATGCCTGCCGGGTCTGGTGGAGCCTGGGCGTCTACGGCTTCGAGTCGGTCCGGATCCTCGACGGTGGCTGGCCGTCCTGGGAGCGGAGCGGGCGGCCCAGCTCGCGGGCGGTCGCCCGCCCCACACCGGCCGCTTTCACGCCCCGACTCGAGCCCGCGCGCCGGCTGTCCGCGGCCGACGTTCGAGCCCTCCTGGGCTCCCGCGACACGATCATCGTCGACGCCCGAGCGCCCTCCGAGTACGCCGGGGAGGGTGGCGTGGCGGCGCGCCTGGGACACATCCCGGGCGCGGTCAACGTGCCCGTGGCGGCGCTCACCATCCCGGGCGACCAGCGTTTCCAGCCGCCCGATCGGATCGAGCGCCTCTTTCGCGAGACGGGCGTCGGGCGTGGCTCGCGGGTCGTCGTCTACGACGCAGCCGGGATCGGAGCCGCGAAGTGTGCCTTCGCCCTGGCCCTCCTGGGCCACGACGACGTGGCGGTCTACGACGCCGGCTGGACCGAGTGGGCCGAACGGAGCGATCTGCCCGTCGAGCGCTCGCGCTGAGCCGCGCCTTCTGCCAGGCTCACGCGCACTCGAGGCCTCCGGGCACCGCACGGCAACGTTTTCACCTGCTCGCCGATGAGACGCGACTTACGTTGAACGTCGGGGCCGGGTACCGCCTTCGGAGAAGTCGATCGGCCGGAGCCCGAGCTTGACAGCGGCGAGTCCTTTCCGACAACGGGCGATCCCCGCGCTGCCAGTGCCCATCGGCGACCGTAAGTCGCACTCCATCGGCAGGCCGGGCTCTTTCGCGGCCCTCGGGCCGATTCCTCGCACGCCAGCGGCAGGCCGGCCAGCCTTCGCCGTAGCCGACCCGCTATGCGGGTTGCGGACCTCTCTCCGGGTCGAAGGCCGATCCGCCCGGGGGCCCTCCGGCGTCGCGGCCACGGTCGGAGGCCGGGGGATCGATCGGCGCCGTCGGCGTCGGGGCCGGAGCTGGTGCTGCGGAGGTCGGCGGAGCCGCCGGCGTCGGGGCCGGAGCCTGTGCGGAGGTGGGCGGGGAGGCCGGGATCGGGGTCGCATCGCGGGGCCCGTCGTAGGGGGCGAGGATCTGCGCCCGTGCGTGATTGAAGGCCACCATCGGGACCTCCGTCCGGCCCTCGTCGAGATAGTCGGACCAGTAGGTCACGTCCGTCACGGGCAGGAACCGGTTCTTCAGCTCGTGGAGGGCCACCCGCAGGTCCGGCTCGGGCACGAGGTGGATGTGGCCGACGATCGTAAATGGCGGGAGGCTGATCAACGCCTGGCGGCTGACCTTGATCTGGCGGAGCTCCGGTTGCGGGTCGACCGGCTCGTTCGAGACTGCGAAGAGGACGGCTGAAAGGTTCACCTGAGCGTAGTTC
>DASYTK010000034.1:0-24406 GCA_036002405.1 Candidatus Limnocylindrales bacterium
CGCCCAGGTGCGCAAGGACGAGACGTTGCCCTACCTGCGCCCGGACGGGAAGACGCAGGTCACCGTGGAGTACGAGCGCGGTGTCCCGAAGGCGGTCCGGACCGTCGTCGTCGCCGCGCAGCACGACGAGGGCGTCGCCGCGGATCGGCTGCGAGACGACATCGTCGAGGCGGTCGTCCGTGCCGAGATCCCGCGCGAGCTCAGAGAAGTCGACCCGGTCGTCCACGTCAATCCGACCGGCCGATTCGTCGTCGGCGGACCGATGGGCGACGCCGGCCTCACGGGTCGGAAGATCATGGTGGACACGTACGGCGGGATGGCCCGCCACGGTGGCGGCTGCTTCAGCGGGAAGGATCCCTCGAAGGTCGACCGGTCGGGCGCCTACGCCGCACGCTGGGTCGCGAAGAACGTCGTCGCGGCGGGGCTCGCCGACCGCTTCGAGATCGAGATCGCGTACGCGATCGGGATCGCCCGGCCGCTCTCGGTCTCGATCGAGACCTTCAACACCGGCCGGATCCCGGACGAGCGGATCATGGGCCTGATCGACCGCCATTTCGATCTCCGACCCGCCGCGGTCATCGACGCCCTCGACCTGCGGCTCCCGATCTACGCCCAGACGGCGGCCTACGGACACTTCGGCCGGCCCGACCTGGACCTGCCCTGGGAGCGGGTCGACAAGGCCGAGGCGCTGGCCGACGAGGCCGGCATCGCGATCGCCGAGCAGGAGCCGATCGCCGCGAGCTGACCCCCTGTGGCCCGTAGAATGACCGCCGATGTACGCGGTCATCCTGGCCGGCGGCGGTGGCACGCGACTCTGGCCGCTCAGCCTGCCCGAGCGACCGAAGCCCTTCCTTCCGCTGCTCGGTGACCGCAGTCTCCTCGAGCTGACGGTGGGGCGGCTGCCGCCCGAGATCGACCCGGCACGAGACGTCTACGTCGTCGCCGAGGAGCGCTACTGGGACCTCGTGGAGGGACTCGTCCCGCGGGCGAAGGTCCTGCCGGAGCCGCGCAGCCGGAACACCGCCGCGGCCGTCGCGCTCGCAGCCTCGGCGATCGAACGGGCCGACGACGACGTGATGCTCGTCCTGCCGGCTGATCACCGGGTCGACGACGTGGACGCTTTCCGCCGGGCGCTCCTTGGGGCGGAACGGCTCGCGCATGGCGCCCTTGGTGTCCCCGATCCCCTCATCACCCTCGGGATCCGCCCGACCGCTCCCGAGACGAGCTACGGCTACATCCAACCCGACCCGCGTGGTCAGGTCCTCCCAGCCTCCGACGGAGCCGGTCCCGGGATCACCGTCTATCCGGTCGTGGCCTTCGAGGAGAAGCCGGACCGCGCGCGTGCCGAGGAGCTCCTGGCGATCGGCGGGGTCGCCTGGAACGCGGGGATGTTCGCCTGGATGCGTTCCTCGATCCGCGATGCCTTCGCTCGCTACAGCGGGTCGCGGCGGATCTGGGAGCCGATCGCCACGGCCGTCGCGATGGGCCAGTGGGAGGTCCTGGACAACGCCTATACGACGATCGACTCGACGTCGGTCGACCGGGCGGTCCTCCAGCCGGCCTCGCGAGACGGGTTCGTCCTGATGACGCCACTCGACGTCGGCTGGAGCGACCTGGGGACATGGGGCTCGCTCCTCGATGCGGTGGGCGGCCAGCAGGGCTGCACGGGACGGATCCTCGCGGCGGGCGAACAGGTCGAGGTGGAGCCGGACGACGTCCTCGTCAGCGCGGTCGAGGGGCGACCGATCGTCCGGCCCGGCTACCGCGGCCGGCTCATTGCGGACGAGCCCGTGGCGGTGATCTCCGGCGCTGAGCTGGCCGCGGTGCAGACCCTTCTCGACCGCGTCACGGCCACGGCCGAGGCCCGCTGATGGCGGGCGAGACGGCCGCTCCCGCGCCCGCGAACGAGGCGGCGCCCTCGCCGGACGCGGCGGTCGCGCCGTCCCTGCCCCCGATCGTCTTCGGCACAGACGGGTGGCGGGCCCGGATCGCCGACGAGTACACCTACGAGAACGTCCGCCGCTGCGCCGAGGGCGTGGCCCGTTGGGTCGAGGCCCAGGGCACCGCCGGCCGGGGCGTCGTCGTCGGCTACGACCGGCGCTTCGCGAGCGAGTTCTTCGCCCAGGCGGCGGCCGAGGTCCTCCTCGCCTTCGAGATCCCGATCGTCCTCGCGGCGGCACCCGTGCCGACCCAGATGACCTCCTTCGAGGTCGTCCGACGCGGCGCGGGCTGCGGCGTGATGATCACGGCCAGCCACAACCCGTGGACGGACAACGGCTTCAAGGTCAAGTCTCCGAGCGGCGCCGCTGGCGGACCCGAGATGCTGGCCGTCCTGGAAGCGACGATCCGGGAGCGCGCCGGCGGCGAGCCGCCGAGGCGGCCCTTCGCGGACGCCGACGAGGCCGGACTCGTGGAGCGCTTCGATCCCTTCGACGGCTATCGCTCCTTCGTCGAGCGGACGCTGGACCTAGAGCGGCTGCGCTCCCAGCCGATGCGCGTCCTCGTCGAACCGCTCTGGGGCTCCGGTGCGGGATGGCTGCCGCGACTCCTCGAGGGCGGGCGGATCGAGATCACCGAGATCCACTCCGAGCGGAACCCGTGGTTCGGAGGCGTCAACCCCGAGCCGATCCGTCCGAACATCGACGAGGTGCTCGGGATCCTCGCCGGCGGCGGCTACGACCTGGGCCTCCTCCTCGACGGGGACGCGGACCGGGCCGGCGCCGCGGACGAGCGAGGGGTCTTCATCCACCAGCTCCAGGTCATGGGCCTGCTCATGTACTACCTCGTCGAGCATCGGAAGATGCGTGACCCGGTCGTCTACACCGTCAACGAGACCTCGATGGTCGAGCGCCTCGGCGAACGGTACGGTGTCTCGGTCCACGAGACGCCGGTCGGCTTCAAGTACGTGGGACCGAAGATGATCGAGACGGGGGCGATGATGGGCGGCGAGGAATCGGGCGGCTACGGCTTCGGGATGCACCTGCCCGAGCGCGACGGCATCTATGCCGATCTGCTGCTCCTCGATCTCTTCGCCCGCGAGCGAGAGGCCGGCCGCTGGCCGGTGTCGCGGGCCGTCGAGCACCTGCACGCGATCGCGGGGCCGTCGTTCTACCTGCGGACCGACGTCCACGTCGACCGGGCCGCCTATCCGCGGATGAAGGACCGGCTCCTCGTCGAGCTGCACGCGAGCGCGCCCGAGGAGCTCGGTGGAAGGCCGGTCGTCCGCTCCGTGAAGCTCGACACGAACGACGGTTTCAAGTTCTGGATCGACGACGGCTCCTGGCTCCTGGTCCGCTTCAGCGGCACCGAGCCGCTCGTCCGGGTCTACGCCGAGGCGACGAGCGAGGAGCGCCGCGACGAGATCCTCCGGGCGGGCGAGGGCCTCGTCCGGAGCGGATGACGCCGGGTCCCGCAGGACGCCCGTGAGCGGACCTCTCGACGATCCCGCGGTCCTTCGCCGCTACGACGCGGCGGGGATGCTGGCCGCGATCGCGACCTGGCCGGACCAGGTCCGCGACGGGTGGCAGCGGACGCGCTCGCTCGCGCTCGGCAACCGCCACCGTGAGGTGAGCGCGGTTGCCGTGCTCGGAATGGGTGGCTCGGCCGTCGCCGGGGACATCGTCCGAGGCATCTTCGCCGACCGGTTGCGCGCGCCGCTCATGTCTGTTCGCGATTACGAGCTGCCCCTCTCCGTCGGACCGACGACGCTCGTCGTCGCGAGCTCGTACAGCGGGGCCACGGAGGAGACGATCGCGGCCCTGACGACCGCGCTGGAGCGACGCTGTCCCGTCGCGATCGTCACGACCGGTGGGCCGCTCCTCGAGGTCGCCCGTCGCGCTGAGCTGCCCTTCCTTGCCTTCCCTGGCGGAGGACAGCCGCGGGCGGCGCTGGGCTACGGGATCATCCTGCTCAGCGGGCTCCTCGAGCGGGCCGCGTTGCTCGACGGCGCGGACCGGCTGGAGGCGGAGGTCGAGGCGGCGGCGGCGGCGGCCGCGGTGACCGCCCAGCGCTGTGGCCCGGACATCGAGACGGACCGGAACCCGGCCAAGGAGCTTGCCTGGGCGCTCGTCGATCGCCTGCCCGTCGTGGAGGCCAGCGGTTTCCTTGCCGCGGTCGCCCGGCGCTGGAAGACGCAGTTCAACGAGAACGGAAAGACGATGGCCGTTGCCGAGGAGCTCCCGGAAGCGACGCACAACGCCGTTGTCGGCTATGCCCAGCCGGAAGCGCTCAGGGAGCGGCTCTTCTACGTCTTCCTGGCCAGCCCGGGCGATCATCCTCGGAACCGCCTCCGGGCGGCCCTCTCGGCAGAGCTCCTCGGCGCGACCGGGATCGCCCACCAGGTCGTCCCCGTGGGCGGGGAGGGACGGCTGGCAGAGGCCTGCTCGTCGATCGTCCTGGGCGACTTCGTGAGCGCCTACCTGGCGATGCTCTACGGCCTCGACCCGACGCCGGTGGAGGCGATCGGGACGATCAAGGAGCGACTCGCCGAGGTTGGCGAGACCGATGACTGATCCCGGACGAGCGTCGAGACGAGGGCTGCGCGCTCGCCGGAACGCTCTTGGGAGCCGGGTGTAGGCTAGCCCCAGGGACCGGTCCCGGACGGTCTGGAAGTGATTCGGAGGAAGCGCTCGATGCATTCCAGTCTCATCGGCAAGATCGAGAAGGCGAACCGCTACGCGCGCGAGACCGACCGGATCACATTCGATCGGCTGTCGCTCACGTTCCGCGGCGACAACGACACCTATCGTGTCTCCTTCGACGACGATGCCTGGCGGTGCACCTGCCACACGTTCGAGAGCTGGAAGAGCTGCGCCCACATCCTCGCCCTCCAGAAGATCCTCGGGGTGATGCTCCCCGAATCGGCTCAGACCTCGCTCTTCACCGCGGGCACGCCCGCCGAGCACGCCCAGGCGGTCTGACCGGGCCCGCGAGGCCCTCGACCGCACCGCGCCGCGAGCTTTCTCAGCTCGTTTCCAGCCGCCAGTAGTAGGCAGCCGAGCCTGATCCTCCGGCGTACTCGACGAGCACCATCAGGACCCATGACCCTCGTGGCGGGGCGGTCAGGAGGAGCGCGCCGGTCGGGTCGGGGCCACTGATCGCGACGCCCTCGGTCTCCTCCCCCGCGCGGTCGGCTGCGTCCGCCACGACGGCGCGAGCCGACGCGATCCCGGTCCGGTCGGTCAGGCAGATCGTCAACGAGGCCCCCGCCGAAACGTCGACACGATCCAGCGTGTCGGCCGGCAGCCAGGGCGAATCAGAACCCGCTCCTCGGTAGGTGTAGCTCCCGAGCGCGGCCTCGGTCCGGTGCCCCGCCGGCGTCTCGAGCGTCGCGCCCGGCGGCAGCACGATCGCAGGCGTGCTCCGGGTCGTCGGCTCGACCCGTGGCGGCGACCCCTCGCCGGTCGGCGGGAGGGGGGCCGAGCCGCTGGCAGGGATCGCGGCGCAGCCGGCGACGAACGCCAGCGCGAGCAGGGCTGCTCCGCCGAGGATCCGCGGATCGCGACGGGCGACCGACCGTCGAGTCATGGCGCCCAGACCGGGCAGCCGCTCGTGCACGGGGCGACCGTGATCGCGACGAACGCGGAGTCGTCGCCGCGCAGGCCCTCGTCGGGCGGCTTGGAGAAACGCGCCCGGTACTCGCCGCTGGCAGTGAGGCTGAGTGCTTCCGCGTAGGAGCCCGGGCTGTCGTCGGGATCCAGGGTTGCGACGGTCGTCCAGGTCGATCCTCCGATCGGGCGGCGCTGGAGGCGAATGAGGCGTTCGCTGACCGGGTTGCCGGCCAGACGTTCGTAGTCGTCACGGTTGGAGACCCACAGGCGGGACGAGAAGGTGACCGTGGCGCGGTAGGGGACACTCGTCGCACTCACGGCGAGCGAGAGACCGGTCACGAGGTCGAGGCAGGTCGAGTAGGGCGAGGCCAGGGTCGGGACGTCGTATGCCAGCTGAAGCGTCGCGACGTCGCACCGACCGTAGCGGTGCGCGTCCCAACCGTGCCGAGGCTTGGCCCGAGAGACGGTCTGGACGACCGCATCGTCGAAGTCGCTCCCGTCGGAATAGTTGCCGTGGTGCCCGAGCACCTCGACGTGGCCGAATTCGTCAAGCGCGATGTTCTCGGCATCGAAGCAACCGTCGGGTGGGTCGAGGTACGCCTGGCACCAGCGGAGCGTCCCCCAATCGAAGACGTATCCCTGGCGCCGGAACCACATCGCGAACGAGTCGGGCGCACCTGCGCGGTTGAAGCAGGCGATGCCGTTCGGGCTGCAGCCCGTCGGCTCGCCGTACGCGATCAGGCTCTGCGATGAGCCGTCGAGGGCGAAGCGCGCCGCTCTCGCGGCCCGCGACGCGTTCGAGTCGGCGGCCGCGTCCACGATCGCGCCCTGGAGCCAGGCGGGCGGGACCTGTCCCACCCGCCAGGCGTACTCGACGAGCTGGTTCTGCGTCCAGAGGGCGCCTCCGACGACGGGGTCCGGCGCGTGGGTCTCGGCGGCGGGGACGAGGAACGCTGTCGCGACGAGCGCCAGCAAGGGCGCGACGGCCCGGCGGAGCGGGGCATGGGTTCGGCGCGATCGCGGCTGGCTCACGGCAGCACCTCGCCTGTCGAGAGGCGGGTGCGAACGATCGGGCAGGGCGTCCCGGCGCAGACGGCAAGGGTCAGGAGAAGATCGCGCTCGACCCGAAGCAAGGGACCTTGGCCCGGTCGTCCGAGGAGGAGCTTGGACCCTCCATCCCCGGCCACGACGCGGGTGGCGCACGCGTGGGAGCCGCAGGACTGGACGGCAAGCGTCGCGCCGTCCCCGGACCAGGCGAGAATCGTGGCGAAGATCGGGCCGATCCGGGCGAGCACCGCCGGCGCGTCGTCGGCGAGCGGGCCCAGGAGCCGCTCCCAGCGCCCGCCGCCGAGCGGTCGCCGAAAGATCCCCAGCTCGCGCCGCGTCCGTCGCTCGAGGTGGAGGGCGACGACCGACTGCCCGGCGGGATCGATTGCGGCCCGCCGGAAGATCCGCTCGCGGCTCGTCGCGATGACACGTTCGCAGCCGTGTCCCGCTCCGACCAGACGAAGCCGCGAGCGCAGACCGTCGTCGCTCCCGACGAGGACGGCATCCCCGACCCGATCGCCCAGGAACGACTCGGCAGGCAGCTCGACGACGCGCTGCGGGCCTCGGCGTGCCCTCCCGAGCTCGAGCTCGTAACCGGCCAGCGAGCCGTCGGCCGCGACCCGCTCGACCAGGCGCCCCGAACCGCGCCGCAGGGGTGTGCACGCGAGGTGCGCGTGCAGGGATCGTGCTCCGGAGGCCGTCCCGTGCCCGTTCGGCATCCCCGCCGGCGGCCCGCCCGGTCCCCGCGCGAACGGGATCAACGACAACGCGATGAGCGCGGGAACGAAGTGTCGATACCACGTGGCCTCCGACACGACGACTGGCCTCCTCCGGCGGAACGGGCGGGAGGAGGGCGGGGCATCGAGGAGTCTGGCGAGTCGGGATCATCCGCCGCTTATCTCGACCAGACCGGTGGTAGATTCGCCGCCGACAACCGAAGAGCTGATCGCGGGACCCGCGAAGCCGGTGAGAGTCCGGCACAGTCCCGCTACGGTGACCAGGCGCCCTCCGGGGCGGCCTGTGAAGTCCGGTCGCCGGGCCCGCGGTCGTGCACCTACCTTCGAGTGAAAGGGAAGGCACCGTGGACCTGCAGGACTCCGTTCGGACCCCTTCCCCCTTCCTCGGGAAGGGGTTTTCGATTCGCCGCGCGGTTCCCAGCGCGGCGCTCGCCCTCCTCATCGGCGGCTGCGCCGCGGGAGCGCCTTTGCCCGCGACGCCCACCGCGCCTGCGGAGTCCCCGTCGGGCCGTCCGGATTACCCGGTGACGCTGGTCGACGACGAGGGCACCGAGGTCACCCTCCCGGCCGATCCGGGACGGATCGTCAGCTTCACCCCCGCGGTCACCGAGACCCTCTTCGCGCTGGGCGAGGGTGACTCGCTCGTGGGCGGCACCGACTTCGACGACTATCCACCCGAGGCGGCCGCGCTCCCCGACGTTGCCACCTTCGAGGGAGTCCTGGTGGAGAAGGTCGTGGACCTCGATCCGGAGCTCGCGATCGCCGGCGGCAACGACTTCACCCCGCCGGACGACGTGGCCCGGCTGCGGCAGCTCGGCATCCCGGTTCTCGTCGTCTATGCCGAAACGGTCGACGAGGTCATCGCGGACATCGAGCTCGTCGGGGAGGCCGCCGGCGCCCGACGGGCCGCCGAGGAGTTGACGACGGCGATGGAAGCGCGCATCGAGGACGTCCGTACGGCGGCCGCGACGACGACGGATCGTCCGCGCGTCTTCTACGAGATCGGGGATCAGCCCGAGATCTACGGGCCCGCCGACGATTCGTTCGTCGCCGACATGATCGAGCTGGCGGGCGGCGATCCGATCACGACCGGAGACCCGAGCGCCTACAGCATCTCCCTCGAACGCCTGGTGGCCGAGGATCCCGAAGTCATCGTCCTCGGCGACGCGAACTACGGAGTGACGCCCGACGCGGTGGCGGCCCGACCGGGCGGCTGGCGCGAGATGACCGCGGTCCGCGAGGGAGCGGTCCGCCCGATCGACGACATCATCGTGACCCGACCGGGGCCACGCTTCGCCGAGGGCCTCGCCCTCCTGGCCGAGACGATCCACCCGGAGCTCGACCTGGGGGTGCGGGTGCCCCCCTCGCCCAGCGCGAACGCCTCCGCGTCGGCCGTGCCGTCCTCGCCATGAATCGCGGATGACCCGCGCCCGATGAACGCAGAGGTCGTCCCCAGCCTCGCGCACGCCCCGGCGGCCGTCCGCGCGGAACGGGGTTCGGCGAGGCTCGCCCTTCTCGTCCTCGCGGGGATCGGGCTGCTCGTCCTCGCGCTCGTGGCCGGGGTTGGCCTGGGCAACGTGGCCCTCGATCCGGGCACGACCGTCGCGCTCCTCGCCCACCGGCTGCTCGGCTGGCCGGTCGCTCCGACGTGGGCGCCGACGAGCGAGACGATCGTGCTCGAGCTGCGCCTTCCCCGGGTCCTGACGGCGATGGCCGTCGGCGCAGCCCTCTCGCTGGCAGGCACGACCTTCCAGGGCCTGCTCCGAAATCCGCTCGCCGATCCCTACGTGCTGGGCACGGCAAGCGGGGCCGCGCTTGGGGCGGCGATCGCCGTCCTCCTTCCGGTGCGCCTGTTCGTGCTCGGTCTGGGCGTCATCCACGGCCTCGCCTTCATCGGCGCGCTCGGAGCGGTCGCGCTCGTCTACCGGCTCTCGCGCGCGTCGTCGCTGGGCTCGCTGACCGGCCTGCTTCTCACCGGGTATGCGGTCGGCTCGCTCCTCGCCGCGGGCCTTGCCCTGACGCTCTACCTCTCCGGCGCGCACCTCCGCCAGATCGTGTTCTACCTCCTGGGGGGCTTCGGCACGGTCTCCTGGCCGCACCTCGTCGCTGCCTTGCCGCTCATCGCGCTGGGCGGCGCCGTCCTCCTCCTCCGGGCCCGCTCCCTGAATGCCCTCCTGCTCGGAGAGGAAGCCGCGGCCCACCTCGGGATCGACGTGACGCGCGAGCGGGCGCTCCTCCTCGCCACGGCCGCCCTGCTCACGGCCGCGGCCGTCGCCGTGAGCGGCCTGATCGGCTTCGTGGGGCTCGTCGTCCCCCACGTCACGCGCCTCCTCGTCGGGCCGAACGCGCGGCTTGTCCTTCCGCTCGGCGCGCTCTATGGCGGCGCGTTCCTCGCCTTCGCCGATCTCGTCGCCCGCATCCCCGGCGAGCTACCGGTGGGCATCATCACGGCCGTCGTCGGCGCTCCCTTCTTCCTCGCCCTCATCCGTCGGGCCCGAGCCGGATACGAGCTGTGAGCGGGAGCGCGGCCGAGCTGCGGGGGGTCGAGGTCCGTCTCGACGGACGCGCCGTGCTGCGCGGCGTCGACCTGGCGATCGGGCCGGGCGAGCGGGTCGCGCTCGTGGGCCCGAACGGCGCTGGCAAGACGACGCTCCTGCGCTGTCTCGTGGGCTCGCTCCGGCCGGCCGCCGGTGGGATCCTCCTCGACGAGGTTCCGCTCGACGAGCTCTCGCGGGAGTCGGTGGCCCGTCGGATCGCGGTCGTCCCGCAGGCCGTGGCGCTCCCCTTCGCGATGCGCGTGGCCGACGTCGTCGCGCTGGGGCGGATCCCGCACGAGCATCCCTTCCTCGGGCCGGGCCCGGCCGATCGGGCCGCCGTCGCGGCGGCGATCGAGCGGGTCGGCCTGGGCGAGCTCGCCGGCAGGGATGCGCGGGCGCTCTCGATGGGCGAGCGGCAGCTCGTTCTGATCGCGATGGCCGTTGCCCAGTCGACCCGGATGCTCGTCCTCGACGAGCCGACCGTCCACCTCGATCTCCGCCACCAGGTCGAGGTGATGGACCTGCTCCGCGACCTCAACGAGCGCGACGGGGCGACGATCGTGGCCGTGCTCCACGATCTCGCCCTCGCCGCCCACTTCTTCCCCCGAATCGTCGTACTCGACGCCGGTCGCATCGTGGCCGACGGACCGCCATCGGAGGCCCTCGGGCCGGAGCGGATCCAGACCGTCTTCGGCGTTGACCCCGCCCTCGTGGGGCGCTGAGGCAGCCCTCAGGCGCGCTTGCGTGGCAGATCGAGGAAGGGGAGGGGTGCGACCGTGGCGTCGACGAGGCCCCGCTCGGCCTCGACGGTCCACTCGATCCGCAGGCGCGAGCCGGGCGCCTCCAGGCTCGGTGGCACCGAGCCCAGCGCGATCGGCCGCTTGAGGATCGGGCTCCAGGTCCCGCTCGTCGCCCGGCCAACCTGGCGGGCGCCGGCGTAGAGCGGGACGTGGGTCCGCCAGGCCGTGGCCGACATCTCGGGCGGCAGGCCGTGGCGCGCGTGGAGCGCCTCGATCCCGAGCCAGTCGAGCTCGAGCCCCACGAGCCTCCGGGGCGGACCGCCCCGCGCCCGCTCCGCCTCGAGTGCACGCCGGCCCACGAAGTCCGTCTTCTCGAAGGAGACGAGCCGCCCGAGGCCGATCTCGAAGGGAGAGTAAGCCTGGGCCGGCGTGAGGGCGCGGCGTGAGCTGGTGTAGTCGACGTCGATGAGGATCAGGCCGGCCTCCAGGCGCACGACGTCGAGGGCGAGCATCCCGGCCGCTCGCAGGCCGAACGGCCGGCCGGCCTCGGTGAGGGCGTCCCACAGCGCGACCGCGCGCCGCGCGTCGACCCACAGCTCGTAGCCCAGGTCGCCGGTGTACCCGGTGCGGCTGACGTCGATCGGGATCCGCCCGATCTTCGCCTCGCGCCGCCGGAAGTAGCGCAGGTCGCCGAAGGAGCGCTGTGTCGCCGACTCGAGGACCTCGCGCGAACGGGGTCCCTGGAGTGCGACCGCCGCGGTGGACTCGCTGATCTCCTCGACCAGGACGTCGAGCCCACGTGCGTTCTGGGAGATCCAGCGCAGATTCGGCTCGGCGGCCGTCCAGCGGAAGCTCGTCTCGTCGAGCCGCGCGACGGTGCCATCGTCGAGGACCTTGCCCTGCTCGTCGCACCAGCACGTGTAGACGACCTGGCCGATCGCGATCCGCGTCGCGTCGCGGGTGATGACCCGGTCGACGAGGCGGACCGCGCCGGGGCCGCGGATCCGGTACTTGTAGAGCGGCGACACGTCGATGAGAGCGGCCGCTTCGCGGATCGCCGCGTACTCGATGTCGTGGTGGTCGTGGTAGGCGCTGGCCGCGAAGTAACCGGCCCAGTCGCGCCACTGGAGCTTCCGGTTGAGGGATGCGGTGCGATCGTGGAACGGGCCGCCGACGGTCACCCCCGAATGCTACCGGCCACGCCCGCGGCGGATCCGGCCGAGGATCAGCCCGATGCCGTCGCGGTGATCGCCCCGGCCAGCTGGCCCAGGTGCGAGGCCTCGTGGCGGCAGAAGTAGGCGGCCTGGCCGGCCAGCGTGACGACGCCCCACTCGGCATGGTGGCCGCGTCGACCCCACTGCTCCGGCGAGCACGCGCGGAGCAGGTCAAGGGTCTCGCCGCGCAGGTCGCGATACCGTTCGAGCAGGGCGCTCGCCGGGGCCGGCTCGCCGCCCGGCGCAGTCTCGTCGCCGCGAGGCGTCGCAGCCCAGGTCGCCTGTGCGGCGAGGTCCGGCTCGTCTTCCTGGAGGAGCCGCTTGACGCGGAGCGCGAGGAGTTCCTCGGCGGCGACGAGGTGCTCGAGGACGTCGCGCGCCGACCACTCCTCGGGGTCCGGCCGGGTGGTCAGGGCATCGTCGTCGCGCTCCGCGACGAGCATCGTCGCGGCCCCGGGTCCCGCCTCGAGCGCGGCGAGCGTCGTCTCGGGCTCCATCGGTTCGAGGAACCAGATCGGCAGGTGCTCGTGGAACGTCAGGGCGTGGGAGTGACAGCGCGGACAGGCCGCCGGCGGGCCGTCCAGGGCGATCGTCCCGCAGCCCCGGCAGGTGAAGACAGCGGGCGCCTCGGCGAGGGGCAGCACGGACGACTCGCGTACCGCTCGCGCCGCGGCCATGAGCGCGGCCGCGAAGCGGTCGCCGTAACTTCGCCCGAGCGCGGGAGCGAGGGCCTCGAGGTCCGAGGCGAGGGCCTCATCGCTCGCTCCGGCCCGCTGCCCGGCGGCCGAGATGAGCTCCTGCTCGAGGAGCCCGCGCAGGAGCTTGCCCCCGTTGTAGATGCCCCGCGCCTCGAGCGCCCGGGCCAGCGCCAGAAGCCGCACCGGATCACGCATCACCGCCAGCGTAGCAGCCGGGAGGACCCCCACGGGCCAGCTGGGCCGCCTATCATCGGGCGCCAGAGAGCGAGGCGGGATTGACCGAGCGATACGACGCCATTGTCATCGGTGGCGGCCACAACGGCCTGACGACGGCGGCGTATCTGGCGCGGGCAGGCTGGCGGATCCTCGTCCTCGAGCGCCGCCACGTCGTTGGTGGAGCCGCCGTCACCGAGGAGGTCCTGCCGGGCTACCGCTTCAGCGTCTGCTCGTACGTCGTGAGCCTCCTCAGGCCGGAGATCATCAGGGACCTCGACCTGGCCCGCCACGGCCTCGAGATCCTGCCGCTCGACGGGACGTTCACGCCGCTCCACGAGGGCTACCTGTGGCGCACGAACGACCACAGTCACACCCTCCGGGAGCTGCGTCGCTGGTCGCGCTCCGATGCCGAGGCGTATGAGGAGTACGGCCGGCTGATGCTCGAGATGGCGCGCTTCGTGAAGCCGATCCTCTCGATCGTCCCGCCCGACCCGACCGGCCTCGACCCACGCCCGCTCCTCCCGCTCGCCGGCCTCGTGCGGCAGTTCACGCGCTTGCCGGAGGACCAGCGGGCCGTCTTCGTCCAGCTCATGACGATGAGCGCGGCCGACTTCCTCGACCAGTGGTTCGAGACCGACGCGCTGAAGGCGACGATGTCGGCCTCGGGGATCATCGGGACGTTCCTGGGGATCCGCTCGCCGGGCACGGCGTACGTGCTCCTCCACCACTACATGGGCGAGATCGACGGCGCCTTCCGGGCCTGGGGGATCCCGCGCGGCGGGACGGGCGCGATCAGCGAGGCGATCGCCTCGGCCGCCCGCGCCCATGGAGCGCAGATCCGGACGGAGGCGCCGGTCGCCCGGATCCTCGTCCGCGGCGGGCGCGCCACCGGCGTCGCGCTCGAGTCGGGCGAGGAGATCGAGGCGGGGCTCGTCGCCTCGAGTGTCGATCCCCATCTGACCTTCCTCCGCTTCCTCGAGCCCGACGCCCTCGAGCCGGCGTTCCTCAGCGAGATCCGCCGCTACACGTTCCGGGGCTCTTCGGGGAAGGTCAACCTGGCCCTCGACGGGCTGCCCGAGTTCACGAGCCTGCCCGGGCCGGGCGAGCACCTGCGCGGCGCGATCAGCATCTCGCCGAGCATCGAGTACATGGAGCGCGCCTACGACGACGCGAAGTACGGCCGGTACAGCCGCCGGCCCTACGTCGACATCGTCATCCCGACCCTCGTGGATCCCTCGATGGCGCCGCCGGGCAAGCACGTGATGAGCTGCTTCGTCCAGTACGCGCCGTACCAGCTCGCGGAAGGGCCACAGGCGTGGGACGAGCAGCGCGAGGCGTTCGGGGACTCGGTCGTGGCCGCGATCGCCGAGTTCGCGCCGGGACTGCCCGGACTGATCGTCGGCCGGCAGGTCCTCACGCCGCTCGACCTGGAGCGGGAGTTCGGCCTGACCGGGGGGAACATCTTCCAGGGCGAGCTCTCGCTCGAGCAGCTCTTCTTCAACCGGCCCGTCCCGGGCTGGGCCCGCTACCGGACGCCGCTGCGGGGGCTCTGGATGTGCGGCTCGGCGACGCATCCCGGAGGCGGGATCATGGGCGCGCCCGGCCGGCTCGCCGCGCTCGAGATTCTCCGTTCGCGCGGGCTCGGCGATCGTATCCGAGAGCTTACGAGCGTCGGTGGCCCGGGCTCCGGCGAGGAGGCCGCGGCCTGAGCGTCGCCGTCGCCCACCGCTACGACGTGATCGTCGTGGGCGGGGGTCACAACGGCCTCGTCGCAGCGGGCTATCTCTCGCGCGCGGGCCTCCGCACGCTCGTCCTCGAGCGACGCGAGCGTCTCGGCGGGGCGGCCGATACGGTCGAGCTCGAGCCGGGCGTTCGGGTCCCCGCCGTCGCGCACACCGTGGGACGGCTCCGGCCGGCGATCGTGCGCGATCTTCGTCTTTCCGACTGGCGCCTCTCGCTCGTCCAGCCCGAGGTCCGGGTGTTCGCGCCTCAGCCGGACGGCGCGGCGATCACCCTCTGGGGCGATCCCCTCCGGACGGCCGCGGAGCTGCGCGCCGGCTCGCCTTCGGACGCCGACGCCTACCTCGCCCTCGATCGCCAGATCCGCGTCCTCTCGGGCTTCCTCGCTCGCCTCCTCTCGCTGACTCCGCCCGACCTGCGCAGCCCCTCGCTCGGGGACGCCCTCGGCGGCCTCCGGCTGGGGCTCGGCTTCCGGGGGCTGGCGCGCTCCGATGCCCGGCTCCTCCTCCGCGCCCTGCCGATGCCGGTCGCGGACTACGTGGGCGGCTCGTTTCGCGACCCGGCAATCGCGGCCGCGATCGCCGCCCGAGGGATCCAGTACACGGGGATGGGGCCGCGCGCGCCGGGGACGACGGCCGTCCTCCTGACCGACTCGGCCGGCACCGAGGCCGGGGCGGCCGGTCAGGCCGTGTTCGCGCGAGGTGGACCCGGAGCGCTCGCCGAAGCCCTCGCGAACGCGGTGCGAGGTGCGGGAGGCGAGATCAGGACGGGCGCCCGGGTCGAATGGATCACCTCGCGCGACGGGCGTGCCACCGGCGTCGCGCTCGAGAGCGGCGAGGAGATCGGCGCCCGCGCCGTCGTCTCGGGCGCGGACCCGAAGCGCACCCTGCTCGACCTCGTCGAACCGTCGGTGCTCGGTCCCTCACTCGCCTGGCGGGTCGGCAATCTCCGCGCCGAGGGCGCGATCGCCAAGGTCAACCTCTGTCTCTCCGGGCTACCCCGCTTCAGCGGCGACACACTCGAGGACGGCGAGAGGCGGATCCGCGGCCGGATCGTCGTCGCTCCCGGGATCGACGCGCTGGAGCGGGCCGCCGACGACGCCAAGTACGGGCGGCTCTCCGAGGTTCCCTACCTCGAGGCGACGATCCCTTCGCTCCTCGATCCCGGGCTCGTGCCGGAAGGCCGCCATGTGCTGAGCGTGATCGTCCAGTACGCGCCCTACCGCCTGGCCGACGGCGGCTGGGACGCGCGACGGGAGCAGCTCGGCGACCGGGTGATCGCGACGCTGGAGCGGTACGCGCCAGGGATCGGCGGGCTCGTCACGGCCCGCCAGATCCTGACGCCGCTCGATCTCGAGCGCGATTACGGCATGACCGGGGGACACCCGTACCATCTCGAGCCCGGCCTCGACCAGATGTTCGCCTGGCGTCCGCTCCTCGGCTTCGCCGCTTACCGGATGCCCCTCGAACGTCTCTACCTCTGCGGGGCGGGAGCGCACCCGGGTGGCGGGATCACCGGGGCCCCCGGAGCGAATGCCGCGCGTGAGGTGATCCATGACCTCCGCGGCCGACGCTGACGGGGTGGCGGCGTCGATGGCGCCGACAGGTGCGCCCGGCGCCCCTGTGGCTGGCGGAGCAGGACCAACCGCCCCCGATCGGATCAGCGACGCTCCCGGGCCGCCTCCTCGACGAGAGCTTCCTCCTCGTCGCGCTCGACCGGACCGATCCCCCGAGCCTGGGCAGGGGTCCGAGGCTCCGCCCCATCGAGCTCCCAGCGCCAGCTCCGGAGGCGCCCGAGCAATCGCCGGGCCGTCAGGTCGAGCTGGATCGGCGTGATCGCGATCCGCCGGTTCACGACGGCGTGGAAATCCGTTCCCGGCTCGGCCAGGCCGGACGGCGGCGGGCCCCCGATCCAGTAGTACGGGATGCCCCGCGGATCGACTCGTTCGATGAGCACGTCCTGGTAGACGCGCTTGCCCATCCGGGTGACCTCGAAACCCTCGCATTCGTCGACCGGGATGGCCGGGACGTTGACGTTGATCAGCTGCCCCGGTTCGAGGCCGTTCTCCAGGATGTTCACCGCGGCCACGTGGGCGGCCATGGCAGCCAGGCCGAAGTCGGGATGTTCGTAATACTCCTGGGAGATCGCGAACGCCGGACAGTCGTTGATCACCGCTTCCATGGCCGCGCTCACGGTGCCCGAGTACGTGATGTCGTCGCCGAGATTCGCGCCGTAGTTGATGCCGGACGCGACGAGATCGAAGCTGACGTTGAAGTAGCCCAGGAAGGCAAGGCTGACGGCGTCGGTCGGCGAGCCATCGACCGACCTGGCCCGGGAGCCATCGGCCAGGGCGCGTTCGCGGACGCGAAGCGGCCGCATCATCGTCTTCGTGTGGCCGACCGCCGATTGGTTCGTGTCGGGTGCGAGGACGTACGTCTCGCCCACCGGGTCGAGCGCCTGCTTGAGCGCGAGGAGGCCGCGCGACTCGATGCCGTCGTCGTTCGTGACGAGGATCCGCGGTCGGCTCGTCCACTCGGCGAGGGGACGCGCGCGCGTCGCGTCGGCGCGCGGCTGCTGACGACCGCGTTCCCCGGCGGCAAGGGGCTCACCCCGCTCGCGGTCGATCGCGCGCCGCTCAAGGCGGCTGCGCTCACGCTGCGCGGTGTCGGGGCCGGCATCGACCGAGACGGGCTCGGAGCCGCCGGGCGGACGCCCCTGGCTCTTCCGATCCTCCATCACGCGCGTGGCGGCTCCGCCGCCGGATCCGGGTGCACCTCCGTCGCCACGGACGCGCGCTGCGACCCCGTCGCGGGCGCGAGGTCCGGGCTGCCCAGCGGCCTCTGGCCGGGCTCGGCGGGGAGCGGCGGGGGGGTGGGGATCCGGACCCGTCGCCCCTCCCGCTGCTCGAGCAAACGGGCCGCCCGGGAGGTGACGTCGCGCGAGAGGGTCGCCGATCGGTTCAGGTAGTAGAAGAAGAAGCTCGACACGACAGCGGCGATCGGGATCCCGAAGACGGCCCCCGCGATCCCGGCCACCTTCAGGCCGACGATGACCGAGCCCAGGACGACGACGGGGTGGATGCCCACCGCGGTGGCCATCAGGCGCGGCTGGACGACGTTCATCACCACGAACCAGCCGGCGGCCATGAGCGCGAGCGCGGGCAGGGTTGCCTCGGGCTTCGTCAGGATCGCGACGAGGACGGGCGGCGCCCACGAGAAGAAGGGCCCGAAGAAGGGGATCGCCTGGAGGAGCCCGGCCGTGGCCGCCGACGCCCCGCCGTAGGGCAGCCCCAGGAGAAGGTGGGTCACAGCGGCCACGAGGCCGTAGATCAGGCCCATGATCGCCTGACCGCGGAGGAAGCCTCCGAAGGAGCTCGCAACGCTCGTCTCGAAGAGGCGCGCTTCCTCGGTGTAGCGGGCGGGGACGAGGCGGACGAGGAAGGCAGTGAGGCGGTCGCGGTCCACGACCATGAACAGCGAGAGGAAGAGGATCAGGAGGAGGTTGCCGAAGATCCCGAGGCTGGCCAGGGCGAGCTCGCTCAGTGGCCGCACGAGATCGCCTCCCAGCGTCCCCAGGCCGGACAGCCCGCTCTGCGCCGCGGCGACGAGATCGATCTGCAGACCGAGCTCACGGAGGCGCGCCTGCCACGGCTCGAGGATCTCCGGCAGTCGCTGCTGGAGCTGCGGGATGCTCTCCACGAAGTTGCCGATCGAGGTGGCGAGGCTCTGGGCCACGAGGATCGTCAGGATCAGGAGGACGACGAGGAGCGTCGCGTAGGTGACCGCGACGGCGACGCTCCGCGGCAGCATCGGGAGCGCCCGCTCCATGGCCGTGACGATCGGCGACAGGACGAAGGCGAGCAACCAGGCGAGGAAGAAGATCAGCAGGACATCGCTGAAGAAGACGAGGATGTCCGCCACCAGCCCGACGAAGACGAGCGCGACGGTGAGCGTGCCCAGGATCAGGAGCGCGTTGAGCCAGCGGCGCTGCCGGTCGGTCATCTCGAGCGCCATGGGGCCGAGTCTACCCCGGTCCCGGTGCGCGGCTGCACTGACCCGAAGGTCAGGTCAGCGCGGCCCCAGGCCCATCCGCTCGTGGCACTCGCGAAGCGTATCGGCGGCCAGCGGAGCGAGCCGCGCCGCGCCCGCGGCCAGGACATCGTCGGCGTAGCCCGGGCGGGCGGCCAGCTCGGCCCGCCGCTCGCGCGCCTCGGCGAAGCGCTCGATGATCCGGTCCGCCAGGAGCCGCTTCACGTCGACGCAGCCGGTCCTCGCGGTCCGCTCGCCCTCCCAGATCGACTCGTAGTCGTTGGGGCTGAAGAAGCGGTGGAGCTGGCAGACGTTGCAGACCTCCGGCCTGCCGGGCTGCTCGCGGTAGATCCGCTGCGTGTCGGTGACCATGCTCATCACCTGGCGCCGGATCGTGTCGGGCTCGGCCAGGATCTCGATGACGTTGCCCAGCGACTTGGACATCTTGTTCGTCCCGTCCGTGCCCTTGACGATGGGCGAGTCGGTGTAGACGGCCTCGGGCTCGACGAAGTACTCGCCGTAGCGGTTGTTCCAGGCTCGGACGATCTCGCGGGCCAGCTCGAGGTGGGCCGTCTGATCCTTCCCGACCGGGACGTAGCGAGCGTGGTAAATCGCGATGTCGGCAGCCTGGAGCACGGGGTACGTGAGGAGGGCGTGGTTGACGTCGTTGGGCTGGTCGCGCTTCTTCTCCTTGAAGGTCGGGGTTCGCTCGACCCAACTGACCGGGACGACGGTGCTCAGGAGGTAGGCGAGCTCGGCGTGCTCCGGTCGATCGGACTGCCGGAAGAGGACCGAGCGCTTGGGGTCGAGGCCCAGTGCCACGAGCGTGAGCGCCATGTCCTGCGTGTTGCGGCGGATGAGCTCGCCATCGTGGGTGCTCGTGAGCGCGTGGTAGTCGACGATGCAGTAGATGGCCTCGTGCGACTCCTGGAGCGCGATGTAGTTGCGGAACGCCCCGAGGTAGTTGCCGACGTGGGGCAACCCCGAGGGCTGGACGCCGCTGAAGACGCGCGGGCGGGTGGGCCGCGAACCGATCGGGTCTGCCTCAGGCGGCGTGGTCGGGAGGGCGACGGACCTGGCCATGGGCGCCGAGTGTAGCCCGGAGGCCTTGCGCACCGCGGGTACACTTGCCGGCCGGTACTCAGGAGGGGGGTACCAGGACGAATGGGGGGGTACCAGCGGACCGTGGGCTGCGGCCTAATCGCAGCGGCCCTCGCTGTGCCCCGTGCACGTGACCGTCCCGTGTGGGGAGTCGAATGACCGTCGCCCACGAGCCGCCCGCCGCGACGCCGCGGCTTCTGCGGTTCCCCCGCTGGCTTCGCCGTCCTGTCGTCGGCGTCCACGGCTATATCGCGTTCGTCGCCGCGGCCGGAGCCGCCTCGCTCGTCTTCCCGGGAACCTGGGGCGAGCCTGTCGAGATCTGGCTGCCCGCCTTCCTCGTCCTGACCGCGGTCTCGACCGCCCTCGAGTTCATCGCCGTCCCGCTGCCCCGGGGCGGCGTCCTCTCGGTCGCGACGATCTCCCACGTGGCCACGATCCTTCTCGTCCCGGCGCCGTTCGCGGCGATCTCCATCGGCCTCGCGGTGGCGATCGAGGAGAGCGTGCGGCGGGTCCCGGCCGTGAAGGCGATCTTCAACGTCGGAAGCTTCGTCCTGACCGCCTCGCTCGCCTCGTTCGCGGTGGGCCTCGTGGGCGACTTCTGGGCGATCACCCGCACCGCCGCGGCCTCGCAGCCGACCGACCACCTCCGGCTTCTCGTCGCGATCGCCGTGGCGGGTGGTGTCTACAACGTCGTGAACTCCGTGCTCACGAGCGCCGTGATCGCGATGGCCACCCGCCTGCCCTTCCTCTATCTCCTCCGCGTGAACAGCCGGAACACCGGCCTCTCGGAACTCGGCGGCACGACCGTGGGTGGGCTATTCGCGTTGATCTGGACGGTCGAACCGGCCTGGACCGCGCTCCTGACGCTGCCCGCCGCGGTCATCAGCCGCTCTCTCCAGTACATCCGCCAGCTCGAGAACGAGACGCGTGCGGCGATCCGGTCGCTGGCCGAGATCATCGACCATCGCGACCCGACGACGTTCCACCACTCCGAGCGCGTCGCGGTCTTCGCCGTCGCCCTCGGCCGCGAGCTCGGCTTGCCCGAGGACGAGATCGAGGTGATCGAGCAGGCCGCCGCGGTCCATGACCTCGGCAAGGTCGGAGTGCCCGATCGGGTCCTGCTCAAGCCCGGGCCGTTGACCGAAGGCGAGCGCGCCACGATGTGGCTCCACACCGAGATCGGGGCGGCGGTGCTCCGGAACTTCCAGCTGTTCCGTGCCGGATCGGCGATCGTCCTCCATCACCATGAGAGCTGGGACGGCACCGGCTACCCTGGGCGGCTCGCCGGCGACGCGATCCCGCTCGGGGCTCGGGTCGTCGCGGTCGCCGACTCCTTCGACGCGATGACCTCGGGCCGTCCCTACCGGGTGCCGCTCTCCGTCGACGAGGCACTCGACCGGCTGCGCCGCGGCGCCGGCATCCAGTGGGACCCGACGATCGTGGGCGCCTTCATCAAGCTCGTCATGGCCGGCAGGGTCGAGCTGCCCGAGGGCACGATCGGCCCGGAGGTCGAGCAGTCCTTCCGCCCGCGCCTCGCCCTCGCCGAGAGTGAGCCGGCGGAGCTCGATGAGGTCGAGCGTGAGGAGCTCCGCAACCTCGACCATCCCACGCCGGTCATCGCCAAGCGCGCCCGCGCGCGCTGAGCGAGGGCCGCGATGACGGCCTGGGAAGAGTCCCGGCGCCGACGAGGAGAGCGGGCGTTCCGCGCGCTCTGGGTGGGCCAGAGCGTCTCCCAGCTGGGGAGTCAGATCAGCCTGGTCGTCCTGCCCCTGATCGCGGCGGTCACGCTCCGGGCCAGCCCGTTCGAGGTCGGCCTGCTGGCCGCCCTCGAGACCGCTCCCTACCTCTTCGCCTCCCTACCCGCCGGCATGCTCGCCGATCGGATGGAACGGCGACGACTCCTCGTCCTCACCGATATCGGCCGGGCGTGCTGCTTGATGGTCGTGCCTCTCGCTTACTTCGCCGGCGTTCTCTCGGTTCCGGTTCTCCTCGTCGTGGCCCTCGTCAGCGGAACGATGAGTGTCGTCTTTGATGTCGCCTATCACAGTTACGTGCCCTTGCTCGTCCCCGCGGGCGAGCTCGTCGAGGCGAACCGGCGGCTCGAGCTGTCAAGCGCCGGCGCCGCGGTCGCCGGGCCGCCCCTGGCGGGCGTCGTCATGGCCCGGATCGGCGGTCCCTTCGCGGTCCTCATCGATGTCGCCTCGTACCTCGTCTCCGCGGCAGCCGTTCTCCGCTCACCACGCTTCCGGCGACCGATGGCACGGCCCGCCGAGGCGGCCGGGATGTTCGAGCGAATGCTGAGCGGGATGCGTCACGTGCGCGGCGACCGGGTGATGCGCGACCTCGCCCTCTCGACGGCGACGTTCAACCTGGCCAGCTCGTCGATCTTCGCCGTGCTCGTCGTCTTCGCCACGCGCGACGTCGGGCTCGGGCCCGCCGGCTTCGGACTCCTGTTCGGGCTGGGGAACGTCGGCTTCCTCGTCGGCGCGGCGATCGTCGGCCGCCTGACGGCACGGGTCGGCTCGGGTCAGGCGCTCTTCCTCGGCTCCTGGCTGGGCGCGCTGGCGATGATCCTCCTGCCGATGGCGAGTGGCCCGCTGGCGGCGGGCGCCCTGTTCCTGGGCCGGTTCACCGGGGCCACGGCGGCCGCGATCTTCAACGTGAACGCGTACGCCGTTCGCCAGGCCCGTGTCCCCGACTCGATCCTCGGGCGCGTGAACGCCAGCTTCCGCCTGCTGGACTGGGGAACCCTCCCCATCGGTGCCCTCCTGGGTGGCTTCATCGGCAGCGTCGCCGGGGTCCGCTGGGCGCTCCTCGTGGCTGCCGTGCTCGGGCTGGGAAGCATGCTCTGGCTCGTGCGCAGCCCGGTCCGTCGTCTGGGCGCCAGGGGCGTGGAGGCCCCGATCGCAGGCGGGCTCGTCTCGGGCTCGCCGGCCGTGGACTGAGGCGACTCCAGGATGTTCATCCTCTATGCCATCCCGATCGGGCTCCTCGCCGGCGCGCTGCTCGGCGGTCGGGTCGAAGGGCTATCGTCGCTGCCCCTCCGCTGGGTGCCGCTCGCGCTCGTGGGCCTCGTCGTGCAGCTCGTACTCTTCGCGGGTCCGGTGGCCGCGGTGATCGATGGCGCCGGACCGCCGATCTACGTCGCCTCGACGCTGGCCGTCTTCGTCTTCGTCATCCGGAACCTGACCCTGCCCGGCTTCGGGGCCATCGCCCTCGGGTCGCTCAGCAACCTGGCGGCGATCCTCGCCAATGGCGGCTACATGCCCACGACGCCGGAGACAGCCGCCGCGGCCGGCCTGCCGCCGCTCGATGGCTACTCCAACAGCCTCGAGACGCACGATGCCGCGCTTGGGCCCCTGACCGACGTCTTCGCACTCCCGCCCTGGCTGCCCCTGGCCAATGTCTTCAGCGTCGGCGACATCCTGATCGGCGTTGGGATCGCGCTTGCGATCGTGGGCGGGATGCGGCGACACCGGGCCGGAGGCGCGGACGCACGTTCACGGATCCCCTGGGCGGCGTCGATCGTGGCGCCGATCCGGCCCTTCGCCGCTGCCGGTAGCCCGGTCCCGCCGCCCCGCCGGATCGGGAGGCCCGGAGCGGTGCTGCTCGTCACCCCAAGAAGCATGATCAGTACCTCTGGCGCATGGTCGGTCCTGCCGCCCGCCCCTACCGTCGGGAACGGCAGCGAGATCCGTTGTTCGACGTCGCGCCTGTCCAGGGCAAACCCGTCGCAAGTCGGGGACGCAAAGCCAGGGATCCGCGGGGCGATCCGCGTGACCGCCCGGCTGCCGGGACGACGTCGCGATCCGACCGTCGGAGGTGTGCGGTGAAGGCGAACCTGGCGCGCTTCACGCTCGTCGTCGGGGCTCTCGTCTCGGCGGCGCTCTCCCTGGGCGCCGGGGTCCGCTGGGATCTGTTCTGATGAAGACCTTCCTCAGAGAACGTGTATTCCGGCTCCTCATCGCCCTGTCGACCATCGGCGCCACGGCCCTCGTCCTGGAGGCTGGACGCCGCTGGGTCTAAGCCCGATCGAGCTTCCGCTCTCTTCGGACTGATCCCGGACCGCCGGCGCATTTCGCCGGCGGTCCGTCGATTTCACGGGCCAGGGCGGCCACGCCCGGTCGTGGCCGGGCCGCTGGAATCGATCAGTTACCAGGCGCTGGAAAACTCGCTGCTCCGTTCAGCGGGTCGGATGCGGACCACCGGTGGGCGGAGGGTGGCGGTCCCTCCCGGTCGCGAGGGCTGCGGTGCGTTGCTCCTGCACACCGCGCAGTACTCGACTAGTACCAGGGTCCTATTGCCGTCCCCCGCAGGTACGCCTACGGTCGTACCAGGCAGCGGGCGTGCTGCCCGAGGTCCAATCAGATCCAGGAGGTGCCCAGCAGTGATGAAGACCCTGGCGCGGACGACGCGGCGAGCCGCGCTGGCCATCACGGCCGCGCTCCTCCTCACGCTCTTCGCCGCGAGCGCCGTTGCAGCCGACGACGGTGAGTGGTACGGCGACGGCGGATTCACCCTCTCCACTGACCTCTCCCTGTCCACCTCCGACGGCCTCCGCCTCGGGATCCGGTGGGACTGATGAGGGCGCAGGTGCGGGCACAGGGCGTCCGGGCCCTGCTCGTCCTCTCCCTGCTCGCGAGCTCGGGCCTCCTTCTCGAGGCCGGGCGGCGCTGGCAGTTGTAGGGAGCGGGGGCGGGTCGACCCGGCAGACCAGATAGCCACCAGTCGAAGGACCGCCGAAGGATCGGCGGTCCTTCTCGTTGGGGGCGGAACCCGATGCGCCGGTGGCGCGCACC
>DASYTK010000035.1:0-10217 GCA_036002405.1 Candidatus Limnocylindrales bacterium
GTCGGCTGAGGCCCAGCTCGTGCGTGGGAAGAGCCCTGACGAGCGCCGAAGAGGGCTTTGGGAAGGTCAAAACGGTGCCTAAGTCGCGCTCCATCGGCAGGCCGCGGCGTTTCGGCCCGACCTGAGCCATTCGTCGCACTCCATCGGCGAGGCACCCGCGGCCAAGCACGGCTTCCGCCGGGCTCGCCGGGCAGTCGAGGAGGCAGGAGCAACTGAGCCACTACCGTCGCATGCCTCTGAGAGCGTCGTGTTCGAGAGCCGGGCACCGGTGCGGGCGGCGCCTCCCGCTAGACTGGCGTCGCGATGCCGCCGACCGGGTCGGTGGGCGATCCGCTGGGCACGGACGCCGGGAAGGACGGCCCGCGACCCGTGTGCATGATCGTCCACGCCTATTACGAGGAGGATCCGCGCGTGCGCCGGGAGGCCGAGGCCCTCGTCGCCGCCGGCCGGCCCGTCGACGTCTTCGCTCTGCGCCATCCGGGTGCTGGCCCTACCGACGACATCGAGGGCGTGACGCTCCACCGGCTGCCGGTCGCCCGGCACCAGGGTGCCAGCCTGGCGACGTACGCGATCGAGTATCTCTATTTCCTCGCCCGTGCCACGTGGGCCGTCCGTGAGGGTCATCGACGCCGCGCCTACGGGCTCGTGCACGTCCATACGCTCCCCGACGGCCTCGTCTTTGCCGCGCTGCCGCTGCGCATGGCCGGTATACCGGTCGTGCTCGACTTGCACGAGGCGATGCCCGAGTTCTTCCGGAGTCGCTTCCCGCGCCAGGCGAACCCGCTCACGGTCGGGCTTCTGCGGCTCCAGGAACGCCTCGCCATCGCGGCCGCGGATGCGCTGCTGACGGTGAACGATGCCCTGGCCGAGCGGCTCATCCGCCTCGGCGTGCCGGCGTCGAAGATCACGGTGCTCCTGAATACGCCCGCCCCGAACCGGTTCGTGGTCGGGCAGCACGCGAGCCGGCCGTTCATGGCGGACGGTGTCCTCCGTCTCGTGTATGCCGGCGCACTCACGCCGACGTACGAGCTGGAAGTCCTCCTCGAGGGCATGGCCGAGATCGCCCGGCACCGGCCGGACCTCGACGTGCGCGCCGAGCTCTACGGCCGGGGCGACCTGCGGGACCGGCTCGCGAACCGCGCTACGGCGCTCGGGATCGCCGACCGTGTCGCCCTTCACGGGCGGGTGCCGCTCGAATCGGTGGCGGCGGCGATCGCGGCGGCGGACATCGGCGTCGCCCCCACCCGTCAGGACGCGTTCACCGACTTCAGCCTCTCGACGAAGATCCTGGAATACGCGGTGATGGGCAAGCCCGTCGTCGCGTCGCGGCTCCCGACCGTCGAGCGGTACTTCTCCACGGAGACGCTCTCCCTCTACGTTCCCGGCGACGCCCGGGACCTGGCGCGCGCGATCCTCCGTCTCGTGGACGATCCGGCCGAGCGCGCTTCGCGGCTGGCCCGAACCGATCAGAGACTGGTCGAGCTCGGCTGGGAGCGCGAGACGGACCGCTACCTCGCGCTCGTCGAGCGACTGGCGCTCGACGGCAGGGATCGACAGGCTGCGCCCTCGCCGCCCGTGTCGGCTGCCGCGGTCTCCGACGAACGCCCGACCGTCGCCGAGCGGCCCGAGCCCACGCTCGATGGCTGACGGCGGACCCCGGCAGCCAGAAGCGCGCCTCGATCCGATCACGGAGCGGGCGGCGCGGAGCTACCTCGAGGGACGGATCCGAGAGCTCGAGGCCCAGGTCGCCGCGCTCGAGGCGTCGCGAGACCTTCATCGCGGCCGGGCGGATGCCTACCGCTTCCGCGTCGAGCTGGCGCATGCCCGGATGGCCTCGATGTCGCGGGTCGCCCGGATGTGGCTGCTCGTCCGGACATCGCTCCTGCATCCCCGGAAGCTCGTGCGAATGCCGCTGGAGCTTGCCCGGATCGCGCTGCGCTGGGCGCCGCCGGAGTCGGTCGAGCCACTTCCCTGGGCAACCGAGGAATCTGTCGACCGGCTCGAGACCGTCGCGGCCGAGGAGCGCCGGGGGAGGGTCATCTCGACCGTCCGGGACCGGTTCGTCGCGGCAACGGCGCCCCGTCCCGTCGAGTCGCTCCGGGTCGCGCTCGTGGCCGACGACCCGCTACGCGCCGCCGTCGATGGGGAGTGCCGGGTCATCGCGCTGACCCCGGATCGCTGGCGCGACCAGCTCGACGCCGAGCGCCCGGACCTGCTCCTGGTCGAGTCGGCTCGACGGGGCATCGGGGGCGCCTGGCAGCATCGGATCGGCTGGGAGGCGCATCCCCTCGCCATCGGGCTCGACGATCTACGCGCGCTCCTCGAGGACTGTGCGGAGCGCGGCGTGCCGACCTGCTTCTGGGACATGGCCGGGTCCCGGAGCTGGGACCGCTACCGACCGGCGGCCCTCCTGTTCGACCAGCTCTTCAGCGTCGACCCCGCCGTCCTCGAGCGCGCCGGCCGCCTGGCCGCACGTCGCTTCGCGGGCCTCGACGTCCTCGCCCCTGCGGCGCAGCCGCGCATCCACCATCCGATCCGGGGCCTCGACGAGCAGGGATCTGTGGATGGAGAGGGGACTTCCGACGGACGGAGGTCAGCCGACGGACGTAGGTCACCCGGCGAGCGCGGGTCGCCCGACGATCGACCGGCGTACCTGGGCACGGTCGATCCCAGGCTGCCCCTTGCCCGACGCGAGGCGCTCGAGGGGCTTCTCGATGCTGCCCGGCCCTTCGGCCTCGCCATCCACGATCCCGAGGCTGGCTCAGCTCCCGGCTCCTTCGCGCTCCCGGAGCGCTTCCGCGAGCACCTCGCCCGCCGTCCCTCCGAGGCGGACGTCCCGGCGCTTCTGCGTCGCCAGCCCCTCTTTCTCCTGGCCGGCCACGACCCGGACGCGATCGGCGACCTCCCGGGGCGGCTGCCTGCGCTGCTGGCGGCAGGCCGGGCGGTCCTGGCCACCCCGAGTCGGGCGATCGAGGCCTTCGCCGGAGCCGCCGTCCGCCAGGTCGGCGGTCCTGACGAGGCGGCAGCGGCGATCGCCGAGCTGCTCGGGTCGGCGCAGGCCCGCCGGCGGATCCGGCTCGAGGTCGTGCCGCGGATCGTCGCCGAGCACTCGATCCGCTTGCGCCTGGCGACGATCGCGCGCTCGGTCGGACTCGCCGTCGATGCCCGACCGGCCGGGATCGGCCTCCTCGTCCTTGCCGACGAGCGCGAGGGCGACCGCTCCCTGGGACTGGTCGAGGCCGTCGTGGGCCAGTCGCGGCCGCCGGATGAGATCGTCATCGGCTCCCAGGACGCCGACAGCCACGGTCGCGAGCTCGCCCTGTCGCTCGGGCGCAGCCTGGACGGGGTGCCCGTCCGGATCGTGGCCCAGGACGAGGGGCCCAGCGGTGAGCGGATCCGCCGACTGGCGGCCGTTGCCTCGAGCGAGTGGCTGGCGATCGTCGACGACCGGCATCGTTACGGACCCGGCCATCTGGCCGGGCTTGCCGCGATCTGTGGCGGCCCTCCGGCCGACCTCGTCGGCGTGGCGCGCCACGCGACGCTCGACGGGCGGATCGTCGAGGGCCCAGAGGATTCGGTTGCGCGCGCGGTTCACCCGGGCGCAGCGCTCGTGCGGCGGCAGATTCTCCTCGAGCGCGGCTGGCCCGACGGGCCGAGCGACGCGGTGGCACGTTTCGGTGAGTGGGCCGCTTCCGGCGCGCGGATCGTCGCCGTCGCGAGCGACGACTTCGTCGCCGATCCCAGCCTCGCGCTCCGGGTCTCGGAGGGGGCAGCGGCATGAGCGAGCTCCGCATCGCGCTCTACTCGCCGGCCAATCTGAACGTGATCGACGGGTCCGCGATCTGGGTCCAGGCGATCGCGGAGACGCTGCACGTCGATCCCGAGCTGTCGCTGACCCTGCCGCTCAAGGCGCCCGAGCGCCGCGATCTGATCACGCGGCTCCTTCGGCAGCTCGACCGGGTCGAGCTCATCGAGCCTCATCCCCGGCGCTCCGATCTTCCCGACGGGCTCACGAACGAGGCTGCGCTCGACCTCCTCGAGGAGCTCGACCGCGAGCGCCGCTTCCATGTCGTGCTGCTGCGCTCCTTCGACCTCTGCCGCCGCGCTGCGGAGCGGCCGCGCATCCGCGATCGCCTCTGGAGCGCCTACGTCCTCGAGCCCGAGCGCGAGATCCGCTCGCCGGCCTACCGCGCCGACCTGGCGGCGATCGCACAGGCCTCGCGACACGTCTTCGTCCAGTCGGAGGAGATGCGCGCCCTCTACGAGCAGCTCGTACCGTCCGCGGCCGATCGGCTCGCGCTCCTGCCGCCCGCGATCCCCGACGAACCGGCCATCCGCGCGCCGGAGGCGATCGTTCCCCGGCTGATCTACAGCGGCAAGTTCCACCCCTTCTACCCGGTCCACGAGCTGATCGCGATCTTCGAGACGCTCCGCCGGGATCGGCCGGAGCTGACGTTCCACGTCGCCGGCGACAAGATCCACCGGCCGGTCGACGACCCGTCGTACGCCCCCACCCTGGAGCGGGCGCTGATGGGCACGCCAGGACTCGTCTGGCATGGGGGGATCGGCCGGGACGAGGTCGAGGCCCTGCTCGCCGAGGGCGGGATCGCGCTCAGTGTGTGGGCACGCGAGACCGGGCCCTGGATGAACGATCTCGTGATCTCGACGAAGTTGCTCGATTACTGCTCGGTCGGACTGCCGGTCGTCCTCGATCGCACCGCTGCCCAGGAGGCGCTGCTCGGGATCGACTACCCCCTCTTCGTGTCCGGGCTCAACGAGGTCGAGCCGCTCCTGGGCCGGTTGCTCGAGGACGGGGCGCTCTACCGCGATGCCGCCGAGCGGTGTTGGCGTGGGAGCCGCCGCTTCACGTACCCGGCGGTCCATCGCCGCCTCGCTCCCTACCTTGCCGCGGCCCGCGACCGGACGGGCGAGCCCGCCCTCGAGCTCGAGTCCTTCGACCGTCCAAAGCTCGCCGCCAGCGTCTTCAACGTCGGACTCCTGCTCGACGATGCGACCTCGACCCGTGCCATCGACGACTCGCTGGCTCTGCTCGAGCGGCTTCGGGGGGGCGACGCTCGCTTCCGGCTCGTCGTCCGCGCCACCGATCGGCGCAACGCCGTCGAGGGCGCGATCCCCGAGCGGCTTCGCGAAGCCGTCTCCCTGGAGCCGCCGCGCGAGCCGCTGCCGAGCTGGTTCCGGCGCCTGGGCTTCCTCGTCGTGGACTCGACCCGCGAACGACGGCCCGCCGGCGTCCACGGCGAGCTCCGTGACCTGGCGCTCGCGTCGGGCACCGTTCCCTTGCTCGTCGGCAAGGGGGATGGCCGCGAGGGCCTGCCGGCCGGGTCGATCGAGTCGATCTGTTCTCAGGTTCGGGCCCTCGTCGACGACGGAGCATGGGAGACGGAGAGCCTCCGGGCGCGCGGGGTGCCCCGGGACAGGGTCAGCAGCCCGGCCGCCTCGACCGGTTAGCCACCGATGCGGATCCTGCACGCCGCACGGAACATCGCAAACCAGGGGGGCTACGTCGTCCGAGCGCTTCGTCGGATGGGCCACGAGGCCGAGCTCTGGGAATACGGCGAGAACCCGTTCGGTTTTCCGGCCGACCGGACGATCGCCTCGCCCGAGCGGGACGCCCGGGTCCTCTGGCAGACCTTCCTCGAGGCGATCGAACGGTTCGACATCGTGCACTTCCACTTCGGGCGGAGCCTCTTCCCGAACCAGTGGGGCGGGATGCCTCCGTTCTGGGACCTGCCCGTCTATCGCATCCTGGGCAAGAAGGTCTTCTTCACCTTCCATGGGAGCGACTGCCGGATCCGGCGGGTCCACCTCGAGGTCAACCCGTGGAGCTACTACCGTTTCGCCGACCTCCCCGCCGACGACGACCGCACGGCGAAGACGATCGAGGTGATCCGCACCTACGCGGACCGGATGTTCGTCGTGTCCGTGGACTACCTCCACTTCGTCCCCGAGGCGACGGTCCTGCCTCGGGTCATCGACCTGGACGAGTGGCCCGAGCGACCACCGGACCAGCGCGTCGATCCGGTCGTCCTGCACATGCCCTCACGGCGCGAGACGAAGGGCACGAGCTTCATCCTCGACGGGCTCCGGAGGCTCGAACAGGAGGGGCTCCGGTTCGAATTCCGGCTCCTGGAAGGGATCCCGCATGACGACGCGAAGCGCCAGATCGCGGAGGCCGACGTCGTGATCGACAACGTCATCACCGGCGACTACGAGCTCGTCTCGATCGAGACGATGGCCTCGAACCGGGTTGCGGTCGCGAATCTCCAGCCGATGGCCGCCGCGCAGTTCCCCGACGTCCCCGTCTTCAGCGTCGATCCCGGCACGTTCGCCGAGCGGATGCGAGCGCTGATCTCGGACGTGGAGCTCCGTCGGGGGCTCGCTGCCGGGGGCCGCGCCCACGTCGCGCGGCACCACGACGCCCCGATCATCGCCAGTGAGCTCCTTCGTCACTACGCCGAGCCTTCGCGACCGGTGCCGATCCGAGCGATCCCCGACTGGCTCAGCCTGGAGAGCGCGCGAACGATCGAGGGGCTGGAGGGGCGGGTCGCCGCGCTCGAGCAGGACCTCGCCCGGGCCCGTCGGCGCGAGGAATCGCTCCAGGGGCGTCCCGGCGCGGCGGACCTGCGCCGCTCGGCCGTGGGGGACTGGAAGGATCGCCTCCCGACGCCGATCCGGCTTTTCCTCCGCCACCAGCGCGCCCGCCTGTCCAAGCGTCTCGCCGCCCTTCGGTGAGCGGCGGCGCCCGGGCCGCGACGCGGACGGAGGCGGCCGGCGTTCCTCGGCGTCTCGTCGGGGCAGCCTGGCCCAGCCTCGCAGTGGCGGGGCTGGCGCTCCTCCTCCTCGTCCCGGTGCTCGATCTCGATCCACCTCGGAGCGTGACCTTCAGCGACAGCCCCTTCACCGACGAGGCCTGGTACGTCCTCAATTCCCGCAACCTCGTGCTCTTCGGCAGGTGGGCGACCGACGACTGGACGCTCTACCTCGTGACACCGGTGTACGCGGCGCTCCAGGCGCTGAACTTCTCTCTCTTCGGCCCGGGCATCCTTCAGGCGCGTGCCCTCGTGACGGCCGTCACGGTCTCGACGGCGGTCCTCCTCGCGGCCGGCCTTCGTCCCAGCCTGGGAACCACCGCTGCGCTCCTCGCGGCGATCGCTCTCGCCACCTCGGCTCTCGCCCTCTACTACGGCCGCCTTGCCTACGCGGAGATCCTCGTCGGTGCGGCACTGACGGCTGCCACACTCGCCGCGGGCCGCGCGTCGGCAACCGCTTCGTTCGGCTGGGGTCTCCTGGCCGGCGCCGCCCTCGCCCTCTCAGCCGGCGCGAAGCCGGTCGCGCTCGGTGCAGCCGCGGGCCTCGTCCTCGGCGCTGTCGTGGCGGGCGGCGCACGTCCGGCCGTCCTTCGCTGGGCGTTCGGCGCCCTGCTCGTCTTCGCCCTCGCCGCCGCGGGCTGGCTCCTCGTCGTCTGGATCCCTGCCGGGGCCGGCGGCGGGTCGGTGCTCCGGATCCTCACCCCGCAAGCGCTGCCGATCTCGGTGGCCGATCTGGCCGAGCGGATCGCGGGCTACGTCCAGCGCAACGACGGTGCCTTCGCCCGATCTGCGCCGCTCGTGCTCGGCGCCCTCGCGGCGCTCGTTCTGGCGGCGGCAGGGATCCCGCGACGCAACTCCTCGGGGAGCGACGAGGCGGAGCCGGACACTGGGCGATCGATCGCGGGGGCAGCCGCCGGTTGGTTCCTCCTGGGGCTTGCCGTGCTCCTCGTCCAGGACTACCGACCGAACCGCTATTTCGTGCCCCTGCTGCCCGCTCTCGCGATCCTCACCGGGATCGGCGCTCGCGCTGCCCTTGACGCGATCCCAGCCGCTCTGCCACGACATGCGCGCCTCCTCGCCTGCCTCGCCCTCGTCGGAGCCCTCGGGCTGCCAGGGATCGCCACGCACGTCGACTGGATCGGGCGAGGAACCCGGATGCTTCCCGGGGTCGAGGCACGCGCGGCCAAGCTCCTGCCGAGCGGTTCGGCCGTCGAGGGCCCGTACGCGCCCGCCGTGGCCCTCGCGGCCCACTCGTCCGCTCTCGTTGCGCGGCCGGACAGGGCGATCAACGAGGGCGACCTCTACCTAGAGCGTGGAGTTCGCTGGGTGGTCGCCGACAGCGAGTACGTCCCGGCCTGGGTCCACCGGCACCCCGAGGCTTGGGCCGCACGCGAGGCGGTCGTCTGTTTCCTCTGGGGCCACTCCTGGCAGCAGGTCTGCTTACTCCGGGTGCCCTAACGGGGCACGTTCGGGATCCGTTTGGCGGCTGCCGATCGCATGCGACCAGGTGGGGCGCCTGGGCCCGAAGGATCACCACGTGCCGATCACGTGCGACCACGTAGCCGCTACTGCTGCCGCTGGCAGCGCGCGCGGCGGCCACGTCCGCGGATCCTGGTCATATGCTCGCCACGGGAGCGTTAGGAAGCGCGCGCGGTTTCGCAGAGCGTGCGGTGGTGCGATATCCGGACCGATTCGCTCCATCGGCTGCGAAATCCGTCGCGGTAGGGTTTCCTGGTGCGAGCTGGTGGAAGAGCGCGACGCACCCATGCTCCCTCAGGCGTCGGCTGCCTTAGGCCTCGGCCTGCCTCAGGCCTCGGCGTGCCTCAGGCGTCGGCTGCCTCAGGCTTCGGGGTGCCGCAGGCGTCGGCGTGCCCAGGCCTTGGCCTGCGTCGGGCGCCTCCCTCGCTTGTCTCCGTCAAGCCCGCGATGGGTTCGGCAGTAGGCTCGTTCGGGTCCGCCGGGCCGCGGGATCGGCTCGGCAGCCGATCGTCCGGGTGGCATGACCAGAGCTTGCCCGGCAAGTCATCGGGGCATCGTGCGGTAGACTGACCCGCGCTCTCGGGGCCGCCGGCGCCCGCCGCCGTCCTCCGCGGCCGGGATGCATCCGAACATCGAGACCTGGGATCCCGTTGACCTTCCGCGCCAAACCGATCACCACCCGCAAGCGTCGGTTCCGCTGGGACGACGAAGAGCGGATGCAGCTATGGGTGACCCTCGGCTTCATCCTGATCATCGTCCTCGCACTGGCGATCCTGGCCGGTGCCGTCGCGGCCGGCTATTACGACGAGCATTTTCGCGTCGTGGCTCGCGTCGAGGGCGTCGAGATCAACCGCGACCAGTGGAGTCGTCAGCAAGCCATCGAGGGCTTCCGCATCCAGCAGGCGGAGGGACGGGTCCGCGAGCGGCTCGCTGGGGGGACGATCGACGAGACCGCGGCAAGCCAGCAGCTCTCGGCGCTCCAGACTCGCCAGGCCGACCTGGGCACGACGGCGCTCGAGGATCTGATCGACGCGACGCTCCAGGGGATCATCGCTCGAAAGCAGAACCTCTCCGTGACGCCGAGCGACGTCGACGCGGCGATCCGCGAAGAGTCTTCCATCCCCGAGCTGCGCAAGGTCGAGGCGATCTTCGTGTCGCCCGAGACCGATGCCGGAGAAACGACGCCCAGCGAGACCCAGGTCGAGGCGGCCCGGAACCGCGCGGCCGAGGCGGTGGCGAAGCTGCGCGCCGGAACGGCCTTCGCCGAGGTGGCCACCGAGTACAGCACCGACTCGAGCCGCGACCGCGGCGGCGACTACGGCTTCATCGACCGGACGAACCCAACCGATCCCACCTGGGTCGAGGCCCTGTTCGCCCTCGAACAGGGTGGCACGACCGACGTCATCGAAGGCGAGGATGGCGTGTTCCGGATCGGTCGGGTGACGGAGGTCCGTCCGCCCGTCGAGGATCCACAGTACGTGGCGCAGCTTCCGCAGAGCGTCTCCGAGGAGGATTTCCGGCGAACCGTCGAGGCCGAGACGCTGGCAAAAAAGCTGCGCGAGAAGATCTCCGCGCCAGCGGTCGCGGGCGACGTCGAGCAGCTCTTCGTTCGCGAGATCGTCGTGACCGGCGAGGACCGCACGACCGGCCAGCCGATCACGACGGACGAGGTGAAGGCTTCCCACATCCTCTATTCGCCGAAGGACGACCCGGCCGGAGCCGCGAACCTGGCCCAGGACGACCCCGCCTGGACGAAGGCCGAGGACGAGGCGAAGGCCGTCGTCGAGGAACTGAACAAGCTCGCTGACGTGGAGGAGCGCGAGAATCGATTCGCTGAGATCGCGGCTGAACAAAGCGACGATCAGGGCAGCGGAGCGCGGGGCGGCGACCTCGGCTGGTTCAACCGGG
>DASYTK010000036.1:0-17545 GCA_036002405.1 Candidatus Limnocylindrales bacterium
CGCAGGGACGTCCGGACCTCGATCGGAGGGCCGACCTTGCGCCAGACGCACACAAGCGACACGTCGGACGGCTGTTCTGTCGGTTTCTTGCCTCGGGCGCACAGATGAGTGCCTGTGGTGCGTCCAGCGCACGAATCGGACACATTCGGCCACGGATCGGTCGCTTACGTGCACCTGACGCAACGGCGATCGCAATCCGCGAATCGGGTCGCGGCCAACCGCTCACCCCGGGTAGAGGAGCTGATGGCGGAAGCGTGTGTTCGGTCCTCAACCAAGGTAGAAGAGCTGACGGCGGAAGCGTGTGTTCGGTCCCTCACCCCAGATAGAAGAAGCTGACGGCGAGGATCGTGTACACGCCCACGAGGACGCCGCCCTCGAGCCAGTTCGACTCTCCGTCCACGGCGATGAAGGTCGCGATGAGCGCGGCCGCGGCGACGGCCGCCACCTCAAGCGGCGCGAAGACGAGGTCCATCGGCTGGCCCACGATCGGTCCGACGAGGACGAGCAGCGGCGCGACGAAGAGCGCGACCTGGAGCGAGGAGCCGATCGAGACGGCCATCGCGAAGTCCATCCGATCCTTGAGCGCGAGCTGGACCGCCACGAGGTGCTCGGCGAGATTGCCGATCGTCGGGATGATCACGATGCCGACGAAGAACGCGGTCAGCCCGAACGTGCTGATGAACGGGTCGATCGACTCGACGAGCAGCTCCGAGAGGACCGCGAGCAGGGCGGCCGCCGCGGCCAGAACGCAGATCGCGACGGGCACCGGCCAGGGTGGCCCGCCGTGGCCCTCGGGATGCACGCTGCCCAGGAACTCGCGCGGATGGTTGAAGCGATAGACGAGGTTCAGGACGTAGAGGACGAGGAGCACGATCGAGACGAGGACGCTCTGCTCGAGGTGGCCCGGCGCCGCGGTCGAGCGGGGGCCGCTGGCGGCGAAGATGGCCGGGATGTAGAGCCCGATGACGGCCAGCATGAGGAGCGACGCGTCGAGCTGGGCGACCTTCGCATTGAAGCGCTGACGTCCATGCCTGAGTCCGCCGAGGAAGATGCTCGCGCCCAGGACGAGGAGCAGATTCCCGACGACCGAGCCGGTGAGCGACGCCTTCACGACCGGGAGCAGGCCGGCCTGGAGCGCGAAGAACGCGATGATCAGCTCGGCGACGTTGCCGAACGTCGCGTTCAGGATCCCCCCGACGGCCGGGCCCGCGAGCGCTCCGAGGCGCTCGGTGCTCGCCCCCACCACATAGGCGAGGCCGAGGATCGCTGCCGCGCTGGCGACGAACAGCGCGGGCCCCTCGGCGTGGAGAAGGAAGCGCATCGCGATCACCGCGAGGCTCAGGACGAGCGTGGCGAGCAGGGTGATCGCCCCAAGGCGCGACATCTCGCGCAGGATCGGGAAGGGGAATGCCGGGCCTATCCCCCGGTCGTGCTCGGGGGTCGCTCGGTCGGGCATCGTCGGCATCCTAGCCGCGCCGCGAGCGGAAGAGCTCGCGCCGCGGCAGGCCACTCTCGGCGGCGACCTGGCGGGCGGCGGTCGAGCGCGAGAGTCCCGATCGTGCGAGGTCGTCGACGCGCCCCCTCGCGGCATCGAGCCTGCGCTCGTCGAGGACGACCGGATCGGATCGTTCGCCTCGCCCGGCGACGACGATCGTCACCTCGCCGCGCGGCTCGGCGCGGCCTGCCTGCTCGGCGAGCTCGAGAAGCGACCCGCGCCACGTCTCCTCGTGGAGCTTCGTCAGCTCCCGGCCGAGGGCGGCCGGCCGGTCCGGGCCGCAGGCCTCGGCGAGATCCCGCAGCGTCGCCGCGGTTCGGGTGGGCGCCTCGAAGATCACCGTGGCCCGGGGATCGGCACAGATCCGGGCCAGGCGATCGCGGCGCTGCCTCCCGCGTCGGGGCAGGAAGCCCTCGAAACACCAGCGCGCCGTCGGAAGCGCGCTCGTCACGAGCGCGGCCAGGACCGCCGAGGGCCCGGGGACGGCCATGATCCGGCCGCCCTCCGCCGCCCAGGCGGCGACGATCCCCTCCCCCGGATCGCTGATCGTGGGCGTCCCGGCGTCGGTCACGAGGGCGAGGTCGCGGCCGCCTTCGAGATGGGCGAGGAGCTCGGGTTCCCGCTGTTGCGCGTTGCGGGCGTGATAGCTGAGCAGGCGCGTCGCGATCCCGTGCCGCGCGAAGAGCCGGCGCGTCAGGCGGGTGTCCTCGGCGGCCACGAGGGGCACCGAGCGCAGCACCTCGAGCGCCCGGAGCGTGATGTCGGCGAGGTTGCCGATCGGTGTCGCGACGACGTAGAGGACCGCCGCCCGGGGCTCGGTCGTGGCGCCCTGCTCCCGCCCTCCCCCTCGGGCGGGGGCATCGCTCACGAGCGCGCGGAGCCCGGTCGCCGGCGCGGATAGAGATAGTCGATCCCGGCCGTCCGAGGACCGATCTTCGCGATCGGCGGCACCTGCCGCTTGAACTCGCTCCCGGCGACCATCCGCCCCACCCGCTCGACGATCGCGGGGGCGAAACCGAGGGCGACGAGGTCTTCGTCGGAGCGCCGGCGATCGACCATCCAGTAAAGAAGCCGGTCGAGCTCGGCGTACGAGAGCCCCACCTCCGACTCGTCCGTCTGCCCCGGCCACAGGTCGGCCGAGGGCGCCTTCGCGATGACCCGATCGGGCACGCCCATCTCGAGCGCCAGCTGGCGGACCTGGCTCTTGTAGAGGTCGCCGATCGGATTGAAGGCCGAGGCATTGTCGCCATAAATCGTCGTGTAGCCGATCAGCGTCTCGGTCTTGTTCCCGGTCCCGGCCACGAGCCCACGCCAGCTCACCGAGCGGTCATAGAGGACGGCCATCCGGATCCGGGCCATGAAGTTCCCCCGGCGGAGGTTGATCGTCCGCTCCGCCGCTTCGCCCCGGGCCGAGGGATCGACCGCGGTCGGGTCGACCGGCTCGCTCGGCTGATCGGGGGGCACCGACCCCGCGATGCCGGCCTCTGGTCGGCCGAAATAGCCGTCGACCATCGGGCTGATGTCGACGAGCTCGCTGGCACAGCCCAGGCCGGCCACGACCGTCTCGGCGTCAGCGCGCGACTCCGGCGCCGAGCTCCGGTAGGGCATGAGGACGGCGAGGAGCCGCTCCGCCCCGATCGCATCGGCGACGAGGTGGCAGACGAGCGAGGAATCGATTCCCCCCGAGAGCCCGACCACGACCCGCTCGAAGCCGGCCTGCCCGAGCTGGGCCCGGACGAACTCGACGATGATCCGGCGGGCGATGGGGGCGTCGATCTCGAGCTCGGTCGGGAGCTCGAAGGGTCGCGCACTCGGCTGAGCGCTCATCTGTCGGCCACCTCTGCGGCCCGGCTCGCGCCCGCCGCCGCGACGTCGAAGCCGGCCTCCGCGTCCGGCTCGGCGGTCAGGTCGACCTCCTCGCCGGCCCGCTCCCGGACGATCCGCTCGAGCTGGCGGAGAACGAGCTCGGGGCGCTCGTCGCGGAGGAGGGGCAGGTTGATCCGCTCGCGCCGGACGTCGGCCAGGTCGACGTCGGCGAGGAAGAGGCCTTCGTCATGGAGGGGCGCCTGGAAGACCGTGGCTCCCGAGGGGCCGATCACCTCGGACCCGCCCCAGAAGGTGATCGACTCCTCGACCCCGACCCGGTTGCAGTAGGCCACGAACGAGGTCGTGAGCTGCGCGTACGCCCGCATCAGGGTCCGCCAGCTCGTCGCGGTCCCGAGACCGACCTCGTTGATCGCGGCCACGTCCCGCCCCGGCGAGGAGGAGATGTTCACGAGTACCTGCGCCCCGTCGAGGGCGAGGAGCATCGGCACTGACAGGTGCCAGAAGTCCTCACAAATCGCGATCCCGAGCCCGACCCCGAGCCGGCTGGGGACCGCCCGGAGCATCGACCCGGGCGCGAAGAAGCGGCGCTCGTCGAAGAGCCCGTACGTGGGCAGGAAGACCTTGCGGTGGACATGGCGGATCTCCCCATCCTCGATGAGGGCGGCGGAGATGAAGAGCCGGTGATCGCCCGATTCCTCGACGAAACCGACGACCGCGGAGAGGTCGGCCGTCTCCTCGGCGAGCGCGCGGAGGCGCGGGTCGTCCAGCCGCATCGCGACCTCGGCGTTCAGATCCTGGAGCAGGTACCCCGTCAGGCCGAGCTCGGGGAAGAGCACGAGGTCCGCGCCGCCGGCACGGGCCTCGGCGAGCAGCTCGCGATGCCGGTCGAGATTCGCCTCCACGACGCCCAAACGAGGCGCGATCTGGGCTAGGGCGATCCGCAGCGGTCTCACGCTGCCGAGTCTACCCGGGCGCTGCCCCGTCCCCGGTCGAGCTGAGGCGCGCGGCGGCCGCCTGGACCTGCTCCGCCGACCCATCGACACGCTCGGCGAAGTGGCATGCGACGGCATGCCCGGCCGCGAGCTCGCGGAGGGGCGGGTCGACCGTGACGCACTCCTCCGGATTGCCGAGCTTCTCGCGCAGCCAGCAGCGGGTATGGAAGCGGCAACCCGAGGGCGGGTTCGCCGGCGACGGTACGTCGCCCTTCAGGATGATCCGCCGGCGCCGCGCCTCGACGGCGGGGTTCGGGACGGGGATCGCGGAGAGGAGCGCGACCGTATAGGGATGGAGCGGCCGCTCGTTCAGCTCCCGGGAGGCGGCGAGCTCGACGATCCGGCCCAGGTACATCACCGCGATCCGGTCGCTGATGTGGCGCACGACGGAGAGATCGTGGGCGATGAAGAGGTAGGTCAGGTCGAACTCACCCTGGAGGCGCTCGAGGAGGTTGATGATCTGGGCCTGGATCGAAACGTCGAGGGCGCTGATCGGCTCGTCGGCGACGATGAGATCGGGGTTCAGGGCGAGCGCCCGGGCGACGCCGATCCGCTGGCGCTGGCCACCCGAGAACTCGTGCGGGTAGCGCTCGCCGAAGTCCGGGTTCAGGCCCACCGTCCCGAGCAGGTCGCGAACGCGCTGTCGGCGTCCGGCGGGCCGGTCGATGCGGTGGACCTCGAGTGGCTCCCCCACGATTCCGTAGACGTTCATCCGGGGATTCAGGCTCGAATACGGGTCCTGGAAGATCATCTGCATCCTCCGCCGCATCCGACGCAGCGGCTCGCCCTCGAGCGTCGTGATGTCCTGTCCATCGAAGCGGATCGTGCCCTCCGTCGGGCGGTAGAGCCGCACGATCGCCCGCCCGATCGTGCTCTTCCCGCAGCCCGATTCCCCCACCAGTCCGAGGGTCTCGCCGCGCCGGAGCGCAAACGACACGCCGTCGACGGCCTGGATGTCGCCGACGTGTCGCTCGACGATCAGCCCCTCCGTGATCGGGAACCAGACCTTCAGGTCTGCGACGTCGAGGAGCGGTCCGTCGAGGCCGGACGGGCCGCGAGGGTCGGTCCGCTGGGCGACCTCAGCGCTCGCCATCGAGGCCCTCCTCCGGCGGGAGCGGGAGACCGCGCGCCTCGCCCGCCGCGGTCGTGGGCTCACCCTCGTCGGTGAAGACGACGAGCTCCTCTTCCGCGAAGGCCTCCTCGCCGGCCGCGGCCGCGGCGAGCTCCTCTACGACCGCTCCCGGCGGGGGAGCGGGCACGAAGCCCTCCCGCAGTGGCCGACCGGCCTCGGCCTCGGCCGGGGTGGGCTGGTTGTGGCAGGCCGCGCGGTGCGTCGCCTCGGGCCCCGTCGTGACGACCCTACCGGCGGTCGCGGCCCGGGCGATCGGCGCGAGGGGCGGCATCTCCTGCCAGCAGATCTCCAGCCGCCAGGCGCAGCGCGGCGCGAACGGGCAGCCAACGGGCGGCCGTCGCTGGTCGGGCGGCGCCCCCTCGATCGGGATGAGTGGCTCGTTCTGGGCCTGGTCGAGGCGCGGGATCGAATGGAGGAGGCCGACCGTGTAGGGGTGGTGCGGGTTGGCGAAGATCTCGGGCGTCGTGGCGGTCTCGACGATGTAGCCGGCGTACATCACGTTCGTTCGCTGCGTCATTCCGGCGACGACGCCCAGGTCGTGGGTGATGAGGATGGCGGCGGTCCGGCTGTTCGCGGTGAGCTCGCGGAGCAGCTCGAGGACCTGCGCCTGGATCGTCACGTCCAGGGCGGTCGTCGGCTCATCCGCGATGAGCAGCTTCGGCTCGAGGGCGAGGGCCATCGCGATCATCACGCGCTGGCGCATCCCTCCGCTGTACTGGTGGGCATAGCTCCGCAGCCGGGTCTCCGGGTGCGGGATCCCGACCATCCCGAGAAGCTCGATCGCGCGCTTGCGGGCCTCTTCGACCGAGACCCGCCGATGAGCGCGGATCGTCTCGACCATCTGCTCCTCGATCGTCAGCACCGGGTTCAGGCTGGTCATCGGGTCCTGGAAGATCATCGCCAGGTCGCGGCCGCGCAGCTCCCGGATCTCGGCATCGCCGAGGGCGAGCAGGTCCTGGCCGTCGAAGACGATCCGGCCCCCCTCGATCCGCCCGGCCGGTTTGGGCAGCAGGCGCATGATCGCCAGGCTCGTCACGCTCTTCCCGCAGCCGGACTCCCCCACGAGCCCGAGCGTCTCGGTTTCGGCCAGCTCGAAGGACACGCCGTTCAGGGCGTGAACCGTGCCCTCGTGGGTCCGGAACCGGACGAGGAGATCCTCGACCGCGAGGAGCGGGCGCCCGTCGCCGTGGCCCGCCGGCGCGAGGGTAGCCGGGCGAGCCGTCGCCAGCGGGGAGTCGGTGCTCACTTCTTCAGCCGTGGGTCGAGGGACTCCCGCAGCCCGTCGCCGAGGAGGTTGAAGCCGATCGCGCTCAACGAGATCGCGGCCCCCGTGAAGATGATGATCCAGGGTGCCTGGCGGTAGAAGCTCGTCGCGCCGGTGAGCATCGTGCCCCACTCGGCGGTCCGCGGATCCGGCGGGCCCAGGCCTAGGAAGCCCAGGCCGGCCACGTCGATGATCGCCGTGGCGAGGGCAAGCGTCGCGGCGACGATGAGCGGCGTGAGCGCGTTCGGGAGCATGTGGCGCAGGAGGATGCGCGACGTAGAGGCACCGATCGAGCGCGCCGCGATGACGTAGTCGGAGTTGCGGATGGAAAGCATGCTCCCCCGCAGGATGCGCGCGAAGATCGGGGCGTTCGTGGCGGCCACGGCGAGCATGATCTGGGGCAGGCCGCGATCGAGCCAGGCGACGATCCCGATCGCGAGGAGGATGCCGGGGACCGCCAGGAGGACGTCGACGATCCGCATGAGGAATCCATCGATCCGGCCGCCGAAGGCCCCAGCCAGGGCACCGATCGTGCCCCCCATCGTGACGCCCATGACGACCGACACGAGCCCCACGAGGAGGCTGATCCGCCCGCCGTAGAGGACCCGGCTGAAGACGTCCCGTCCCTGGCGGTCCGTGCCCATCAGGTGCTCCGCGCTGGGGGGCTTGAACTGGCTCCTGAGGTCCGGGTGGAGCGGGTCGTACGGGGCGACGAACGAGGCGAGCACGGCGGCCGCCACGAACAGGAAGATGAGTGACAGGCCCAGCAGCGCCGGCGGGTTCCTGAGGAGCCGGCGGGCTGCGTCGCGCCAGAGGCCGTGACTGACGCGGGCCTCCGCCCGCGGGACGACGGTCGCGGTCGCCGTGGCCACGTCAGGTGTACCGGATCCGCGGGTTGAGGAACGCGTAGACGACGTCGACGACGAGGTTCACGACGAGGAAGATCAGGGCGAAGATCAGGATGACCGACTGGACCACGAAGTAGTCATGGTCCTGGATCGCCTCGACCACCCACCGTCCCACCCCGTTCCAGGCGAAGACCGTCTCGGTGATGACCGCGCCGGCGAGCAATCCCCCGACCTGGAGGCCGACGACGGTGGCGACCGGAAGCCAGGCGTTGCGCATGATGTGGCGGCTGTCGACGCGTCGCTCGGTCAGTCCCTTCGCCCGCGCCGTCCGGACGTAGTCCTCGTTCGTCACGTCCAGGACGGAGGCCCGCGTGATGCGCGAGATGATCGCCAATGGGATCGAGCCGAGCGCGATCGCCGGCAGGACCAAGTGACGGAGGGCATCCACGAACGCGTCGAGGTCGCCGGCCAGGAGGGTGTCGACGAGCAGGAAGTTCGTCGACAGCTCGAACCCGATCCGGGGATCGATCCTCCCCGAGGTGGGCAGGAGCTTGAGCTGCACCGAGATGAAGTACTGGAGCGTGTAGCCAAGGACGAAGATCGGGATCGAGATCCCGAGCAGCGAGACGACGGTCGCCGCGCCATCGATCCAGCCCTGGACGTGCCGCGCGGCCAGCCGCCCGAGGGGGATCCCGATGCCCGTGGCGATGACGAGGGCGGCGATCGTCAGCTCGATCGTGCCCGGGAAGCGGCGCAGGAACTCCTCGAGGACGGGCCGGTTGTTGATGACGCTCTTGCCCAGGTCCCCGTGGAGGAGCTGTGCCAGGTAGTCGAGGTACTGGACATAGAGCGGCTTGTTCAGGCCGAGCAGCTCACGGATCGTCGCGACCCGGTCCGGGGTGGCGTGCTGGCCCAGGAGTGACACCGCCGGGTCGCCCGGCAACAGGTGGATGAAGGCGAAGACGAGGAAGGAGAGGCCGAGGAGGACCGGGATCGCGAGGACGAGCCTGCGGACGATGTACTTGACCACGGTCGTTCAGGTCGCTCTGCCCCGATGACGACGGCCCCCCGGGACCGGCAAGGTCCCGAGGGGCCGTCAGATCAGCCGTCCAGCCGGAGGTGGCTCAGCGGTCGAGCCACACCGTGTAGAGCGGCTCGTTCAGGTTGCCGGCGCCGAGGAAATCCTTCACGTCGGCCGAGGCCGCGGCCGGCGGCTTCGAATGGACGAGCGGAACGGTCGGGAGATCGCGGGCGAGGATGTCCTGCGCCTCCTCCCAGGCCGCCTTCGCCTCCTCATCGGTGGTCGCCGACAGGCCCTTGTCGAAGGCCGCCTTCAGCTCCGGCGGGCCGTACGCGAACTCCGGGTTCGGGTCGTTGCCCAGGAAGTGGAAGAAAGCGGTGACGAGGAAGTTGTCGGGCGCGGCCCAGTCGCACGTCCAGCCGAGGAGCCACATCGGGTACTTCCCGAGGGCCTCGTCCTGGAGGTAGCCGGTGCGCCAGCCGGCCGTCTGGAACTCGATCGTGAAGCCGACCGCCTCGAGGTCGCTGGCGATCGCTTCGGCCAGGCCCTTTGGGTCGGGCATGTACGGCCGGGCGACGTCTGACGGGTACCAGAACTGGATCTTCAGGGCGTCGCCGGACAGACCAGACTCCGCGATCAGGGCCTTGGCCTGGTCGGGATCGTAGGTCGGCAGTCCGAGCGCCTTGTAGAACTCGGTGGCCGGGGGCATCCAGTTGTCGGCGGGCTCGGCCAGCCCGGCGTAGAAGGCCTCGATGTACGCCGGCTTGTTGACGGCATAGGCGATCGCCTGGCGGATCTTCAGGTTGTCGAGCGGGGGATGGGTCTGGTTGAACTGGAGGCCGCCGTAATTGCAGGATTCGCCCCGGTCGATGACCTGGAAGGCGGGGTCGCTCTCGAGCGCGGCGATGTCGTTCGGCGCGATCGTCTGGGCGAGGTCGATGTCCCCGGCCTGGAGCGCGTTGAGTTCCGCCGCCTGGTCCGGGTACGGCTTGAAGATCGCCTCGTCGAGATGCGCCGCACCGTCCGGGTTCCAGTAGTCGGGGTTCTTCACGATCGTCACGTGATCGTTCGGGACCCACTCCTTGTACATGAACGGCCCGGTTCCGACCATCGACTTTCCTGTGCCGCCCTGGCCCTGCGCGTACGGGCTCTTCGCGGGATCGGGGTTGTCGGCATCGCCCGCCTCGAGCGCGGCCGGGCTCTGGATCCCGAACTGCGGCAGCGGGGCCTGGGCGATGAGGAAGTTCGACTGCGGGGCGTTGAGCTTGAACTCGACCGTGGACTCGTCGACGGCCGTGACCGAGGCGAGATTGGAGTCCTCGGCCCAGCCGAAGACGGCGCCGAAGTAGTAGTTGTAGGCGTCGCGGAGCTCTTCCGGCGCGTTCTTCTGGCGCTCGTAGTTCGCCACGACCGCGTCGGCGTTGAAGTCTGTGCCGTCGTGGAACTTGATCCCCTGCCGGAGCTTGAACGTATAGGTCAACCCGTCGTCGCTCACCGTGGGCAAATCCTCGGCCAGGACGGGGATGAGCTCGCCGACCGTCCCGGGCTTGACGCCCAGGAGTCCCTCGATGACGTTCAGCATGATGTACGACGAGTTGCTGTCGCTGACGAGCGTCGGGTCGGCGACGACCATGTCGCCGGGCAGGCCGACGACGAGGGTCCCACCCTCGACCGGCTGGCCGGCCTCGCTCGGTGAGGCAGGCTGGCTGGCCGGGGCGCTCGCCTCGCTCGGGGACGCGCCGCTCGTCGCAGGCGCCCCACTCGTGGCGGGCGCCTGGGTCGCGCCGCTCGGCTGACAGGCGGTGATGATCAGCGCCAGGATCGCCAAGAGCGTCCCGGCTCGGACACGCAGCATCCGCTACTCCTCCTCTAGCACCGGCCGGTCACCCCAACCCGGGACGCCGGCTGCGGTTCCTCCTCAGGCTCTGGGCCGAGATCTCCCGGACGGTGCCCTCACCGTCACTGCCCTGCCCTCCCTGTGGCCTGCGAGGGCCGCGGGGGCTGAATGATGCGACCTCTGGCGTCGCTTGTCGAGCCGCCGGCGCAGCCCCGAGCAGCCACTCAGGCAGGCTCGGCTTCGGCCGCCACGATCGTCGGCGTTTCGGTGGCCGCCTCGGCGACCGACTGTCCCGTCAGCTTCTCGGCCCAGTGGCAGGCGACCCGGTGGCCCGGTGCGATCTCCCGGAACTCGGGGTCGATCGTGGAGCAGTTCTCCGGGTTGCCGAGCTGCTCGCGGAGCCAGCAGCGGGTGTGGAAGCGGCAGCCGGAGGGCGGGTTCGCCGGCGAAGGAACGTCGCCCTTCAGGACGATCCGCTTCTTCCGCCGGCGCGGATCGGGCTCGGGCACGGCCGAGAGGAGCGCCACGGTGTAGGGATGCCTGGGGTCGGCGTACATCGTCTCGACGGGCGCCAGCTCGACCAGCTTGCCCAGGTACATCACCCCGACCCGGTCGGAGATGTACTGGACGACGGAGAGGTTGTGGGCGATGAAGAGGTAGGTCAGGTCGAACCGGCGTCGGAGGTCGAGCAGCAGATTGAGGATCTGCGACTGGATCGAGACGTCGAGCGCCGAGACCGGCTCGTCGCAGACGACGAACTCGGGGTCCAGGGCGAGGGCACGGGCGATCCCGATCCGCTGCCGCTGGCCACCCGAGAATTCGTGGGGATAGCGCCGCGCGTAATCGCGGCGAAGACCCACCGCCTCGAGGAAGTCGCCGACTCGCTGGTCCCGGACCTTCCGGTCGCCCCAGCGGTTCTTCTGATCGGCCTGCGCGAGCAGCCCCTCGCCGATGATGTCGCTCACCGGCATCCGCGGGTTGAGCGAGCCGACCGGATCCTGGAAGATGATCTGCATCCGGCGCCGCAGCCGCTTGAGATCGGCACCCCCCTTCTCGAAGATCGGCTCACCGTCGATCGCGGCGTGCCCGGCTGTCTGGGGCTGGAGGCGGATGAGGGTCCGACCGAGCGTCGACTTCCCACACCCGGACTCCCCCACGAGCCCGAACACCTCGCCCCGCTGGATGTCGAATGAGACGTCGTCGACGGCTTTCACGTCCCCGAGCTTGCGGCGGAGGATCCCGCCGTAGATCGGGTAGTACTTGACGAGGTTCTCGATCGCGATCAGGGGACGCCGGCCGTCGCCGGCCTCGACCCGTGGGGCGGGCGTGGGGCGCTCGGCCTCGGTCGCGGCCGCCTCGGCGCCCTGCTGGGGTGGGCTCGTCACGGCCGGCTGCGCGCGGCTTGCGCGGCCGCCAGCCGCGGCGGGGCGGGATAGCCGGGCGCCGGCTTCCAGAGCCAGCAGGCCGCGGCCGGCCCCCCGGGCATCTCGATCCGGGGGTCGTGCTCCGGGCAGGGTTCGAAGCGATACGGGCAGCGCGGCGTGAAGTTGCAGCCCTTGGGCAGGTTGAACGGATTCGCGACCGTGCCTTTGATGACGCTGAGCGCCTGGCCACGTTTGCCCTTCGAGGGGATCGAGGCGAGCAACCCTTCGGTGTAGGGATGCTTGGGTGAGAGGAGGACCTCGTCGACCGTGCCCTCCTCGACGACCCGCCCGGCATACATCACGACGACGTCCTGGACGCTCTCCGCGACGACGCCGAGGTCGTGGGTGATCAGCATGAGGGCGGTGCCGGTCTCGGCCTGGATCGCCTTGATCAGGTCCAGAATCTGCGCCTGGATCGTCACGTCGAGCGCCGTCGTCGGCTCATCGGCTATGAGCAGCTGAGGGTCGCACGAGAGCGCCATCGCGATCATCACGCGCTGCCGCATCCCGCCGGAGAGCTCGTGCGGGTACTGACGGACCCGGCGTTCCGGGTTGCCGATCCCCACCCTCCGGAGTGACTCGATCGCGCGGTCCATCGCCTCACGATGGCCGACCCGGAAATGGAGTTGCACGGCCTCGGCGATCTGTTCGCCGACGGTGAACACCGGGTTCAGGCTGCTCATCGGCTCCTGGAAGATCATCGCGACCTCGTTGCCGCGGACGTGGCGGATCTCCTCGTCGGAGAGCTTCAGGAGGTCTTGTCCGGCGAACCAGATCTCGCCGGAGGCGATCTCGGCGGGAGGGATGTCGAGCAGGCGCATCACGGACAGCGCCGTGACGCTCTTGCCACAGCCCGATTCGCCGACGATGCCCAGGCTCTCGCCCTTCTTGATCGAGAAGCTCACCCCGTCGACGGCCTTGACCGTGCCGTCCATCACGTGGAAATAGGTGCGCAGGTCACGGACGTCGAGGAGGACGTCGTCTGGCGGGAGCGAGCTCTCCTGGCGCGCCAGGGTGACCGTCGTCACCGGTCGGTCACTCCCTCGCGCGTGGATCGAGCGCGTCGCGCAGGCCGTCGCCCATGAAGTTGATCGCGATCACGGTCAGGGCGATCGCCATGCCCGGGAAGAACGGCCACCACCAGTTGCCCAGGACGAGCGTCGCCTGTGAGCGCGCGAGCGCGTTGCCCCAGCTGATGTCCTGCGACTTCAGGCCGAAGTTCAGGAAGGAGACGAAGGCCTCCAGGATGATCGCGTTCGCCACCAACAGCGTGGCCGAGACGACGATCGGGCCGATTGCGTTCGGGAGCATGTGCCGGAAGGCGATCCTCAGGTGCCCGACGCCCACGGCGCGCGCCGCCTGGACGAACTCCTGCTCGCGCAGGGAGAGGAAGAGGGCGCGCACGAGCCGGGCAAGCCCGGGCCACGAGAGCACCCCGAAGATGATGATCAGGATGATCGGGTCGCCCGCTCCGAAGAAGCGTGCCGCGACGAGGATGACGAAGAGGAACGGGATCGTCAGCATGATGTCGACGAAGCGCATGAGCACGTTGTCGAGCAATCCGCCGAAATAGCCCGAGATCGCCCCGACGGCGACCCCGAAGGTCACGGCGATCGCCATCGTCCCCATCCCGATGAGCATCGAGAGGCGGGCGCCGTTGACGACGAGCTTGAACACGCTCCGTCCGCCGTTGTCCGTGCCGAACGGCTCCGTCAGGTTGGGCGCGATCCCCTGCGGTCCAGGGATGCGGTGGAGGTCGAGCGGGTCGTAGGGCCAGATGATCGGCCCGAAGATCGCCAGGAAGGCCATGATCGCGAGGATGACCGCCCCCACGAGCGCGAGGCGGTGCCTGCGGTAGCGGCGCCACGCCAGCTGCCACTGGTTGAGGGACTTGAGGGCGACCTCGTAGTCCTCGGGGCGGGCACCCGCGGCGACCGCGGCCTCCGCCTGCTCGACGTTGGCGAGGGGAGCCGTGGGGTAGGCCATGCCGGCCTGGGCCGCCGGGTCGACGGTGTGGATGGGATCGGCCATGACCTAGTCGTACCTGATCCGCGGGTCGACGATGGCGTAGAGGACGTCGGCGGCGAGATTCGCGATCAGCACGATGACCGCGGTCACGAGGAAGAGTCCCATGAGGACGAAATAGTCGCGCGCGTTCACCGACTCGATGAACAGGCGGCCCATCCCCGGCCAGGTGAAGATCGTCTCGGTGACGATCGCTCCCGAGAACAGGAAGGGGATCTCGAGCGCGACGTTCGTGACGACCGGCAGCATCGCGTTGCGGAAGGCGTGCTTGCCCACCACGACCCGGCTGGCCAATCCCTTCGCCCTCGCCGTGCGCACGTAATCCTGGCCCAGCGCTTCGAGCATCGAGGCCCGGACGAAACGGCTGTCGGCGGCGATGTTCACTGCCACGAGCGTGATCACCGGCAGGATCAGGTGCCGTCCGACGTCGACGATCGCGGCCAGCGGCCCGTGTCGCGGGTCGTCCAGGTTCCAGAACTGGGCCCAGTACTGGGGCGTGTTGAAGGGAGACCACTGCCTGACCGTGATCATCCCGCTCGTCGGAAGGAGGTCCAGGCGAACGGCGAAGGCGAAGATCAGCATCAGGCCGAGCCAGAACGTGGGCAGCGAATAGAAGACGTAGCTGAAGAAGGTCAGGCCCTGGTCGAAGAGCGAATAGCGATTCACGGCCGCGTAGAGCCCGGCCAGGATCGCCACGCTGACCCATAAGATCAGCGCGGTCGTCGTCAGCACAAGGGTGGCCGGCATCCGTTCCGTGATCAGGCTGAGGACCGGCCGGCCGGCGCGGATGCCGAGCCCGAGATCGCCGTGGAGGATCCCGTTGTCGCCCCCGCCCAGGGCCCGGGGCAGGAAGTTCAATCCGCCCTGGTCGGAGGTAAAGGCCTGAAGGCCGTCCTTGTCGCAGTTGAGGACGCCGAGCCAGCCACCGAACTCCTGGAGCACGGAGATCGGCGTCGTCTCGCGCTGGAGGCACCAGCGCCGCAGCCACTGGGTGATCTCGGCCTGGGTGATCGACTTGTTCCCGGCCAGGGCCGCCTGTGGACCGCCGGGCGCCCACTTCATCAGGATGAAGCTGATCAGGAGGACGCCGAAGAGGAGCGGCAGGAGGCCGAGAAGCCGGCGGATGATGAACTTCGTCATCTCAGGTGCGCTCGGTCGTCACCGTGTGCCGGGTGGCTCGTTCCGCGTGCGGAGCGCCACGGTAGCAGATGTGCAGTGGGCCCGAACGGCCCCGGCTCGGTCGCCGGTGCTCGCCCGCTCCGCCGCTGGCCTTCCGGGACCGCCGCGTCCCGCGGACCCGGAATAGAAGTCGGCGGCGGTCACGGATGACCGCCGCCGACGAGGTTCCCTGACTCAGGTCAAGGTCTCAGGTCTCCACCCACCAGTCCTCGACGTTCCACATGTCGGACGAGGTGGAGGGGTTCTTGTTGAAGTTGTGCAGCCCCGCCGAGACGCCCCGGGTGCTCGCCCGGTAGTAGAGGACGATCTCCGGGATCTGCTCGGTGTAGAGCTGCTGGATGGTGTACGCCGCCTGCACCTGGTCCGCCGGCTGGATGGCCGAGGCGAGCGTGTTGAGCGCATCGTCCATCTCCGGGTTCGAGTAGCGCAGGTAGTTGTAGCCGTTGCCCTCGTTCGCATCGGTGGGGATCTGCTCGGTGTGATACGAGTAGTAGTAGTCCCCGAAGAGGTCGAACGTCAGGACGTAGGCGAACTCGGCCGTGTCGTAGTTGCCGTGCGCGAGGTTGCACTTCGTGTCGGGCGCGACGTCCGGCCAGTTGGTGAAGAAGACCGTCGTCGAGTCGACCGTGTTGACCTCGAGGTTGATGCCGACCTCCTTGAGAGCGCCGGCGAGGTACTGCGCGGAGAGTTCGCGTGCCGGCACCTGAGAGGTGCAGTGCACGAGGTCGAGCGGCACGCCGTCCTTCTCGCGGATGCCGTCACCGTCGCTGTCGGTGTAGCCGTTGCTCTCGAGGAGCGCCTTGGCGCCCTCGACGTCGGTCTCCGGGCAGGTCGCGTCCTCGAGCCTCCAGTAGAGACCCGGAGGTGCGTTCGTGCAGATGGGCTCGTCGGAGGGGAAGGGCTGGCCGGGGAAGACGGTCTCCCAGAGCGCCTGCCGATCGATCGTCATCGCGATCGCCTTGCGGACGTTCAGGTCCTGGAGGGCCGGATGGCCCTTGCCACGGCCCAGGCCGGCCTGGTTCATGTCGAGGTGCTCGTACTCCCAGGCGGCGTCGAGGAGCGCCTGGCCGACCTCCGGGGAGACCCCGGCGATCGCGTCGTAGTCACCCTGGAGCAGGTCGGTCGCGACGTCGATCTCGCCGGCGAGGAACGCCGCGATCATCCCTTCCTTGTTATCGGGGAAGAAGCGATAGGTGAGCGTGTCGAGGCAGGGGCCGTCGCACGCTTCGGCGGGCCCGGCCCAGTCGTCGTTCCGCTCGAGCTCGATCGTGTCGGCCGAGGCCGTCACGTACTTGAAGGGGCCGCTGACCGGCGAGTTGGCGATGTCGGCCGAGAGCGGGTAGCTCGTGGCGTTCGCCTCCGAGACCGGGATCCCGCTCATGTAGTGCTCGGGCAGGAAGGCCGTGCCGAGCAGGCCGTAGAAGCCGGCGTAGTTCTCGCAGAACTTGAACGTCGCCTTCAGCCCGTCGTCAGAGACCTCGATGTCGCTGATCTTGTCGTAGCCCAGGGTCACGATGCCGGTCTGGTCCGGATCGAGCACCCAGTCCCAGGTGTACTTCCAGTCGTTGAGGGTGAGGTCCTCGCCGTCGCTCCACTTCAGGCCGGGGAGCAGCTCGACGTCGACCTCGAACGCGCCGCCCGCGGGGGCGGTCGTCGCGGCTTCGGTCGCGGTCTCCGTCGCGGCGGGGCTGCTGGCGGCTGCGCTGCCGCTGGCCGCGGGCACCGGGACCTCCGGGCACGGCGGCGCCGTGTCGGTCACGCGGACGGAGCCGTCACTGAACTTCGGCATCTTCGCCGCGAGGTCCGGCTTCCAGTGGCCGTCGGCAGTCGTCACCCAGAGGCCGCGCATCGTCGCGGCGAAGACCTGGCTGTTCGCGAAGGCGTTCGAATAGAACGGATTGAGCTGGTTCGCCGCCTGCCAGTCGGAGACGACGACGCTCCCGCCGGGGGTGCCCGCCTCCGGGCTGTACTCGTAGTCGAAGAGGAGCGATTCGAACTCGTCCTCAGGTGCCGAGGCGCTGGCAGAGGCCGGCGCCGACGCGCTGGGCGAGGCAGGTGCCGACGCGGTCGCGGGCGCGGACGCGCTCGGGGCGCCGGGTGTTGGTGATACGGCGGCGGGCGCACACGCGGCCGCCACGAACAACGTCGAGACCAGCAAGGCTAGGCCTCGTCGAGTCCGGAGACTCATGGGCGATCGTCCTCCCACTTCTGGACGTCGGGCGGCCGGCATGGCGCCGATCGGTCCTCCTCCGGAGCCCCCATCCGCCCTGCGGGCGCGCAGGCGTCTCCCAACGGCGGGCTCTGGACAGTGGCCGATTATAGGCACCGGCGCGATTCGAGTGTCAAGGCGCGGCGGGACTCGCGCTCGCAAGCGTCGCGTTCGGCGGTGCCGAGGCGCTGGCCGCCGGCGATGAGAGGCTCTCCGTCGCCGCCGGGGATCCCCTCTCGGTCGGCGAGGCGGAGGGGACACTCGCTCCGGGCGCGTCGAGGCGCCAGCTCTC
>DASYTK010000037.1:0-3994 GCA_036002405.1 Candidatus Limnocylindrales bacterium
TCCGACAACGGCAACGGGATCAACGACCCCGCGGGGCCCACCGCGACGACTGATGCCAGCTTGCTCCCGCCGATTCCCATTTCCCTCCCATCGTCCGAGTGAACCTGGGCTCAGCCGTCGGGCGCTGCCCAGTGCCCGAGCTGGACAGGTACCGGCTCGAATTCACGCAAATGGATGACGCGGGGACGGAGGCCACCGGCTAAGGTCGGAGGCCTCCCGTCACCAGCGCCACAGAGGCCACTCGGATCCCGACGACCGAGTGGCCTCTTCGATTCCGTGTCCCTCGGCCCCTCTCGACCCTCTCGATGGGGCATCATCCGCCGATGGAGCGACGGGAGGCATTCAGCGACGAGGAGCGGGCCTTCCTCGCCGACGCGCGCCGGGCGACGCTCGCGACGACGACCCCGGAGGGGCGGCCGCGGCTGGTCCCGATCTGCTTCGTCGTGGGCGACGCCCCCGATCGCGCGGGGCGCCCGCTGCTCTACAGCCCGCTCGACGAGAAACCGAAGCGGACGGACGATCCCCACCGACTCGCCCGCGTGCAGGACATCCTCGTGCTGCCGGAGGCCTCGATCCTGGTCGACCGGTGGAGCGAGGACTGGAGCCACCTCGCCTGGCTCCGCGCCGAGGGCACCGCAGAGCTGCTCGAACCACAGCCCCACGAGCGCGACGAGCACGCCGCGGCGGTCAAGGCCCTGCGCGCGAAGTACCCCCAATACCGGGAGCAGGCGATCGACGATCGCCCGATCATCCGGATCGCGCTCAACCGGATCGTGAGCTGGGGCAACCTCGTCGGGGGCGGGCGGAAGGCGACGCGGCGACGCAGGGCGACCTAGGCACGGGTGACCATCCGATTCGAGCGAGAGCTCAGCGAGCACCGACGAGACTGGGAGGAGCTCGCCCGCCTGGATCCCTACTGGGCGATCCTGACGCATCCGGAGCGCCGCCACGGCCGGTGGGCGGTCGACGAGTTCTTCCTGACGGGTGAAGCCGAGGCCCGTCGGGTCCTCGACCGTGCCGCCTCCCTCGGGCTCCCCAGGACATTCGGGAGGCTCCTCGACGTGGGTTGTGGCCTGGGTCGCGTGACCCGCGGATTCGCGCCTCATTTCGTGGAGTGCCACGGTTGTGACATCTCGGCCGCGATGATCGATGGGGCCCGCACCCTGAACCGCGATCTCGTCAACTGCCGGTTCACGCTCGTCTCGGGGCGCGACCTCGGGGCTTTCGAGAGCGCCTCGTTCGACATGGTCTACTGCCGTTTCGTGCTCCAGCACCTGCCCGGCGGACAGGCCATCCGCGACTCCATCGTGGAGCTCGTTCGGGTGCTCGCGGTGGACGGCCTGCTGGTCTTTCAGTTGCCCTCGGAACTTTCCCTCGTGCGCCGGCTCCAGCCAAGGAGACGGCTCTACGGGCTGCTGAGGCGGCTCGGGGTCGATCCCGGCTTCGCGTACCGGCGCCTGGGCCTCCAGCCGATCCGCACGAGCTTCCTCCCGGTCCGCGAAGTGCGCGAGATCGTCGCCCGGGCCGGGGCCGACCTGCTCCGCGTGGAGCCCGACTCCGTGGGTGGGCGGGGGATCGCCAGCCGGGTCTACCTCGCGACGAAAGCAACCCGCATCATCCAGGCGGCCGGTTCGGGCTAGCCACCGCCCTCGGGCGATTTGATCAATCGACCACCGCGGGTGATCGCACGGCTCGCGAGGGCGGCGACGCCCATCGCGATGAGCGCCCGCTCGGCGGCCGGGAGCGGCCGCACGATGGCGAGGAACTGTTCGGCGCGGGCCCGATCGATCGTGCCGAGCAGCGCCGTGCCGTCAGGCGTAACCTCGAGCGTCCGCTGCCGGCGATCGGCGACCTCCTCGCTCCGGCGCATCAGTCCGCGGCGCTCGAGCGCGCTCACGACCCGGCTCGTCGCGGAGGGCGACCGCCCGATCTGCTCGGCCAGATCGGCGATCGTCAGGGTGGCGCGACCTGCCGCGGCATAGAGCGCCGCGAGCTGCGTGAAGCCCAGGCGCAGCTCACCCAACTGGCCGGCGAAGCCGATGACGAGATCGCGCCACAGGGCGCGGCCCATCGCGATCCGGTCGGAGAGCTCGCGCGGGTTCTGCAGGCGGTCCCCGGCCGCCTCGACGGCTGCGCTGACGGATTCGGTCTGGTCGGCCATCCACGGAGCGTAGCGGGGTGCGTGCAGGCTTGCACGCGATCGGGCGGGGTGCGCCGGGGGCGCTGGTACGCTGCGCGCGGGCCGGGCGAGGGAGCCGGTCAGGCCGGCGCGCCAGCGTCGGCGCTTCTCGAGGTCCTCTGTGAGCGTCGCTTTCGTGTTTCCCGGCCAGGGCTCGCAATACGTGGGGATGGGTCGCGAGCTGGCTGCGACATGGCCCGTCGCGGCAGACGTCTTCGCGGAGGCCGACGAGGCCCTGGGGGAGCCGATCAGCCGACTTGCCTGGGAGGGTGAGCCGGCCGAGCTGGACCGGACGATCAACGCCCAGCCGGCGCTCCTGGCGACCTCGATCGCCTACCTCCGCGCGCTCGAGTCGGCCTGGGAGGAGAGCGGCGCGACCCCCTGGCGCCCACGAGCCTACGCGGGCCACTCGATGGGTCAGTACAGCGCGCTCGTGGCCGCCGGCGCGCTCTCCCTGGCAGACGCGATCCGGCTCGTCCGCGAGCGGGGCCGGTTGATGCAGGCCTCGGCCGAGGACGGCGCGATGGCCGCCGTGATCGGGCTCGACGAGAAGCGGCTGGCCGACCTTCGCGCCGCCGGGGAAGGGGCCGGGCCCTTCGCGATCGCGAACCGGAATGCTCCCGGGCAGGTCGTCGTCAGCGGCACGCGCGCTGCCGTCGAAATGGCGACCGGCGCCGCGAGGGAGCTCGGGGCGAAGCGGGTCATCCCCCTGCCGGTCAGCGTCGCCGCTCACTCCCCACTGATGAGCCGCGCGGCGGAGGGGATGCGGGAAGCGCTGGCCACGGTGGAGTTCCGCGATCCGACAGCGCCCCTCCTTGCGAACGCGGATGCCCGCCCGCTCACGAGCGGGGAGGCCTGCCGGGCGGAGCTGATCGAGCACCTGACGCGCGGCGTGGACTGGGTGGCCGCGATCGAGCGGCTGGCGGACCAGGGAGTGGCGACCTTCGTCGAGGTCGGGCCGGGCAAGGTGCTCAGCGGGCTTATCAGGCGGATCGCGCCGAATGCGACCGCGCTCGCCCTCGACGAGGCCGACGCGCCCGGACGGCTCCGCCTGCCCGCTCCGGTCGCCGAGGCGGCCGCTGCGCGCTGACGAGCAGCCGGACCAGGAACGAGGAGGAACCAGCGGACGATGCGCCGCCCAGACTTCAACCGTCGCGTCGCGGTCACCGGGATGGGGATCATCAGCCCGGTCGGCAGTGACCTCGAGACCGTCTGGGGCAATCTCGTCGCGGGCCGTTCCGGACTGAGACGGATCACGCGCTTCGATCCCTCGCCCTACGAGCCCCAGGCGGCCGGCGAGGTCGACGACTTCGAGCCCACGAAGTGGATGGATTTCAAGGCGATCCGCCGGACTGACAAGAACGTCGTCTTTGGCGTCGCCGTGGCGAAGATGGCGCTCGCCGACTCGGGCCTCGAGGTGACCGACGAGAACCGCGACGACATCGGGGTGATCTTCGGCTCGGGCGGCGGCGGTCCCCAGCTGATCATGGACAACAAGACGCTCTGGGAGACGAAGGGCGCCCGCTCGGTCAGCCCCTTCTTCATCGCGAACATGCTCCCCGACACGGCCTCGGGACAGATCGCGATCGAGACCGGCATCCGGGGCCACAACATGTGCGTCGTGACCGCCTGCTCGACGGGGACGCACAACATCGGCGAGGCGGCGGAGGGAATCCGCCGGGGCGACTTCATCGCCGCGGTGGCCGGAGCGACCGAGAACCCGCTCCACGAGATCGTCCACGTCGGCTTCACGAACATGCGCGGGATGGGTCTGCCGCGTCCCGGCGAGCCGATCGAGACGGTCTCGCGTCCCTT
>DASYTK010000038.1:0-8704 GCA_036002405.1 Candidatus Limnocylindrales bacterium
CGGGCTCGTCGTGCTCGAGGCGATGGCCTGCCGCGTCCCTGTCGTCGCTTCGGCCCTGCCCGGCAGCGACATCCTTCTGCGCGAGGAGGAGAACGCGCTCCTCGCGGCGCCAGGCGACCCGGTCGGACTCGCCCGGGCGACGCTCCGGCTGGCGGCGGACACGGAGCTGCGGGAGCGGCTGCTCGACGCGGCGGCGCGTGACGTCTGCGAGCAGTTCTCGGCCGAGGCGATGGTGGAGCGGTACGTCGCGCTCTACCGCGCGCTGCTTGCGGGTCAGCCCGTGACCGCGGCCCAGGGGCTGACCGGTCGGTGATGGACGAATCGTTCATCCATCCGACGGCGGACGTCGGCGAAGGGGCCCAGGTCGGTGCGGGCAGTCATGTCTGGCATGCGGCGCAGCTGATGCCCGGGGCCCGGGTCGGAGCCGAGTGCACCCTCGGCAAGGGGGTTTTCGTCGACCGCGACGTCGTCATCGGCGACCGGGTCAAGCTCGGGAACTATGCCTGCGTCTTCGGGGGGACGGTCGAGGACGAGGTGTTCATCGGCCCTCACGCGGTGCTCATCCAGGATCCCGCCCCGCGGGCGACGAACCCGGACGGGACCCGGAAGGCCGTGGGCGATTACCGCACCCTCCCTCCCACGGTTCGACACGGCGCGTCGATCGGCGCCCACGCCGTCCTGATGCCGGGGGTGAGCGTGGGCGCCTGGTCGATGGTCGCGGCGGGCTCGGTCGTCAATCGCGACGTGCCGCCCCACACGCTCGTCGGCGGGAACCCGGCCCGACCACTCGGATACGTCTGTCGCTGTGGCGGCCGGCTGGACGAGGCGCTGGCCTGCGGAGCGTGCGGCCGCGAGCACCGGCAGGCGGACGAGGGGCTGGAGGAGATCGCCTCGGACTGACGGCGGGGGCGACGGCGTGACGGAGGGCGCGCGGGCGGGGGTCGGCCGTCGTCAGCCGAAGAAGACCGGAGCGCCCGGGACGAGCGCGGTCAGGGCGATGGCGAGGACGTAGGCGATCAGGAGCAGCGCGCCCACGAACAGGTGGAGCTGGACGTTCACCCCCAGGAACGCCATCAGGCCGTAGGGCTGGTCGTAGTAGCGCTGGAGACCCGCGTAGATCCGGGGCACGAGGGGAAGCGCAGCGAGCGCGAGGAGGGCCGGGATCGGGAGCCAGCCCACGAGCACGCCCAGGACGACGACGGCGAAGGCCAGGATCGCGGCCGCGAGGTACACGTTGACGACGAGGTCGCGCGGCCAGCGGACGGGCAGCGTCCGCTTTCCGGCTGCCTCATCGCCGCTTCGGTCCGGGATCTCGTTCACGTAGAGGATGAGCGCGACGAGGATCGCGACGGGGATCGAGACGACGACCGCTTCGGGCGTGATCGCTCCCCGGGTCTGGACGACATATGCGCCGAGCAGCATCAGCGGTCCGAATCCAAGCGCGACACAGATCTCGCCCAACCCACGGTAGACGAGCCGGAATGGCGGGGCCGTGTAGGCGAAGCTCACGAACATCCCGAGCGCGCCGATGATCAACAGCGCCGGCGAATAGCGCGTCGCAAGCAGAAACAGCCCGATCGCCGCCGCGAGGAGGTAGAAGCCCAGCGAGAGACGGGCCATCTGTCGACGGCCCACCAGCCCGTACTGGATAACCCGTGAGCCGCCGCTGAAGCGGGTCGGCGTCACGTTCGCCTCGTCGGCCTCGACGTCGAAGACGTCGTTCGCGACGTTCAAGCCGAGGTGGACCGCCGCCCCGCCGACGATCGTCAGTAACGCTGCGAAGGGGTCGAAATAGCCGTCCTTCGCGGCGATCGCGATCCCCAGCAGGACCGGCACGAACGTGGCCGAGAGGAACGGCAGGCGGGTGGCGCGGAAGAACAGCCAGCCCCGTCCGAGCCGAGGGCCGACCCGCCTCCCGAACTGCTCCGAGAGGCCGGCGAAATAGCGCCGGGATTGGGGCAGCCCGCGCTCCGAGTACTCGACGAAGGGCATCTCTTCCTCGTCCCAGCCCCAGGCTCGCACCGCGCGCAGCGCGACCTCCCCCCCGGCTGCCGGTGGGCCGAGAAGGCGACCCCAGACCGTCACGTGGCGCCGTTCGTCATAGCCATAGCCAGGTCGCGGCCGGATGTGGGATCCAGTCAGCGACAGGTCCCTTTCGGCGGGTAGGGACAGACCCGTCGGCGTCTCGAAGGAGGCCGTCCCGGCGGCGAGGTCGAAGCGGGCCTGGACGGCGACGCTCACCGGGTAGCCGTCGTCGTCGACCCAGCTCAGGACCTGGAAGGGGTAGTCGACGAGCTTCCTCAACCCCAGCCTGGCGTCCATCAGCCGGCCTCCGGGGGGATCTCGGGCGCGACCGAGACGCTCGGAGCCGACTGGGATCCGCCGTCTGCCCAGTACAGCGCGCGGCGGGGGATGATCTCGATGAGTGACCGCTCGAAGAACAGCGGCAGGCCGAAGCGCTGCTTGTAGAACAGGTCGATCGCGGGCTCCTTCGCCCGCCAGATCGGGAGGACCCGCTCCCAGGTCGTGTGCGGATCGTCCTCGAGGACCCGGGCTTCGCCCTGGATCGTCGCGCGATCGCTCCGGCCGCCCGTCGCGACCGGGTCCGTCACCGAGACACAGACGTGTGCATCCCTCTTGAGATGCTCCAGCTTCTTCGAGAAGAGCACGCTCGAGGTCATGTAGATCCGGCCGTCGTCGTAGAGGGGGATGAGCGGGTAGGTGACGGGGCTTCCGCGCTCGTTCACCACCGTCAGCTCGGCCACCAGCGCCGCCTCGAGCAGCTCCCGGACCTCTGTGGGAAGCCAGTCCACGGTCGACCTCCGTTCGCCTGCGACGGATGGCCCCGGGGCCGGCCCGTCGCTCGAGCTTACGTGCTCCCGAATGGTAGCACGTTTCTGCTGCTACCATCCCTGCCCATGTCCCCGGAACCGGTGGAGTCGCTCGTCCACGCCCGCGGCCTGACGAAACGGTTCGGTGATTTCACCGCCGTCGACGGCATCGACTTCGACGTCGCACCGGGCGAGGCGTTCGGCTTCCTGGGGCCGAACGGTGCCGGCAAGACGTCGACGATGCGGATGATCGGATGCGTCTCACCGGCGTCCGCGGGGACGCTCCGCATCCTGGGCATGGATCCCGCCGTCGATGGGCCGCGGATCCGTGCCCGCCTTGGTGTCGTGCCCCAATCGGACACGCTCGACGTCGAGTTGACGGTCGAGGAGAACCTGTTCGTCTACGCACGCTTTTTCGACATCCCGCGGGCCGATGCGCGCCGGATCGCACGCGACCTGCTCGAATTCGTTCAACTGGGCGAGCGGGCGAAGTCGGAGGTCGAGCCGCTGTCGGGCGGGATGAAGCGGCGCCTGACGATCGCCCGGTCGCTCGTCAACGATCCCGACCTCCTCCTCCTGGACGAGCCCACGACCGGCCTCGATCCGCAAGCCCGTCACCTCGTCTGGGAGCGGCTCTACCGGCTGAAGCAGCGGGGCGCGACGACTGTCCTCACGACCCACTACATGGACGAGGCGGAACAGCTCTGCGACCGGCTCGTGATCATGGACAAGGCCCGGATCGTGGCCGAGGGATCGCCGCGCCAGTTGATCGAGCGCTACGCGACCCGCGAAGTCGTCGAGCTGCGCTTCCCGGGCGACGGTGCAGAGCCGGAGCCGGGCAGCGGGCAGGCGCCGGGTGCCCCGACGAACGGCCACCGGCCGCTCGACGGCCGGCTCGAGGGGATCGCCGAGCGCGTGGAGCATCTCCCCGACCGGGTGCTCCTCTACACGGCCGATGGCGACGCGGCGACGAGCGCGGTTCATGAGCGGGGCCTTCAGCCCGAGAGCGTCCTCGTGCGCCGGAGCACGCTCGAGGACGTGTTCCTGCACCTCACCGGCCGAACCCTCGTCGACGAGTGAGCGCCGCCGCACAGGCCGTCACGCCGCTGCGTCGGCCCCCGCGCCTGGGTGCGTTCCATGCCTTCGAGCGCTCCCTCTACGTCTACCGCAGAACCTGGCGTGGCACCGTCTTCATCAGCTTCCTCTCGCCCGCTCTCTACCTCGCCGCGATGGGGCTCGGGATCGGCGGTTACGTGAGCGCGAGCGCGAACGCCGCTCTCCCCGGCGGGAGCTACCTCGCCTTCCTTGCCCCAGGGCTGATCGCCGCCCAGGCGATGACCGTCGCCGCGTTCGAGTGCACGTATCCGGTACTCGGCGGGATCCTCTGGAACGCGCAGTTCCTGGCCATGCTCTCGACACCGCTCCGGGTGCGCGACATCGTGGCCGCCCATCTGTGTTTCCTCTCGTTCCGGGTCACGCTCGTGACCCTTGCCTTCCTGGTGATCGTCGTGCTCTTCGGAGCGGCCTCCTCGCCGTGGCTCGTCCTTTCGGTGGCGATCGCGGTGCTCACCGGCCTTGCCTTCGGAGGGCCGATCACCGCCTTCGCCGCGAGCCAGAAGACCGATAGCAGCTTCGCCTCGCTGTTCCGCTTCGGGATCACCCCGCTCTTTCTGTTCAGCGGCACGTTCTTCCCGGTCGAGCAGTTGCCTGCCCCGCTCCAGCCCCTTGCCTGGCTGACGCCGCTGTTCCACGGCGTGGCCCTCTCCCGAGGGCTCGTCCTTGGGTCGCTCGACCCGTTCGCGGGGCTCCTTCACCTCGCCGTCCTCGCGGCCTACGCGGTCCTGGGCACGATCGCCGCCGGCCTGGCCCTGCGCCGGAGGCTGATCAAGTGACCGTCCTGGCGGGGGTCCGCCCGCCGACGCCGCGACTCGGCTTCGGACTTCGAGCCCGGCCGCTCGTCGAGCGGAACGTCCTCTTCTTCGCCCGCGTGAGGAGCGTGCTCATCAGCGGGATCGTCGAACCGTTCTTCTATCTGTTCGGTATCGGGTTCGGGGTCGGTGCGCTCGTCGGAACCGTGACCGGGCCCGACGGCCGGCCGATCGACTACACCCTCTTCGTGGCGCCCGGTGTGATGGCTTCGTCGGTGATGAATGGCGTGATCGCCGATACGACCTTCAACTTCTTCGGGAAGCTGAAGTGGACCAAGATCTACGACGCCGTGCTGGCCACGCCGATCGGGGTGGACGACGTGGCGGTCGGTGAGGCGCTCTGGGCGATCATCCGGGGGGCCCTGTACGCGTCGGGCTTCCTGATCGTGATGGCGATCCTGGGCCTGGTCAGGTCACCGGTCGCGGTTCTCGTTCTGCCTGCCTCGCTGCTCATCGGCTATGCCTTCGCGGGCGCCGGCCTCGCCGCGACGACGTTCATGCGGAAGTGGCAGGACTTCGACCTGATCTTCGTCGTGACCCTTCCGCTCTTCCTCTTCTCGGCGACCTTCTTCCCGCTGGACGCCTATCCCGAGGCGCTCCGCTTCCTCGTCGCTCTGACGCCGCTCTATCACGGGGTGGAGATCCTCCGGCGGCTGACGATCGGCGCGCTGGGGCCGGAGATGCTTCTCCACGCGGGCTACCTGGTCGCGATGGGCACGATCGGTCTGCTCATCGCCACGCGCCGCCTCGCGCTGCTGCTCCTGAAATAGGAGGCGCCGCCCGCCGACCCGCGATCACCAGGCCGGCGCTTCGCTAGCGGCTGTCGCGGAGGAGCTCCCGACCGAGCCAGACGTAGAACGCCGGGATCGCGATCAGTCCCGCCAGCGCGGCCGGCCCCAGGACCAGGGGGCTGGACGAGTCGAGGACGATCAGCCTGGCGAGATAGACGGCGACGAGCAGCGCACCGGTCGCCAGCCCGAGCCAGCCGAGCGACCGCGGGAACGTCGAGTCCCGCGAGGCCAGCCAGGCGAGGACGAGCAGGCCGACCCCGGCGATCCCGAAGGTCAGAAAGCCGCGCGGGTCGACCGCGCTGGGCAGATCGGTCGGTCCGCCTGCAACCGGGTGGATCGCGTTCGCGAGATCGTAGGCGCCATGGATCCCCGCGCCCAGCGTCCCCCCGAGGCCCAGGACCATGCCCCAGGTCGCGAAGCCCGGATCGACCGCCCGGACCCGGTCGGCGAAGGCGATGACCGCGGCGCTCGTGGCCAGCGCGCCGGCAAGCAGCAGAAGCGAGTAGACGAGCGGCTCCCGCACGACGACGAAGGCGATCGAATAGGCGAAGCCGAGGATGGCGGCGGCGATCGCGGCGGCACCCCCGAAGCGCGCGAAGGGCGGTGAGCCGAGAGACGGCCTCACGTCGTACCGCGATCCCCGTTGCCCTGGGTCGCCGACCGTCATCTCGTGCCCCTGCTTTGGCGCTGCGGGACCGATGCTACGACTCGGTCGCCACCCAGCGCTCGACGATCCGGTCGAGCCGATCGAAGACCACGCCCTCGAGGGAAGCCGCCCGCTCCACGAATCGCTCGAGCATCGCGATCCGGCTCGCCCTCCCGATCGCCTCGGGGTGCATCGTCAGCGTGAGGACGCCGCCGGCGACCTTGCCGTGGGCGTACTCGAGCTCGGCGACCCAGATCTCCTCGACCTTCGAGGGCGCCGAGAGCGGGCCGACCCCGGTTCGACCGGGCTCGAAGTGGGGCCAGTCGTCGAGACTCCAGCTGATCGGCACTTCCACCAGCCGCCCGGGGGCGCCGAGCTCCGATCCGTCGGGCGTGTGGCGGTCGTCGCGGCGGATCCGGTGGAGCCGGAAGTCGTCGTCCATGAGCGAGGAATCGTAGGCGAAGCCGAGCTCCTCGACGAGGTCGAGCGTCTCCTCCGAGAGCGACCAGTAGGGGGCGCGGAATCCCGCCGGCGGGCGGCCGCCGACCTCCCCGATCGCGTCGCGGCTCCGCTCGAGGAGCTCGCGCTGGGTCCCCGGGCCGACCGTCGCGAGGTCCTCGTGCGCCCAGCCGTGGCAGGCCAGCTCGTGGCCGGCCTCGAGGATCGCCCGGACGCTCTCGGGAAAGCTCACGAGCGTATGTCCGGGCACGAACCAGGTGGCGAGGATCTGATGACGGGCGAGCAGCTCCAGGACGCGCGGGGCGCCGACACGCGGCCCGAACTCGCCGCGGGAACGGGCGACGGGGCCGTCGCCGCGCATGACCTCGGCGGCGATCGCGTCGTGGTCGAACGTCAGGGCGACGGTCAGCCGGGCGGCCGCAGCGCCGCTCACGCCGCGAGGCTGCAGCGGTGGGCCTGGGACACGCCCGGATGGTAACCGCGGTGACGACTCAGAGCGGTGTCGCGGCGGCTGGTACCCCTGGGGGCGGGGACGCACCGGGACCCTTGCCTATACTCGCTTCGGCATGGCCACCCAGCGTGATTACTACGAGATCCTCGAGCTGCCCCGGGGAGCGTCGGACGCGGACATCAAGCGCGCGTTCCGCCGCCTCGCACAGCACTGGCATCCGGACGTCAATACCGACCGCGATGCGGACGAGCGCTTCAAGGAGATCAACGAGGCCTACCAGGTCCTCTCGGATCCCCAGCGGCGCCAGGCCTACGACCTGTTCGGCCGGGCGGGCGTGGGTACGAGCGCGGAGGGATTCGGTCCCTACGGCGGCTTCTCCGGGTTCGGCGACATCTTCGACGCGTTCTTCGGGGGCACGGCCGGGACCGGCGTGCGGCGGACGCGTCCGCCGGCCGGCGCTGACCTGCGCTACGACCTCCGGCTGACGTTCGAGGAGGCGATCCGGGGGACCGAGAAGGAGATCGAGTTCACTGCCCTCGATCGGTGCGAGACCTGCGGCGGCAGTGGCGCCGAGCCCGGGACGAGCCCGATCGCCTGCCCCCAGTGCAACGGGACGGGGGAGTTGCGCCAGGTCCGTTCGACGCTCCTGGGCCAGATGGTGAACATCACCACCTGCCCGCGCTGCCGGGGTCTCGGACGCATCGTCGAGACGCCCTGCCATGCCTGCCATGGAGAGGGACGACTCGAGCGGAAGCGCACCCTCCGGGTCGACGTGCCGGCCGGCATCGACGAGGGCCACCAGATCCGGCTGACCGGTGAGGGCGAGGCCGGTCCCCGTGGAGGCCCGCCGGGCAACCTCTACGTCGTAGCCCACGTCGAACCCCATCGCGACCTCCGACGCCAGGAGGCCGAACTCTTCTACGAGCTCGATCTCTCGATCACCCAGGCGGCCCTCGGCGCGCGCGTCCAGGTCCCGACGCCGGACGGCGAGGAGGTCGTTGAGATCAAGCCGGGCACCCAGCCCGGGACGGAGATCCGGCTGCGTGGCAAGGGCGTGCCCTACCTCCGTCGGGCTGGATCGCGCGGTGACCTCCACGTGCTCGTCGACGTCAAGGTCCCGACCCGCCTGAGCCGCCGCCAGCGCGAGCTCCTCGAGTCCCTGGCGGCCGAGTCGGGCGAGCTCGACGGCCATCGCGGCAGGATCATCGACCGCGTGAAGGACGCGATCGGCTGACGGCCGGCGGGTCGATCGCCTGACGCCGTCCCTCGACGAAGGGCTTTCGGCCGAGGCGAGCTGGATCGAGCTTTCCGTGGAGGCCGATCCCGAGGCCGTGGAGGCAGTCTCCGAGATCCTCGCCCGCGTCGCGCCCGAGGGGGTCAGCGTGGAGCCCCGCTTCGAGCTCGTCGACGAAGGACTCGGGGCTCGGGTCGATCCGAGCCGGCCGGCCACCGTCCGCGCCTATCTCCAGGCGGGCGACCCGGGCGCGGCCCGCGCCTCGGTCGAGAAGGTGCGCCGGGACCTGGGCCATCTCCAGGCCTTCGGGCTGCGGCCGATCGGTGCGCTCGAGACGCGGCTCGTCCACGAGGAGGAAGATCGG
>DASYTK010000039.1:0-14615 GCA_036002405.1 Candidatus Limnocylindrales bacterium
TCCTGGGCCGCGTCGCCGATCCCTCGATCGAGCGCTAGGCGGGCGTCGCGCTCCCGACCTCCTCGAGGGCCGAGTCGCGCAGGATCGCCGTCGCGGCCGCTGCCTGCACGAGTGCCGCCACCGAGACAGCGAGGAACGCGGTCGGGAGCGAGCTGGCGCCGGCGATCCCGCCGAAGACCCCGGGCCCAACGAGGAAGCCCATGTAGCCGATCGTGGTGAGCGTCGAGATCGCCGCCCCCCGGCGCGCCGGACCAGCCAGGCGACCCGCCCGCGCGAACAGCGCGGGTGCCACGATCGAGACGCCCCCTCCGCCGATCGCGAACCCGACCAGGGCAGTGGGAGCGCTCGTGGCGGTCGCGACGATGCCCGCGCCGATCGCCGTCGCGACACTCCCGGCCACGACGAGCGCCCGCTCGGAAAGCCAGCGCCCGAGCAGCTGGCCAGAGCTGCGACCAAGGAACATCGTCACTGCGAAGACGCCCGGCCCCGCCCCGCCGAGCGCCGGGCTCGCCCCGAGGGTCCGCTCGAGGTGGAGGGCGCTCCAGCTCTGGAGCGCGTCCTCCATGAGGAACGCGCCCGCACAGAGGACGCCGAGTGCCACGATCCAGCCGCGGGTCGAGGGGCCGGTCGTGGCCGGCGCAGACACGTGGATCGCGCCGTGACCGGGGCCTTCCGTCAGGAGGCCGATCAGCGCGACGAGCGCAAAGAAGGCGGCCACCGGCGGCAGAACGACCGACCGGTCGCCCCCGGCGTCGCGAACGAAGCCGGTCGAAAAGCTCGCCACGAGGACGCCGAGGGAGAAGAACGCGTGGGCGCCGTACATCAGGCGCCTCCCCGTCCGTGCCTCGATCTCGCTCAGCTCGGCGTTCATCGCCACGTCGAGTGCCCCCGACGCGGCTCCCACCGCGAGGAGGACGAGGGCGAGCGACGGCAGCGTCGTGATCCCGAGCGGCAGGAGGCTCGAGAGCCCGAAGCCGATGATCGAGACGGCGAGGACCCCGCGTCCGTACCGGGTCCAGAGCCGCCCTGCGACGAGCATCGCCGGCAACGAGCCCGCGCCGACGGCCAGAAGCGCGAGCCCGAACGGCCCGTCGGGCGCATCCACGACCCGTTTCACCTCGGGCACCAGCGCCGCCCAGGCGCCCCAGAAGAGGCCCATCGCCAGGAAGCTGGCGACAGGCGCGATCGCCGTCCGGGTCACATCCGGAAGACGCCGAACGTCGTTTCGGGAATCGGTGCGTTGAGCGCGGCGCTGATCGCGAGGGCGAGCACCTGTCGCGTCTGGGCCGGATCGATCACACCGTCGTCCCAGAGTCGGGCCGTGGAGTGATAGGGATCGCCCTCGCGCTCGTACTTCTCGAGGATCGGTGCCTCGAATGCGGCGCGCTCTTCCTCGGATCCCCAGCTGGCACCCGGTAGCGACGACTCGCGGACGGTCGACAGGACGCGGGCCGCCTGCTGGCCACCCATGACGCTGATCCGGGCGTTCGGCCACATCCAGAGTCCGCGCGGCCCGTACGCGCGGCCGGCCATCCCGTAGTTCCCCGCCCCGAACGAGCCGCCGATGATGACCGTGAACTTCGGCACCTCGGCGCAGGCGACGGCGGTGACGAGCTTCGCCCCGTCCTTGGCGATCCCTGCCGCCTCGTACTCGCGGCCGACCATGAAGCCGGTGATGTTCTGGAGGAACAGGAGCGGGATCCGTCGCTGGCAACAGAGCTCGATGAAATGGGCGCCTTTGAGCGCCGACTGGCTGAAGAGGACGCCGTTGTTGGCCAGGATTCCGAGGGGATACCCGTCGAGGTGGGCGAACCCGCAGACGAGCGTCTCGCCGTAGCCCCCCTTGAACTCATGCAGCTCCGACCCGTCGACGAGTCGGGCGATCACCTCCCGCACCTCGAAGCCCCGTCGCAGGTCAGCCGGAACCACCGCGTAGATGGCCTCCGGGTCGGCCGAGTCGATCACCGGAGGGCAGGGAACGGCCCGCTCCCAGACCGGGTCGGGCTTCCGCCACGAGAGATTCGCGACGATCTCGCGGCCGATCGCGAGGGCGTGGTCGTCGTCGAGGGCCTCGTGGTCGGCCACGCCGCTGATCCGGGCATGCACCTCCGCGCCGCCGAGCTCTTCGGCCGAGACGTCCTCGCCCGTGGCCGCCTTCACGAGCGGGGGTCCGCCCAGGAAGATCGTCCCCGTCCCGCGCACGATCACCGTCTCGTCGCTCATCGCCGGCACGTACGCCCCGCCGGCCGTGCAGGAGCCCATCACGAGCGCGACCTGGGGGATCCCCGCGGCTGACATCCGGGCCTGGTTGTAGAAGATCCGCCCGAAGTGGTCGCGGTCCGGAAAGACCTCGTCCTGGAGGGGAAGGAACGCGCCGCCCGAGTCGACCAGGTAGAGACAGGGCAGCCGGTCGGCCAGGGCGATCTCCTGCGCGCGAAGGTGCTTCTTCACCGTCATCGGGTAGTAGGTGCCGCCCTTGACGGTCGCGTCGTTCGCCACGACGACGCACTCGACGCCGGAGACGCGCCCGATCCCGGTGACGATGCCCGCCCCGGGAGCGTCGCCCTCGTAGAGACCCTCGGCGGCGAGCGGGCTCAGCTCGAGGAACGACGAGGCAGGATCGAGCAGGCGGTCGATCCGCTCGCGCACGGGCAGCTTCCCCCGCTCACGGTGGCGTGCGATCGAGCGCTCGTCTCCGGCCGCGCCCCGCTCGCTCAGCTGGGCGGTCTTTCGGCGGAGCTCGGCGACGAGCCGGCGCATCGCCTCGCCGTTCTCGCGGGCCTCCTCGCTCTCCGGGTCGACGTGGGTCCGCAGCACCGCCACGAAGGGATGATACGGGCGGCCCGTTGGCCGGGCGTCGAGGCTACGTTCGAGCTCGGTCGAGCCGGGGGCGGCCGGCGAGACGGACGAGCGCGAGCCAGGCGATCGCCGCCGGCACAGTGACCACGAGAGCGAACGGCCCGACGACGAGGACGCCGATCAGGCCGAGCACGACGACGGCGAAGGCGGCTTCCAGGAGCGGCATCGGGTCGACGGTCGCGGTTCCGGAAGGGACGTGGCCGAGCGCCTGCATCCCCAACGAGACGCCGACCACTTCGAAGGAGGCGAAGAACACCGTGCCAACGGCCATCAGGAGAACGACGCCCACCAACCCGGCCCAGCGTTCGGCCCGGATCGCCATCGGTGCCAGGAGCCAACCGAGGACCGTGACGATCGGTGCCCCGAAAAGGCCCAGGAAGACGAACCATTCGCTCGTGAAGGGTTGACCCAGGTCGAATTCGATCCCTCTGACCAGCGAGGCAAGCTCACCGGCACGCGCCTCTGCGACGAGGCCGGCACCGGCGATCCCGAGTGCGATCGCCAGGGCGGCGAGAGCTCCGGTCGCCTGCGCTCGACGGTCGGCCGGCTCGCCCGGAGCCGTGGACACGGCCCAGCGCGCCGGTTCGGCCGGGGCGGGTTCCTGGAGGCCGGTCATGTCCGATCCCCTTTCGTGAGCCGCGGCCGCCGGGCCCGCGGAAACGTGCTACTGTCAGGTAGCATGTTACGCGACCGAATGTGCTCCCGTCAAGTAGCACGTTTATCTGCGGCTCGGCCGCCTTCCGGGCCGGACTAGTGGCCGGCCGTGTCCCTCGGCCGAGGCTCGACGGCCCGAGCCAGGTTCCGGATGAAGTTCAGGCCCTCGGCGACCTCCTCGGCGGGCGCGTACGGCCCCGGCATGAGAAAGCACGAGCGAGCGGCAAGGGCAACGCCCGGCAGCTGGCCCCAGCGCTCCCGGATGGGCCGACCCGCGACGACCTCCGCGGCACGTTTGTAGATGAAGACCACGGCCCCCGGTCGCCAGAGCGCCGTGCGCTGCCAGAGCGGCCCGACACCCGTCTGCAAGTCGGCAGCGCTCGCCAGGTCGCGCGCCGTCGGAAGCTTGAGCAGGTCGGTGATGCCGTGACCCGCCGCTGCAAGTGCGTCGTCGGCCTGGGACGGATCGGTCTCCGCCGGAAGCACGCTCGCCCTCACCAGCCGCGCCCAGAACCGGCGTCCGAGTCGGCCCTGGTGATAGTGGCCGGCCGCAACGCTGATCGGGGAGGGGTTCAGGCCGACGAACAGGAGCCCACCCGGGCTCGGCGGGATGTCGGCGAGTGTGTCGATCTCCAATCCGCCGATGAGGAGCGTGATCCGGTGACCCAGCACGGACATACGTGGAGGGTAGCCGCGCATGTCACAAAGGCGGCGAGCCCGCGGAGGAGACTCCTCAGAGGCGGGCGGGCAGGAGGCGATCTCCGGCGACGGTGACCCAGAGAAGCCCGGGAGCAGGCGGCATCGGGGTCGCCCGGTCACTGAGTGCCCGCAGCCAGAGTCGGCCCGAAGCCGGAAACCGAGAGCCGAATAACGCGCGGTGGCCGGCGACGAGGCCACGGTTCCGTCGCGTGGCCCGCACGACCCAGAGGCCCGATGTCTTCGCAGGCGCCTCGCGGCCCGCCCCGGCGAACAGGGATCGCTCGACGCGTGCGAGCTTCCTGTCCCACGACCGGAGCGCCGCTCCGACGTCGTCGAACCAGTCCCAGATCTCGACGAGCCCCTGCTCGTTGCCCCGCCGAAGGAGGACGTCGGCGGCACGGGTGCGGGTCGGGTCGGCGTCAATGGGCGCCTCCGGCTGGGCGGCCCAGCCGCCACCCAGTGCAGTCCGGACGATCAGCTCCTGATGTCGCAGATGGACGAGGTCCCGAGGCTGCTCGGCGGTGGTGGCACGCTCGAGGTATGCCCGGAGATCGGCGCCCGCGGCCCGCGCCGCTCGAACGAGCACGAGCAAGGTATGGTCCACGCGCACGCCGCGCTCGAGGTCGCTGATCGTCGAAGTGCTGACGTTCGCTCGCGCGGCCACGTCCGCCTGGCGGAGGCCGCCGTCCAGCCGAGCCTGTCGCAAGCCGCGACCGAGGGCCCGCGCGAGGTCGAGAGCGCGCCGATCTGCGGCAACCTGGAGGGACGTCCGGCGTCCGGTGGATCGCCTGCGTACCGGCATTTCGCCACGACCGTAAAGAGGTCGGCTTATCGAGCGCTCACTCGCGATCGGGAGGGGATCGCGAGCGACAACCGGACGTGCGAGTTCGTTGCTCGCGTTTGCTGAGCGTGGGCGTGCCCCTTTTGGGCCCCGGTGGAGGCGGTTCCGGTTATCAGCGCCGAGAATCGGTGCTTCATTACGGTAGTAGGGAAGCGAGGGATCGCCGGAGCGCATGCGAGCCGGTCCTCGGGCTCCCCCGCTCGGATCTCGCGGGAGAGGTCCCAGAAGGCCGTGCGATAATCGGGGGCAGGTGCGTGGTGACCGATCGGCCTCGTGCGGGCGAGGACCCCGCTGTCGGGCGGATCGGCCGGCACCGTGCGGACCGACGACGGGGATTGGCGCCCGTCGACCGCCACGGGCCGGGGTGACGCGCGCAGGCAACACCGTGAGGTTCACGGTCACCAGATGACAACGATCGAGACTTCCACCTGGGCGACCAAGAAGGGCCTGGCCCAGATGCTCAAGGGCGGCGTGATCATGGACGTCGTCACGCCCGAGCACGCCAGGATCGCCGAGGAGGCCGGGGCCGTCGCGGTCATGGCGCTCGAGCGAGTCCCCGCCGACATCCGAGCGGCGGGGGGGGTGGCTCGGATGAGCGACCCGTCGGTCATCGCCGCGATCATGGACGCGGTCACGATCCCGGTCATGGCGAAGGCCCGGATCGGGCACTTCGTCGAGGCCCAGATCCTCGAGGCGCTGGGCGTCGACTACATCGACGAGTCGGAGGTCCTCACGCCCGCCGACGAGGCGCACCACATCGACAAGCACGGGTTCAAGGTCCCCTTCGTCTGCGGCGCGCGTGATTTGGGCGAGGCGCTCCGGCGGATCGGCGAGGGTGCGGCGATGATCCGGACGAAGGGCGAGGCCGGCACAGGCAACATCGTCGAGGCCGTCCGCCACATCCGCGCGGTCCATGGCGGGATCCGTCGCCTGCAGGGGATGCGCGGGGACGAGCTCTTCTCCGCCGCGAAAGATCTCGACGCTCCGCTCGAGCTCGTCCAGGAGGTGGCCCGCGAGGGCAAGCTACCCGTCGTGAACTTCGTCGCCGGTGGGATCGCTACGCCCGCTGACGCCGCGCTGGCGATGCAGCTTGGCGCGGAGGGCGTCTTCGTCGGGTCAGGCATCTTCAAGTCGGACGACCCGGCCCGCCGCGCGGAGGCGATCGTCCAGGCCACGACCCACTACGACGATCCGAAGATCCTGGCCGAGGTCTCGAAGGGTCTCGGCGCCCCGATGCGGGGGATCGAGCTCGGGACGATCCCGGAGGGCGAGCGGCTCGCGGTCCGCGGCTGGTAGCGGGCCGGCCATGAGACGCGCACCAACCGGCCGGACGGCCGTCGCCCCACGATGAAGATCGGGGTCCTGGCGCTCCAGGGTGACTTCGCCGAACACGCCGAGGTCCTCCGCCGGATCGGGGTCGAACCCGTTCTCGTCCGCAGGCCCGAGGAGCTCGCGGACCTCAGCGGGCTGATCCTCCCCGGCGGGGAGAGCACGACGATGCGCCGGCTGATCCGTCGCTGGGGGCTGCGCGAGCCGATCCTCGAGCTTGCCCGTCGTGGCGCGCCGCTGTTCGGGACGTGCGCCGGGATGATCGTCCTCGCGGACGAGATCGCCGACGGAGAGGAACCGGTCGTGCCGCTGCTCGACATCTCGGTACGGCGGAACGCGTTCGGGCGCCAGCTCGACTCGTTCGAGGCGGATCTCGAGGTACCGCTCCTGGGCGATATCCCGGTCCACGGCGTCTTCATCCGCGCCCCGATCGTGGAACGGGTTGGTCCCGAAACGGAGGTGATGTCGACACTCGACGACGGCCGCGTCGTTGCTGTGCGGGATCGGAACGTCATCGCCACGGCGTTCCATCCCGAGCTGGCGGGTGAGACGCGCTTCCACCGACTCGTGGCCACGCTTGCTGCGGCGCATGCGGAGCCGGGCGAGGGGGCCGGCCACAGACGTCATCCAACGAGACGACAGACCCGATGAGCCAGCGCACGGGGAAGGTCCGGGCCGCTCGATTGACGGACCTGGCCGCGCTCGGCGAGCTCTCGCGCCTCTCGCACGGGAGCGACGGTCGCGACGCTGCCGTGCGCTCCCTGGGCCTGCCCGTGAGCGCGAGCCAGATCTCCGTCTTCAGCCTCTTCCGGATGCCGCTCGGCGCCTTCCAGCCTCACGACGCGCTCTACGTCTACGAGGACGATGGCCGCGTGGCAGGCCTCTTGCGAGTCGAGCGCGAGAGCGTCCGCGACGAGTGGACGATCGTCGAGCTCGACGCGGTTGGCGCGGGGGACGCCGGCGACATCCGCTACCGGCTCGTCCAGCATCTCCTGCGCGACGGTGCGAAGCGCGGCGCCGCACGCTTCCACGTCGCTTGTGCCGACGAGGGCGGCAACGTCGAGCTCTTCATGCAGGCCGGCTTCGCGCGATACGGGGAGGAGCGGATCCTCTTCCGGTCGCCGGATCGCGCGCTACCCCAGCCGGTTGATCAGGCCAGCTCCTCCGCGGCGCGGATCCGGACCAGCGTGCCCCTCGACGCTCTCGCGCTGAGCCGGCTCTACGCCGATGCCGCGCCCTTCCCCGTCCGGCGGCTGGAGGCGTACCGGCTGCCCGACTGGGAGCGCCAGGGAAGCCAGTGGCGGGTCCCGCGCTCCTCGCTGACGCCGATCCTCCGCTTCGCCGACGTCGAGGGCTACGTCCAGGAGGCCGCGGACGGCGAAACGCTGGCCGGCTTCCTCCAGGTCGGTGTGGCGAAGGAGGAGCAGCCGCACTACCTGAAGGTCATCGCGCAGCCGGGTCATGATGCCGGCGAGCTCCTGCGGTTCGGCCTCGGTGTGATCGCCGACCGGGCCCGCCGGGAAGCGCGCCTGGGCCGCCGTCACGAGCACGGCGTGATCAGTCCGGTTCGGACGTACGAGGCGCCGATCGATCGCCGTCTGGAGGAGCAGGGCTTCAGGACGATCGCGACCGTCTCGCTCCTGCTGAAGGAGACGCTCGTCCGCGTGGCCGAACCGGCGCTCGTGCCCGCGATCCATTGAGTGAGCGGAGAGAAACCGTGACCGGCCAGCGTCCCGAAGCGTTCACCGACGACCTCGCCGCCCTCCTCGAGGCGCTCCCGCCCGAGATCGTCGAACGGCTGTCGTCGCTTCCACCCGACCGCGACCTGATCGAGGTCGTGCTCGATCTCGGCCGGCCGCCGGAGGCTCGATTCGGGGGTGGGGGCGAGGAGGTCCTGCTCGATCGGGAGGTCACCGAGCAGGACATCCAGTACGTCATCGAGCGGGTCGGTTCGTTCGGCGAGGACAACCGAGCGGGGATCGAGCGGACGCTCCACCGGATCAGCGCGATCCGGAACCGGGCCGGCAAGATCGTGGGACTCACCTGCCGGATCGGCCGGGCCGTGTTCGGGACGATCGAGATCATCGACGACCTCGTCGAGTCGGGCCGCTCGATCCTCATCATGGGCCGGCCCGGGATCGGCAAGACGACGATGCTCCGCGAGGCGGCCCGGGTCCTCGCCGACGACCTCGACCAGCGTGTCGTCGTGGTGGACACCTCGAACGAGATCGCCGGCGACGGCGACATCCCCCATCCCGGCATTGGGCGAGCCCGGCGGATGCAGGTACCGACGCCCGTTCAGCAGCACGCCGTGATGATCGAGGCGGTCGAGAACCACATGCCCGAGGTCATCGTCATCGACGAGATCGGGACCGAGCTCGAGGCCGCGGCGGCACGGACGATCGCCGAGCGGGGCGTCCAGCTGATCGGCACGGCCCACGGGAACAGCCTCGACAACCTGATGCTCAACCCGACCCTCTCCGACCTCATCGGCGGGATCCAGACCGTCACCCTGGGCGACGAGGAGGCACGTCGTCGGCGCACGCAGAAGAGCGTCCTCGAGCGGAAGGCGCCACCGACCTTCGACGTCGTCGTCGAGATCCAGGACCGCGACCGCGTCGTCGTCCACGGCGAGGTCGCCGAAACGGTCGACGCGCTCCTGCGCGGCGACCCCCTCGCCCCCGAGCTCCGCTGGCGCGACGAGGGCGGTACGCACCGAACCCAGGCGCGCCCGAGGCCGGGACCGCAGATGGCTGCCGCGACCGAGCGCTTCGGCGGGCTCATCGGAGCAGGGCCGGGCTGGCGGATCGAGCCGGGCTGGAGGCCGGATGCCGGGCGCGGCTACGGTCTGGGCGAGGCGGACCGTGGGAGGCGGCCGGGCTACCGATCGGGCGCGAGCGGGGGATGGCGGGGAACCCGCGGGCGAGGGTCCCGACGGGGGGCCGCCGAGCGCCCCTCCGCCGAGACGGGCGCTGCCGATCCGTGGGGCACGGCTGGAGGAAGGGAAACGGCCGACCTTCCCGGGACGGGCTTCCGAAGCGGCGAGATCGCTGACCGGGGGCCACTCGAGCGCGGGAGCACGCCACAGGTCGACACCCCGGCCAGGGAGATCCGTGAGTTCGAGCGCCAGCGCGAGTGGCGTGACTCCGCCTCGCGGGCGATCGATGCGCTCCGCGCGGAGGAAGGGACCGGCCCGATGCCGCCGGCCGACGAGACGGCCCTGGAGGCGGCGGTCGCAACCCAGCCGGCAACGGCCGTCGAAACGGACGTGGAGCCGGCACCGGATGACGAGGTCATCCAGGTCGACGGTTTCGGGATGACGCTGCCCACCCTCCGCGTGCTCGCCTTTGGTATCAGCAGGAAGCGCCTCGAGCAGGCGATCCGCGAGCTGCAGCTGCCGGTCGTCGTCGTGCGTGACGTGGAGGAGGCGGATGCCGTGATGACGCTCCGGGCCTACTACCGGCAGAAGGCACCGGCGCTCCGCGAAGCCGAGGAGCGAGGGACACCGATCTACGTGCTCAAGGCGAACACGATCATCCAGATGCAGGCCTGCCTCACCTCGCTCTATTCGATCGAGGTCGACCCTCGCGACGCCGCGATGCGCGAGACCGAAGAGGCGATCGGACTCGTCCGACGCGAATCGAAGCCGGTCGAGCTGTCGCCGCAGAACGCCTACATCCGCCGGCTCCAGCATCAGATGGCCGAGCGGGCGAATGTCGTCTCCCGCTCGCGCGGCCGGGAGCCGTATCGCCGGGTGCGCCTCTACCCGGACATCGCCCGAAGCTGGCGCTGACACCGTCGCGGCCGCGACGGCCGCCACCCTGACGGTCCCTCGCCCCCGCTACCCCCGACGGCTAGACTGCGGCCGATGACGGACGACTCCGCGCGTCGCGGCCGCTTCGTCACGCTCGAGGGCCCCGACGGCGCCGGAAAAAGCAGTCAGGCCGTCCGCCTGGCGGAGGCGCTGCGGGCGCGTGGCCTCCCGGTCGTCGAGGCTCGCGAGCCGGGTGGCACGCGGATCGGCGAGGCGATCCGGAGTCTCCTCCTCGACCCCGAATCGGGGGTCCGGCACGACTCCCTCACCGACGCGCTTCTCTTCGTCGCAGCGCGGGCGCAGCTCGTGACGGAGGTCATCCGGCCGGCCCTCGAGGCGGACAGGCTCGTCGTCTGCGACCGCTTCGCCGATTCGACCCTCGCCTACCAGGGCTACGCCGCCGGCCTGGACGTCGAGTGGCTGCGCACCCTGAACATGCACGCCACCGGTGGCCTCGTGCCCGACCTCACCGTCCTCCTCGACCTCCCGGCCGAGATCGGGCTGGCCCGCCGGGCCAGGGGGCCGGGCGGAGAGCGGACGCGGTTCGAGCGCTCGACCGAGCACGACGCAGCCTTCCATGCCCGCGTCCGCGGGGGCTACCAGCGCCTGGCCCAGGAAGAGCCGTCGCGCTGGCGGATCGTCGATGCTGCGCGCGAACCGGACCGGGTCGCCGCCGACGTCCTGTCGGCCGTCGAGGCGTTGCTGGCCCGCGCCGGTGAACCCTCGAGCGGTGAACCGATCGGCGCGTCTGTGCGCAGCAACGGATGACCGACTCGCCCGAGCCGGTCGGCGCGCCCGAGGCGTTCGTCACCGGGGAGACGGACGAGCAGCTCATCGAGCGCGTTGGTCGAGGCGATGGCGCGGCCCTGGCCGCTCTCTACGATCGGTACGGACGAATGGCTTATGCGCTCGCGACCCGGATCACGGGGGATCCAGGGCTCGCCGAAGACGCCGTCCAGGAGGCATTCCTGGGACTCTGGCGGAACGCGGCCCGGTACACGCCGGCCCGCGGAACGGTGCGCACCTGGGCCCTCGCGATCGTCCATCACCGCGCGGTCGACTCGCTCCGCCGGCGTCGTCCCTCCGCCGAGCTGCCCGAGGGCGACGTCCCGGTTCCCAGTCTCGTGCTGCCTGACGTATGGCCCGCCGTCGCGGGCCGCCTGGACCGGGCGGCGATCGGCAGCGCCCTCGCCTCGCTGTCGGGTGCGCAGCGGGAGGCGATCGAGCTCGCCTACTACGGCGGGTTCACCCAGCAAGAGATCGCAAGCCGGACGGGGACCCCGTTGGGCACCGTGAAGAGCCGGGTCAGGCTCGGGCTGCTGGCGCTGCGTGAGGCCCTCGTGTCGGGCGTCCCCGGGACCGAGCTGCTCGCCTCGGCGGCCCCTCCCCCGGCCAGCTCGAGCACCGGCCTGCCGGAGGCCTCGCCTCCCGCAGCCGACGGTGCCTCCCGGGATGCAGGCGCAGACGGGAGACCGGCCGGGCCCCCGGCGAGCCCTCCGCAGCCGCCGGGGGAGGAGGCCGCGCGATGAGCCTGCTTCGCCGGATCAACTGTGCCGAGGCGAACGACCGCGCACCGTTCTTCGTGCTCGGCGCTCTCGAGGCGCGGGAATGGGCGGAGGTGCGGGAGCACCTCGCCACCTGCGGCCAGCCGCATCCGGAGTTCGTCGAGCTCGGGGGTGTCGTTCCCTACCTCGGCGAGGCGCTCGATCCGCTCGAGCCGCCGCCATCGCTTCGTCAGCGGGTGCTCGAAGCGGTCGAGGCCGACGTCCGTGCGGGACGGCGGGACGACAGCGCGGCCGAACGACTCGTCACCTCGATCGGCAGCCGCGCCGCCGAGCGGCCGGAGGAGGCCGGGCTCGCAGGAGCCGTGACGATCCCTTCGAGCCTGCCCGCCGCTCGAGCGGTTCCCGCAGTCGAAGCGATCGCGCCCGCCGTCCTCGCCGAGCCCCGGGCGGCGCCCAGACGGCGAACCGCCCTTGGCTGGCGGCTCCTCTCGATCGCGGCGGTCCTCGTCGTCGGCGTGCTCGCCGGCTGGAACCTGCTCCTCCAGGGCCAAGCCTCCGAGGCTCGCCACCGGGCGGATGTGTTACGCGATGCGATCGTCGCCCGGGCCGATCCCAGCGCCGCGACGGCGACCCTCAGCGGGACGGACGCCGCCCCCGGTGCGAGTGGATTCGCCGTGCTCCGCTCGGCCGAACAGGGCTACATCGTCGTCCATGGGCTGAGCTCGGCGCCGGCCGGCTCGACGTACGAGGCCTGGTACCTGAGTGGGGGATCGCCCCGACCGGCCGGTCTGCTGCGCGTCCATGACGACGGCCTGGCCGTGCTCGAGGTCGAGACAGACGAACCCGTCGATGCGGTCGCCGTGACCCTCGAGCCGGAAGGCGGCTCGGACGCGCCGACCTTGCCCGTACTCGTCGAAGGGTCGATGGTGGAGGGCACCGGCCAGCCCGGCTGACCCGTCCGTCGGGGCTCAGAGGTAGATCTCGATGCTGAACGTCGAGTCGAGCCCGGGATCGCGGTCCGCGCTGTCCGTGCCGGTGCCGCCGTGGACCTCGTCGGCGACGTTGTCGTCCACGTAGAAGGTGTCGTTGCCGGCGTTGCCCCACAGGATGTTCGACACGCCGCTCCCGGTGATCGTGTCGTTGCCCGAGCCCGTGGTCACGATCTCGACCGTCGTCGTCACGTTGTCGCCTTCGCCGGCCTCGCCGTCGTTCGCCACCCCGTCGATCGAGACGATCACGTTCGCCTTTCGCGCCGCGTAAGTGACGGTATCGCTCCCGGCGTTGCCGTGCATAACGTCCGAGCCTGGGCCGCCGTCGAGGACGTCGATGCCGTCGAGCCCGTTGAGCACGTCGTTCCCTGCCAGGCCGCGCAGGATGTCGTTGCCGGCGCCCCCGGTGAGGATGTTCACGGCGGTGCTCCCCTCGAGCGTGTCCGCGCCGGACCCGCCGATGACGTTCTCCACGTCGGTCTGGACGTTGTCCATCTCGCCGGCCGAACCGTCGTTCGCAACGCCGTTGATCGTCACCGTCACCGTGGTCGTGCGCTCGGCATAGCTCGCGACGTCGGCTGTCCCTGTGCCGCCGGCGAGCATGTCCGCGCCGGGCCCTCCGATGAGCGTGTCGTTGCCGGCCCCGCCGCTGAGGACGTCGTTGCCCGCGCCGCCCTCGAGGGTGTTGTTGCCGGCTCCACCGGTCAGGGTGTCGCTTGCGGCTGTGCCGACGAGCTTCTCGACGTCGGTCTTGACGTTGTCGCTTTCTCCTGCACCTCCGTCGTCGGAGACGCCATCGATGTCGACCGAGACGGGCCCGGCGTGGTCGAGGTAGGTGACTGTATCCGTCCCGACGCCGCCGTTGAACTGGTCGTTGCCCGCGCCACCGATCAACGTGTCCCAGCCGCCACCGCCGTTCAGAGTGTCGTTTCCGGCCCCACCGGAGAGGATGTTGCCGCTGGGGCTCCCGGTGAGCAGGTCGGCATACGGGCCGCCGGTCAGGTTCTCGACGTCGAGTCCGACGTTGTCGCCGCCCGGATCGTCCGCGACGCCGTCGATGTCCGCCGTGACCGAGCCCAGGCTGTCGGAGTAGGTCACCGTGTCCGAGCCCGACCCGCCGTTGAAGACGTCGGCGCCCAGCCCGCCGTGGAGCGTGTCGCCGCCGCCGCCCCCATTCAACGTGTCGGCGTCGGCGCCGCCGATGAGCCGGTTCGGCAGGCTGTTCCCGGTCAGGGTGTCGCTCCCACCGCCGCCGACGAGGTTCTCGATATCCGCGGCGACGCGGTCTCCCTCCCCGCTCGCGCCGTCCCCTACGAGGCCGTCGAGGTTCACGACGACCGCGGCGGTGTGATCCCTGTAGTCCGCCGTGTCGTTCCCTGCCAGGCCGATCAGGACGTCCGCCCCGGCGCCGCCGGCCAGCGTGTTGTCCACCGTGGAGCCCGTCAGCGTGTCAATGCCTGAGCCGCCGACGATGTTCTCGACGGTCGTCCGGACGTTGTCTGTCTCGCCTGCCGCGCCGTCGTCCGCCACGCCGTCGATGTCCACCGTCAGGTTCGCCGTGCGCCCCCCGTAGTCGACGGTGTCGACGCCGCTCGAGCCTGTCAGGTCGTCGGCATCGAGACCTCCGTCCAGCCGATCGTCGCCGGGTCCGGCACTCAGCACGTCGATGCCGGGACCACCTTCGAGGACGTCGGCGCCGCCGCCCGCGCGGAGGTCGTCGTTCCCCGCCGCACCATCGAGAAGGTTCGAGCTGGCGTCCCCGGTGATCACGTCGTTCGCCGACCCCCCGATGACGTTCTCGATCGCCGTGAGCGTGTCGTTCTCGCCGGGGGCGCCGTCGTCTCCGACGCCGTCCAGGTCGATGACGAGGTCGACCGTCCGGCCGGTGTAATCAGCCGTGTCGCTGCCGTCAGGCCCGCCGTCGA
>DASYTK010000040.1:0-65701 GCA_036002405.1 Candidatus Limnocylindrales bacterium
CGTGGTCGTCGAGGGTCGGGAGGAGCTCGGTGAGGGCATCGGAGAAGCCGGGGATTCGATCGGTCGGGAATTCCTCGAGCCCGCCGAGGTCGACCACCATCCGGACCACCGGCACCCGGGCCCAGTAGTTCGGGCCGCGCAGGATCCGGGTCTCGAGGATCCGGAGCGTCGGGCGCGGCCGATCCGAGGTCCCCGGGCTGGCCGTCCCCTCGGCCATCGTGGCCTTAGCTCGAGGCGATCGAACCGGGGAGCGCGCGCAGCATCGGAGCCGCGATGCGCGTCCGGCGCCGGAGGTCGAAGCGGTACCCGCCCGGGAGCGAATGGAGGACGACATTGCTGACCATGATCGGTCGGTAGGCGGGGACCTCCCAGGCGTCGGTCTCGGCGCTCGAGCCGTCGATGATCGTCAGGCTCCGCCGGCCGACGACCTCGAGGACCTGGTCGGGGCCGACGACAGCGGCCGTGTCCTCATCCACCCCGATCCCGAGCAACGAGGGGTTCTGGGCGATGATCGCGAGCAGCCGGCCGAGACGGTTCCGTTGTTGGAAGTGCTGGTCGATGATGACGCCCGGGAGGACGCCGAGCCCGGCCGCCATCTGGAACATGCGCTGTCGCGGCGAGCCACCGCTGGCACCGAAAGCGACCATGTGGGTGCTCAGCGCCGAGGCTCCGGCCGACGTTCCCGCCACGACAGCTCCCTCCCGGTGGCGCTCGAGGACGGCCCGAGCCAGCTCGGTGCCGCCGATCGTCGAGGAGAGCCGGAGCTGGTTGCCGCCGGTCAGGAAGATCCCCGTCGCGTCGCGCAGCAGCCGCACCGTCTCGTCCTCGTTCGCCTGCGTGCGTGTCATGGCGTGGATCGGCCGGACTTCGCGGACGCCGAGCTCGCCGAGGACGCGGCGGTACAACTCTCCCGCGGCGGCCCCGAGGGAAGAAGCCGTGCTGATCACCACGACGCGCGCGTCAGAGCCGCCCGCAAGCGACGTGAACCTGTTCAGGATGACGCGCTCGCGGACCTTGTCTTCGGCTCCCCCGATCACGATGACGTAGCCCGCCGCCATGGGGCGGGAGTATCGCACACCGACTCATGCCCGACGGTGACCCAACCGTACTCACCGCACGACTCGGGCTCCTCGTCGGTGGCCGGGCGTGCGATCGCCCTGTACGATGACCGCCCCGAGAGGAGGACTCGCGATCGCCGCAGGGACGACGGGGCGTCTGAGCGCTCGACGCCTGGCGCTGTCGGAGCCGACCCGCCGCCGGTCGGGGGTCTTCGGGCGCGCGTTCCGTCGCGAGCTCTCGCGACTCCGGCAACCGCGGCGCCTCCTCGCCATCGGCCTGATCGCGGCGTTCGGCGGGATCGGCCTGGCCTTCCTCGTCGCACGGGGCGAGCTCGCCGGAGGGGACGCCCGCGCCTACTGGGCCGGAGTTCGGATCTGGTTGGCCGGTGGCGATCCCTACCACCCGGTCGAGCCGTTCATGCCCTATCCCTATGCGCCCTGGCTCCTGCCCGCCTTCACGCCCTGGGCGCTTCTCCCCTGGAACGTGGCCTGGTTCTTCTGGCGCGGCCTCAACGTCCTCCTCCTCCTCTGGTCGGCCGAGTGGGCGTACCGGCGCCATCCCCTGGCCACCGCGGTGGTCCTCGCCGTTCTCATGGCCCCGATCGTCGTCACCCTCGACACCGGCAACATCACGCTCGTCCTCGCACTCGCGGTCTGGGCGGCCCAGTTCGTGGGACCGCGCCTGGGCGGCGTTCTGTGGGCCCTGACGGTGAGCACGAAGTGGTTCCCTGCCCTGCTGCTCGTCTTCCTCCCGCCCCGGACCCGCCTCTGGGCGCTCGCGGCGCTGGGCGGCGCGATCCTCCTTTCCCTCGCCACGCTCCAGCAGACGCTGACCTGGATCGAGGCGATGGTGAGCTTCCCCCGGCCGATCCGGATCGACTACCTCCTCTTGCTCTGGGCCGCCGTGCCCTGGCTGTGGCGGCATCCCGACCCGCTCTGGTGGCTGAACCGGCGCGACATCGCCCGCCTGGCCACCCTGCGACGGAGGCGACTGGCCCTCTGGTTGCGGGGCTTGCGCGAGGATCCCGAAGCCGCCGCGGGCGAGGCCCGCGACGGTCTTGGCGCCCGGCTCCGGGCGTTCTTCGGGGTGGGCTGACGCGGTCCGAGGCGCGGAGGCCGGCTATCGAGCCCTCGCGCCTTCGAGCACGATCTCCTGGTCCGCCGCGGCAGGCTCGTCCTCCCGCCGACGCTCGTCGACCGGCCGGAGAAGGATCGCGCCGACGACGAAGTACGCGACCGCGAAGACGTACGCCGCGCGTGGACCGCTGCCGGCCTGTGCGGTGCCACCAATGAGATCCATGACGGTTCCGCCGATGGCGAGGGCAAGCGCGCCGGAGGACGCCGTCGCCACGTTGCTGATCCCCATGAACCGCCCGGACGACGCCTTCGGGATGATGTCGGTCATGAGGGCCCAGTCGACTGCAAGGAAGGCTCCGGCCGCGATCCCCACCAGCAGGAGCCCTGCCTCGGCGAGGAAGATCGACGGCGCGACCACGATCAGGCTCATCCCCGCGGCGCCGATGAGGCAGCTCGTGTAGATCAGCATCTTGCGTCCGTAGCGGTCCGAAAGACGCGCCGCGGGGATCGTGCTGATCCCCGTGACGACCGCCACGAGGGCGAGGCTGATGGGAACCCAGAATCCCTTCTCCGCCGGGCCGAACCCGAGCGAACGAGTCATGTAGAACGTCACCAGGCCGGTGAGGGATCCCACGGCCATGAGGACGAAGAGCCGCGATCCGAGGAGCCACATGAAGCTCCGCTCCCGCAGCACGTCAGTCCCCCACGTCTCCCGAGCCACGCCCAGCCAGGAACGGCCGGCCCGGTCCTTCGGGAGGCGGCCCTCGCGGACCCAAAGGAGCGTTCCGACCGCGGTCGCCAGCTCGATGAGGCCGAGCCCGATCGTGGGCAGCACAAAGTCCGCCGGCTCGAGCGGCCCCCCCGAGAGCGCCGCCGATACGTAACCCAGTGAGGCGATCGCGGTACCCCCAACGGCACCCATGATGCTCATGAAGCCGACGAGCGCGCTGGCCAGGCCGACCTGCGGTGCCGGGACCAGGTCGGGCACGTAGCCCTGGAACGGTCCCTGCGCGAAGTTCGAGCTGAATTGCAGAAGGACGATGAACGCGAAGACGCTCAGATAGGTCTGAGACGTGGCGATGCCGACAAGGAAGACGACGTCGAGCAGGGCACCGATCGCGATGTACGGCTTGCGCCTGCCCCAACGGCTCGTCGTGTAGTCACTGATCGATCCCACCGTCGGCTGGATGAGGATCGCCATGACGACCCCAGCGATGGTCATCAGCCCAAGGCCCCGGCCCACCTCCCCTGGTGGGACGAGGAAGTTCATCCGCTCCTGGAGGATGACGTTGTGCAGACCGGCCCAGATCGCGGTGATCCCGAACCAGTAGACCGACAGCTGTAACAACTGCGGGACGGGCAATGTGTCGGTCGGGCGGCCAGCAGTCGCGACCGACGTCTCGGCCGTCGCGACCGTCGGAGCGTGCATCTCCGGCTCCTCCCGTGTGCCTGGCTTGGCCTGGAGGTCCATCGGATCGACACTCGCTTGGCCGGACCCGCGGAGGGGTCATCCTACGCGGGCCGCGTGGCCGACCGGCGGGCCATCACGCACCGGAGCGCATGCCGCAGCGGCGCCCGCGCCGCAGCGTAGATTCGGAGGGCATAGGCCGCGATGAGCCCTACCCGATGTCGGGCGCTAAACCGAGCCGCTGGCATTTCGGGCACCAGTAGATGCTCCGCTGAAGCGCCCCGCCCCGCGCGACCCTGATCGTCGTGCCGCAACGACGGCAGGGCCGTCCGGCACGTCGGTAAACCCAGAGCCGGCGGGCGCCGCGCGGTCCGTCCGACTCGACCGGCCCGCCGAGCAGGTCGGGCATCGTCGTGCGCGGTCCGCGGAGATTCGCACGGAGGAGGCGGGAGGCCGTCAGCAGGAGACGTCGAAGCGTCCCGTCGTCGAACGACCCGACGGGAGCGAAGGGATCGACGCGCTCGATGAAACAGACCTCACTGCGGTAGACGTTGCCGAGGCCGGCCACGACCGTCTGGTCGATGAGGGCCTCGCCGACCGGGGATGCGGCGAGTTCGGGGGCGCGAAGACGGCGGAAGGCCGCGCCCAGGTCCGGCGAGGGCTCGACCAAGTCGGGCCCGAGGGCGGCAAGCCGGGGATGGATCCGGACGGCCCGGCTGTCGAGGAGCTCCACCGTCGGAGCGTCGAAGCAAACGGCGACCGCGCCCGGCACTTCCAGCACCGCGACCGCCCGGTCCGGCATTCGCTGCCAGCGTTCGTTCGGCCGGTACCGGTGCCACGACCCGCGCATCCGGAGGTGCGTGTGCAACGTTTGGCCGCTGCCGAAGCCGATCAGCAGGTGCTTCCCGACACTCTCGACCCGCTCGACCCGGCTGCCCACGACCCGCCCGAGCGCGGGGCCGCCGGCTCGGCCGCGGGCCCGGGTCACCTCACGCCCGACGAGCACCTCGGCGAGGGTGGCCGCCATTCGTCGAAGCGTGTCGCCCTCCGGCATCGCGCCGGTACTCGGCTCAGCCCGACGGACGAGCGACGACCCAGCCGCGATAGCCCGCCCGGAAGCCGGCCTCTGCGAGGAGCGCGCGGGCCGGCGACTCGGCGACGGGCAAACCGTCGACCCGCTCGAGCCGCAGCGCCCGGAGGCGGCCGTCGGCGACGAGGTCGGTCAACGCCCGAAGGGCGGCCGAGGCGGCGCTCGGTGAGGCCGCAAAGGCGGGCAGGGTCACGAGCGACCGTCCGCCCCGCTCGAGGTAGACGACCGGCTCCCCGTCGTTGAGCACGACGTAGGCGCCTGCCACGCGGGGAAGGCTGCGGCGGTCCTCGGAACCGATCGGCCAGGCGAGCGCGGCGCCATACGGGTTCGCCGGATCGGTGGCGGCGAGGAGCACCGTCGTGGCATCCCGGCGGCCGCCGCCCGGATCGGGCCGCTCGGCCCGTAGCCGGTCGACCGCGCCAGGGAGTGCGAACTGCGCGCCGCCGAGCCCCTCGACGAAGTAGCCGCGCCGGATCCGGCCCCGCTCCTCGAGCTCGCGAAGGACCGGATAGAGCGCGGCGAACCCGCCGGGGATGCCCTCGGCGACGAGCGCCGGCCGGGTGAGCACCCCGTGCCGCTCGAGGAGGCCGATCGTCAGGGCATGGCGTCGTTCCGTCTCGGAGGGCGGAGCTGGCGCGATCGCTTCCGCCGTCGTGACGGCGTCGCGCACCAGGGACCAGCGACCGGCAGCCTCGGGCGGACCCAGGCGGATCGACCCGCGGCGCGGCCGCGCCTCGCGGCTGGGACGCCGCCAGCGGAGCGCGCGGAGCGGCGCAAAGGTGTCGTTCGTCACCTCGCCGGCCCAGACGAGGTCCCACAGCGCGTCGAGGATCTGCCGCTCCGAAGGCGGGCGGCGATCGTCCGTCCGCGCGGCCGCGGTCGTGGCGGCGAGGAGGTCACGGTAGAACGAGGCGCCGCGCCCAGAGAGCTGCGCCCGGATCGCGTCGCGGAGCCAGTCCTCAGAGGCCGTAGCAGTCGCATCGTCCTCGGTGGCTGCCGGGGGGGCCGATCGGAGGAGGGCGAGCCGATCCGGTCGGAAGAGACGGATGCGGCCGTCGTCGCGACCCAGGCTGCCCTGGCCGACCCAGGCGACCTCGCCCGCGGCACCCAGCTCGTCCAGCAGGCGCGGCGTGTAGCCACGAACCCGGGACGGCAGGATGTCGCGCTCGAGGGCACTTGCGGGCAGGGCCACGCCCTCGAGCTGCGCGACGACCTCGGCCAGCCGCTCGAGGCCTGTGGCAGCCGAGCCGATCCCGTGCCAGGCCGGAAGGAAGCGCCCCAGCGCCGCCGGCTCGACCGGCTCGATCTCCCGGCGGAGCCGGGCCAGGGAGCGGCGCCGGAGAAGGCGCAGGACCTCCGGGTCGCACCATTCGCGCTCCACCCCCGTGGGCCGGAACTCCCCTCGCAGGATTGCCCCATCCGCAAGCAGCCGGTCGAGCTCGCGCTCGATGAGCGCCTCGGGCACGCCCCAACGCTGGGCGGGCTCTCGGGCGAGGAACGGGCCGTGCCGTCGTGCCCAGCGCGCAAGGAGAGAGCGGAGGGGCGTTTCGGTCGCACCGAGGTACGCCTCCGGCACTCCCACGGGAAGCGGGATGCCGACTGCGTCCCGGAAACGGCCTGCCTCCTCGGCCGCGATCCAGCGCCGCTCGCCGCAGATGCGCACTTCGATCGCGCGCCGGTCGGCGGCGAGCGCCTCCAGCCACTCCCCCGCGGCCGCGGCGCGGGCACGCGCGTCGGTGCCGCGAACGCGAGCGGCGACGTCGGCCGCCGAGAGGTCGCCCAGGCCGCGCAGCAGATCGTGGACCGAGTCGGCCGAGCCGGCGGCTCGCTCCGGCGTCAGGCCCTGGAGCTCGAGCTCGAGCTCGGCGAGCGCATCGGCGTCGAGCAGCTCACGCAGCTCCTCCGCGCCCAGAAGCTCCCGCAGGAGCTCGCGGTCAAGGGAGAGCGCCTGGGCACGCCGGTCGAGGAGCGGTGCGTCGCCCTCATACATGTAGGCCGCGATGTAGTCGAAGAGGAGCGAGCTCGCGAAGGGGCTTGCCCTGGCCGTCTCGACGGAGACGACCCGGATGCTTCGGCTGCGGATGGCGGCCAGGACCTCGCGGAGCGCGGGCAGGTCGAAGACGTCCTGGAGACACTCGCGGTACGTCTCGAGCACGATCGGGAAGGAGCCGTAGCGGGAGGCGACGGCGAGGAGCTGGGCGGAGCGCTGACGCATCTGCCAGAGGGGCGTGCGCCGGCCGGGTCGCTGGCGGGGCAGGAGCAGGGCGCGGGCGGCGTTCTCGCGGAAGCGGCTGGCAAAGAGCGCCGAGCCGCCCAGCGCGGCGACGACAAGGTCCTCGATCGCCTCCGGCTCGATCAGCACGGCCGACTCGGCCGCGGCCACGCCCGACCGGCCCGTCAGGCCGAAGCCCCCGAGGGATCCTCCCCCGTCGGCCGGTCCACGCCGCCCGTTCCCGTCATCGACCCGACCGTTCGGCGCCCCGAACGGACCGCCCTCGCCGTCACCGGCCACCACCCTGTCCTCGATGGCCCAGGCATCCGCGCCCTCGTCGGTCGCCGGCAGGCGGACGACGATCCCGTCGTCGGACCAGATCGGCTGGACCTCGAGTCCCAGCGTCTCGCGCAGGCGTGTCTCGATCGCCAGCGCCCAGGGTGCGTGGACGCGGGCTCCGAAGGGTGTTAGGAGGCAGAGCCGCCAGTCGCCGAGCTCGTCGCGGAAGCGCTGGAGGACGATCGTGCGGTCTGTCGGGAGGGCGCCCGTCGCCTGTCGCTCTTCCTCGAGGTAGTCGAGCAGGTTCCTCCCCGCGTGCTCGTCGAGATCGTGCTCCCGCCCGAGCCGTTCGACTGCGGCTCGACGCGTCGCATCGGTGCCGTCGAGCGCCTCACCCAGCTCGCGGGTGAGCTCCCCGAGGGCCCGGCCCAGCTCGATCGGCCGGCCCGGCGCGTCACCGTGCCAGAACGGGATCCGACCGGGCTCGCCCGGCGCCGGGTTGACCAGGACGCGATCGTGGCCGATCTCCTCGATCCGCCAGGCACTCGCGCCCAGGAGGATCACCTCGCCCGGGCGGGCCTCGTAGACCATCTCCTCGTCGAGCTCGCCGACACGTCGCCCACCCCGGTCGCCCGCTCCCCTCGCCCGCGTCCGCGGGCCGTCCCGTCCGCCGGCCGCGTCGCCGTCGTCGGCGATGAAGACACCGTAGAGGCCGCGGTCCGGGATCGTGCCCCCAGAGACGACCGCGACCGTTCGGGCGTCCCGCCGGCTCTGGACGGTCCCGGCCACCCTGTCCCAGACGACCCGCGGGCGCAGCTCGGCGAACTCGTCCGCCGGGTACTGCCCGGCGAGCATCCCCAGCACCGCCTCGAAGCTCTCGCGGCCCAGCTCGGCGAAGTTCTCCGCCCTCTGGACGAGCGCGTAGAGGTCGTCGACCGGCCAGGGTCGCTCGACGCAGGCGGCCACGATCTGCTGCGCCAGGACGTCGAGCGGATTGCGGGGAAGGGCCGTCGACTCGATCGCCCCCTCGTGCATCCGCCTCGTCACGACGGCGCATTCGAGCAGGTCGCCGCGGTATTTCGGGAAGATCACGCCGATCGAAGGTTCGTCCACCCGGTGCCCGGCCCGGCCGATCCGCTGGAGTCCCCGTGACACAGACCCCGGCGACTCGACCTGGACGACGAGGTCCACCGCCCCCATGTCGATGCCGAGCTCGAGCGAGCTGGTGGCCACGATCGCCGGCAGGCGGCCCTGCTTCAGCGCCTCCTCGATCGCGAGGCGCTGCTCGCGAGCGAGTGAACCGTGGTGGGCGCGGACGAGTTCCTCGCCCGCGAGCTCGTTGAGCTTCTGCGCCAGCCGCTCGGCAAGCCGGCGGCTGTTGGCGAAGACGATCGTGCTGCGATGGGACCGGATGAGCTCGAGGATCCGGGGATGGATCGCGGGCCAGATGCTCGTCCGCGCCTCGGGCCCGGCCGCGGAGCCCCCGGGCGCCTCGTCGAGAGGGATCGCCTCACCGAGACGGCTCATGTCCTCGACCGGGACGACGACCTCGAGCTCGAGGGGCTTCCGGATGCCGACGTCGACGATCGTCACGGGGCGCCGCTCGCCGACCGTGTCCAGGGAGGCTCCCTTGCGAGCTGGGCGCCGGCCGCCGAGGAAGGCCGCTACGACGGGGAGGGGCCGCTGCGTTGCCGAGAGCCCGATCCGCTGGGGCGGGCGCTCCGTGAGGGCCTCGAGCCGCTCGACGGAGAGGGCGAGATGCGCCCCCCGTTTCGTGCCGGCGAGAGCGTGGATCTCGTCCACGATGAGCCACTCGACCGAGCGGAGCGCTTCACGCGCCTGCGAGGTCAGGATCAGGTAGAGCGATTCGGGCGTCGTGACAAGGACGTCGGGGGGGTGCTTGCCGAAGGCACGACGCTCCTCGGCCGGCGTGTCGCCGGTCCGCATCCCGACCCGGATCCGTGGGGGCTCCTGGCCGCGCGCCCGGGCGGCGAGCGCGATGCCCTGGAGCGGCGCCCGAAGGTTCCGCTCGACGTCATGGACGAGGGCCTTGAGCGGCGAGACGTAGAGCACACGCAGCCTGCGGAGCGGATCCTCCGGGGGCGCCGTGGAGAAGAGGCGATCGAGACACCACAGGAACGCGGCGAGGGTCTTGCCCGACCCGGTCGGCGCGCAGACGAGCGTGTGCTCGCCGCGAGCGATCGCGCGCCATCCCTCGACCTGGGCGGGCGTCGGCTCGGCGAACGACGAGCGGAACCAGTCCTGGGAGGCGGGCGTGAACGCCGCCAGCGGATCTCCGGCACGGCCGGGGACCGGGCCGGCGCTTGGAGAGGGCACGAGCCGAGTATAGGTTCGAAGGAGCAGATTCCTGTCATGTACGCAGCTCCTCCTTGCACAACCTGGCTCGCACCTGACCCGCCGGACACACGGCCGGCCCTATCGCGGCGAGGACCTCGGCTTCGATCGCCGGGCTCATCGGGTTTCTGCCACTTACGAGCGGGGCTCGTGCAAGTCAACGCGTTGACAGCTGTGGCGGCCCGGCCCAGGTCCATCGGGGCCATGGTCGAGCGTGGCGGCGCGCGCTTCCGGCCGCGCAATCGGCCGCAAAGTGGCGGCCAGCTCTGACTTACACGAACGTGACTCGTGGGTGACAGCGAATCAGCTCGAATCCGACGTCCCTACGAACCTCGCTCGTACATGACAACGAATCTCGCGCGATCCCGCGTTCGCACGATCGCCGCGCGCAGGTGGCAGCACCAGGGCCACAGACGGGCCTTCGATGAGCGGCGGACCCGCGATCGCTACTCGGCCCTCCTCGACAACCGACGGAAACGTGAGAGTGCCAGCTCGACCGTCCGGCGGTTCTCCGAGACGATCTCCTCCGGATCTGGCGTGACGAGATCGGGCGGGTCGAGGAAGTGATCGGGCGGAGGAGCCTGATGGCGGCGGTCCGCCTCCTCAGACCAGCGCTCGCGCCAGTCGGTGGGGATCGACCGGGGCGGCTCGCGGTGGGCCTGGGCGAGCCAGACGAGGGACCACGCGCGGGGGATCACGCGGTAGACGTCGTAGCCACCCCCGCCGGTGGCCAGCCAGCGACCCTCGCAATAGTGGTGAGCGAGCTCGTCCATCAACCGATCGGCCCGCCAGTACGCCGCGGTCGTGACGCGCTGGTGCGCCAGCGGATCGAGGGCGTGGGAATCGCAGCCGTGCTGGGTGACGAGGAAGGTCGGGCGCCAGGCGTCGGCGAGGGCGGGTACGACCGTCTCCACTGCCGAGCACCAGGAGGCATCACCGCTCCCGGGCAGGAGCGGGACGTTCACCGCCGTGCCCTCGGCATCGGGACCGCCACTCTCCTCGACGAAGCCGGTGCCCGGGAACAGCGCGAGGCCGGTCTCGTGGATCGAGACGGTCAGGACCTGCGGGTCGTTGTAGAAACAGGCTTCCGTCCCATCTCCGTGGTGGACGTCGAGATCGACATAGAGGATGCGATGGCTGGCGTCCCGGGCCCGCGCGACGCCGAGCGCGACGTCGTTGTAGATGCAGAACCCGGAGGCACGCCCGGGCATCGCGTGATGGAGTCCGCCTCCCGGGTGGAAGGCGTGCTCCGCGCCACCGTCGAGGATGCTCGCGACAGCGTCGAGCGAACCGCCGGCGACCGCCGCCGAGGCCTCGTGCATCCCCGGGAAGGCCGGGCAATCGCCCGGTCCGATCCCGGCCCTGGGCGGTCCCGCCGGATCCTCCGAGAAGGACCTCACGATCTCGAGATACGCCGGATCGTGGATCCGCTCGAGCTCTGCGTCGCCCGCGACCCGCGGCTCGATGAACTCCTCCGCCCCGATCGCTCGGAGGAGGTCGATCGCGGGGCCGAAGCGCCGCGGCGTGAGTGGGTGGAGCGGCCCGAAGTCGTACCTCGTCGACCAGGCGCCGAAGACGACGGCCGGCCCGGCCCGTGCCAGGGATCGGGCAGGCGTCGTCGCGGCGACCGTCTCCCCTTCCGGCCCCTTCACGCCGACGGCGACTCCCAGCCGGTCGCCGCACGTGCGGTGGCGAAGGCGTTCTCCGGCGATTCCCCCCGATCGAGCGAGGCGGCATACCGTCCGACGAGCTCCCCGAAGGCGGTCCCGGCGTCCGCGGGCGCCTCGAGGATCGTTGCGCTCTCCGGAAAACCCGCCGCGTCGTCGCTGGCGGCCGGCACGACCGCCACGACCGCCGCTCCCTGGAAGCTCGCTCCGTCGACCGCGGCCACGCGGCCCTCCGCCCCTAGCGGTTCCGCGACGACGAGGACGCGGTAGTCGGGCAGGTATCGAAGCCCGAGCTCGATGTCGTCCGCGTCGAGGCGCGGCAGGCGACCCCGGTCGATGCCGACGATCGGCGTGCGACCGGCCGGGTCGCGCAGCAGCGCCGCGTGGCCGATCCCTTCCCGGCCCAGCCCGACGGCGATGATGTCGCCCTCGGGATCGTCGCCGATCGTCCCGAGCAGCTCGACCTCGGCTCCGCCAGCCCTGGCGGCAACGGCGATCTCCGCGGGGAGGCCTCCCGGCCGCCCGTTCGACCCGGCAGCATCTGCCGGCGCTGGCGGCACGAGGCTGGGACGACCGAGGACGACGATCACGCCCGATCGTCGGACGGAGCCTGGATCACGCCGCCGAGCCTAGCCGTCGCCTCCGGCGCTGCGCAAGCTCGGCCAGGAGACCGATCGGGCCCGGTCAGTCGAGGTCCGTGTCGCTCCCCGAGTCGCTCCCTTCGCCGCCGGCACCCTCTTCGTCACCGGAGCCGCTTCCGTCCGGCTCCCCGCCACCCTCCTCCGCGCCGTCATCGTCGTCCCCGTCCGGCTCGTCGGTCTCGGTGGGCTCGGGCCTGTCGGGCTCGGCGGTCGGCGGCTCGGTGGGCTCTGTGACCGGCGACCGGCGCGGGCTGGGCGAGGGCGTTTGAGTCCCCGGCGTAGGAGCCGGGTCGTCCGGCGCGTTGTCGCTCGGCGTCGGGGCGATCGTCGGCGAGGGATCGGTCGCGTCGCTGTCCTCCTTCGTCGGCGCGGGCGTCGGCGTGGGCGAGCGATCGGCCTCGACGGGGAGCACGGGCGCCGGCCGGGGCGGTGGCACGAGGCCGTCGACGAGAGCGCTCAGCCCGGCCAAGGCGACGGTCCCGCCGGCCCCGAACGCGAGCATGAGCGCGACGAGCAGGCAGATCGCCTGGATCCGAATCGCGGCGGGGAAGGGCCTCCCCACGCCGAGCGCCAGGCGGATCGTCTGTGCGAGCGGCTCGAGCGCAGCCCGCAGCGAGCCCGACTCGAGCGCTCGGAGGAACTGGACAGGAGGCACGGGCGCCGCCTCGCGCGAGATCGCCGCGGTCACGCGCTCCACGAGACCGGCCGGCGGCTCGATGGCGAGCTCGCCCGCGTATGCCTCCAGCTGGTATGCGACGGAGGCAAGCTGGCCGACGTCAGCTCCGAGCTCGAGGAGGTTGAACCCTCGGCGGGTCATGCCGCGGCCTCCTCGCCGAGCGCCTGGCGGAGCCGGAGGAGGCCACGCCGAAGATGCGTCTTCACCGTGGCCAGCGGCCGCCCGGTCGCGTCCGCGATCTCCGCCAGCGAGCACTCGGCGAAGAACCGGAGGGCGACGACCTCGCGGTACGGGTCGGGCAGTGCCGCGACGGCCGCCCGGAGCCGCTCCCCCCGTTCTGCGGCCAGGGCTGCGCCGAGCGGGTCGGGTCCCTGCTCCGGTCGATCATGTGCGATCGGGTCGAGCGAAACGACGAGCCGCCGCTGCCCAAGACGCCGGAGCGCGAGCCGCGTCGCGATCCGCGCGAGCCAGGCCGAGAGGCTGCCCTCGCCACGGAACGTATCGAGCGATCTGAACGCGCTCACGAATGTCTCCTGGACCGCGTCCTCGGCCTCATCGACCCGACCGAGGATCCGGTAGCAGGTGCGAAAGACCGCACCCGACTCCGCTTCGACGATCCGGCCGAAGGCGTCGCGATCACCGGCGGTGACGGCCGCGATGATGCTGGCCTGATCCACGCCGGAATCGTGACAGACCTGTCCGCCGGGGGCAGCGGGCCGAACGGGCTAGAGCGGGGGTCTAGTCGTCCCCGCCCTCGCCTCCGTCGTCCTCGTCGCCAGAGCCGCCCTGGTCGCCGTCATCGCCATCGTGGGCGTCTTCGTCGCCCTGCTCGTCGGCGTCTTCGGCGTCGTCGGCGTCTTCGGCGTTATCGGCGTCCTCATCGCCCTGCTCGTCGGCGTCCTCGCCCTGCTCGTCGGCGTCCTCACCCTGCTCGTCGGCGTCCTCGCCCTGGTCATCCTCGACCTCGGGGCTCCCGGACGCTTCCGTCTCAGGACTCTCGGACTCCTCGACCTCGGGACTCTCGCTCGGCTCGGCCGACTCGTCCTCGACGTCGGCGCTCGGCTCCGACTCGAGCTGGCTGCCGACGCTCTGGTGGCTGGCTCCGCCCCAGGCACCGCTCAGCTGGCCGGCCGCCGCGGCGGCAGACACGACGAGGAGGACCGAGACGAACCCGGCTCCGAGGCTCCGAAGGATCCGTGTGCGATCGGACATGTCGTCTTTACCCCTTGAGGAATGGCCGCAGCGGGTGCGGCACTCACCAGGGATGAGGCAGACAGCGGGGCGAAGGTTTCAACCGCCACGAGAAACACGACTCGAGGCGCGCCCGCCGACGATGCAGCGGCCGATCGCCGTGCTCAGGCGGTCTGTCCGGCGCTCGGCAGAGGCTCGCTGACGATCGCAAGGGGCGCGAAGCTCGCGACCTCGAGCTCCGACTCGATCCGGGCCGCGTCGCCGACGAGCACGATCGAGGCATCCTGCGGTCGCAGGTGCGCCCGGGCGGCGACCGCGACCTCGTCGGCGGTCACGGCGGCGACGGCGGGCCGGTAACGGTCCAGCTCGTCGTCGGGCAACCGATGGATCACCAGGCCGGCGAGCGCGGCGGCGACCTGGCCGGGCGTCTCGAACCGGAGCGGGAAGACGCCCACGAGATACTCGCGGGCCTCGTTGAGCTCCGCCTCGCTCGGAGGTCCCGTCAGCATCCCGCCCACCTGCTCGAGGATGTCCCGGAGTGCGGGGACCGTCACCTCCGTCTGGACCGCCGTCCGAACGCCGAACGGGCCGGCCGAGCGGCGCATGTCGAAACCGGCGCCGATACCGTACGTGTAGCCGCGCTCCTCGCGGAGAAGCCGCTGCAGCCGGGAGTTGAAGAGCCCGCCCAGGATCGTGCTCATCACGACAACGGCGTGGAAATCGGGGATTCGGCGCGGCACGCCCGCGTGACCCACCCGGATCTCCGACTGGGCCGACCCAGGCCTGTCCACGAGGACGACCCGTGCACCGGCCGGATGCTCGGAGGCATCGGGAGCGTATGGTTCGCGACGCTGTCCCTGGCTGGTCCACTTCTCGAAGGTCGCCTCCGCCAGCTCGGCCACCGGGAGGTCGCGCAGGTCGCCGGCGACGATCAGCGTCGCCGCAGCCGGGTCGAGCAGCGCGGCGTGGCGGGCCGCCACCGCGCCCCGCTCGAGCGGGCCGACCGTCTCCTCGACCCCGCCCTGCGGGCGGGCGTAGGGCGACGACGGGGCGTAGATCGTCTCGTTGAAGGCCCACTCGACGCGGCGCCGGGGCTCCGCCCGCGCCTGCATCAGGTCGTTGAGGCGCTCGTCGCGGAGACGTGCCACCTCCGTCGGTGGGAAGCTGGGCCGGAGCGACATCTCGGCGAGGAGTTCGAGAGCCGGCGCGAAGTGCCGGCGGGGGACGTCAAGCGAGGCGACGACCGTCTCCCAGCCCGCCTCCGCGTGGAGCTCGGCACCCAGGCGCTCGGCTGCCTCGATCAGCTCGATCGCCGAGCGCCGCTCGGTGCCCTCGGTCAGGGCTCGTGCACCGAGCGCGGTGATCCCCGCCTGCTCGGGCGGCTCATCGGCCGCACCTCCTTCGAGCACCAGGTTTGCCGCGAGCAGCGGGCGGCCGGGCAGGTCGGCCGTGAGAAGGCTGAGACCGTTGTCCAGGCGGTTCCGCTCGAAGGCGGGGAAACGGTACGGACGCGCCGATCCGGGACCCGGCCGGTGGTCGAGGATCGCGAGGTCGCCCTCGGCGCGCAGCCGGGCGCGGACGGCGGCGCTCACGCGGCGACCGCTTCGTGCGCCCGCTGGGGAACGTAGGTGACGACCGCCCGGTTGTCGGGCCGGAAGACGTCATGGGCGAGGGCCCGGATCTCCTCGGCGTCGACGGCCAGGTAGCGCGCGAGCTGCTCGTTGATGCGCTCCGGCCGGTCGAAGAGCGTCGCGTACATCGCCAGACGGTCGGCGACCTCCTCGACCCGGCCCAGGGCCGCGAGCTCCATGGACTCGATGAGCGCCTGGGCGCGCGAGAGCTCGTCCTGGGTCACCGGCTCCGCGCCGAGCCGCTCGAGCTCCTCGAGGAAGGCGGTCTCGACCGTCGCCGCGTCGCTCTCCGGTCGGACGGTCGCCCAGCCGGCGAAGATCGAGCCCCCGGTCACGAGGGGCAGGGCGAACGCGGTGACGTCCTGGGCGATCCGCCGTTCGCGGACGAGCGAGCGATGGAGTCGGCTGCCCTTCCCCCCGGCGAGGATCTGCCCGGTCAGCTCGAGCGCGTCGAAGGCGGTCGTCCCGAAGGGCGGCGTCCGGAAGCCGAAGTGGACCCGCTCGAGGGGCACCCGGTCTGGGACGACCTCCCGGATCTCGCGACCGATCCGCGGCCCGATCTCGGGTGCCTCGAAGCTCGGCCGGGCGACGTTCGGTGGGACGGGCCCAAACCATCGCTTCGCGGCCGCGAATGCATCCGCCTCCTCGACGTCGCCGACGATGGAAAGGACCGCGTTGTTCGGTGCGTACCAGGTCCGGAAGAAGGCCGCGACGTCGTCCAGCGAGGCCGCGTCCAGATCCTCCATCGAGCCGATCGGCGTGTGATGGTAGGGATGCTCGGGGGGGAAGACGGCGGCCATGAGCTTCTCGTAGAACGAGCCGTAGGGCCGGTTGTCGTAGCTCTGGCGCTTTTCGTTCTTCACCACCTCGCGCTGGTTGTCGAGGTTCTCCTGATCGAGCGCCTCGAGCAGCGTCGCCATCCGGTCGGCCTCGAGCCAGAGGGCGAGCTCGAGCTGATGGGAGGGCATCGTCTCGAAGTAGTTCGTGCGGTCGAAGTACGTCGTGGCGTTGTTCACGCCGCCGGCCGCCTGGATCAAGCTCATGTGCTCGGCCTTCGTGACATGCCCCGAGCCCTGGAACATGAAATGCTCGAAGAGGTGGGCGAAACCGGTCTTGCCCGGCGACTCGTGCTTGGAGCCGACGTCATACCAGAGGTTGACCGCGACGACCGGCGCGATGTGATCCGGCGCGACGATCACCCGCAGGCCGTTCCGGAGGGTCCTCTGGGTGAAGCGCACCTGGACGCGCTCGACGTCGGTGAGCATGGTCCTCCGACTGCGGTCTTCCGGGTGACGGGTCCCGGGGATTCTGCCATCCGCGGGGTTGCGGCCGGCCGCGCAGCTGCTTGACAGGCTGCGAGTCCGTGTTAGCCTTGCGTCTAACAGCCGTAAGACGAGAAGCGATGAGCGCCCGACGTCGATCCCCCAGCCCTGCCGCCCGCTGTCATGCCGCGATGCGCGGCGTGGGGGCGGGAACGCGCTACGAGCTCGTCCTCGATGAGCGTCCTGTCTTCGACTTCGTCGTCAGCCTAGTCCACGACCTGGACGATGTCACCGAGCTCCAGCCCCAGGATCGTCGCTGGCTGACCGAGGGACGGGATGCACTGGCGGCGGACGATGTCGCCCTTCTCGACCTCGGGCACAGCGCGAGCGGACCGCCGAATCTGTCGGCGATCGCGATCGAGCATCCCGAGGTCCGCGACGCGGCGGGCCTCGTGGAACACGTCCGCAGCGCCGATCCCGCGGACCTGCTGCGGATCACGCTCGGCGACCTGGCCGCCGAACACGGCCTCGCCGACCAGCTCGAGGGCGCGCTGGCCGGGGACGCGTCGGCACTGGCAGCGTGGGCCTCGGCACTCGACGACGAGCGCACGATCGAGGCGCTGCGCGATCCGGCCTCCTGGGCCCAGCGGCTGCTTGCCATCCTCGAGGCCTGGCTCCAGAGATACGGCGAAGTCGAAGGACGTGTCAGGCACTACCTGGAACGGGACCTCGCAGCGCGGCGGGGCGACCTGGCCCTGCTGCCGACTGGCGAGATGGTCGAGCGCACGACCGGAGGCATCCGCTTCCTGGCCGACCCGATCGTCCGGCGAGTGGTCCTCGCTCCGAGCTATTTCGCCCGGCCCTTCAATTACGTCTTCGCGGCCGACGGGTGGCGCCTCTTCTGCTACCCGATCGCCGACAACGCGATCGGTGGTATCGACCCGATCGCCCCGCCGCCGGCCGCGGTCCGGCTCTACCGCGCCCTGGGCGACGAGACCCGCCTGCGGATCCTCCGCCTCCTCAGCGAGCGCGATCACTACATGACGGAGCTCGCGCAGCAGCTCGAGCTCTCGAAGCCGACGATCAAGCACCATCTGGCGCAATTGAGGGCGGCCGGGCTCGTGACGCTGACCGAGGAAGGGTCGCTGACCTACTACAGCCTCAGGCGCGATCGGATCGCCGAGGCCGGCGACGACGTGATGCGGTATCTCGCCCGCTGAGGGACCGCGTCGCAGGCCGGCCGCGCACCGCTCGGCGGGCGCGGCCGACTTTGGGACCGCAGGTTAGATGGATGGCTAACAACAGGATCATCAGTGACTGACACGAAGGAGTGATACGGGAGGTGGAGTGATGGATGAGCTACGGAGGATCGTGGTAAGCGAGCGGCAGCGGGGCCTCCGCGCCGAGGCAGCCGAAGACCGGCTTGGACGCCTGACGAACGACGCTGGGACCGGGGCCATGGTGACCGAGACCTCCCACTTCGGCGCCGCGGTCGGTCCCGCGCCGGAAGCGCGCCTCGAGCGTGCGCTCTTCGGGAGGGAGACCAGGGCGATCGGATCGAACTGCTGTGTCCCGTTCGCCGAGCGGGCAGGCCAGCTGTGATTCGGACGGAATCACTGCCGGCACTCGCCCCGGCCGATTCGGCGCGCGGGTCCACGAAACACGGCGTAGACGAGCAGGTCGTAGGCGATCTTCAGGCCGCCAGCGACGACGAACGGGACTCCGGCCAGCCCCGGTGTGCCGATGAGCGGCGCCGAGAGCACCGGGGCAAGGCTCGCTCCGATGCTCCGCGCGACGCCCGCGATTCCCGCCGCAGCCGAGCGCTCGTCCGGGTCCACGAGCCCGATCGTCAGTGCCTGGCGAGTGGGAACGTCCATCTGCGAGATCGAGAACCGGGCCAGGAGGACGGCCGCCGCCAGCGGTAGCGTCGGCATGAAGGGGACAAGGATGAGCAGGACGTTCGAGGGCAGATGCGTCACGACCATCGTCTCGACGAGCCCGATTTTTTCGGCCAGCCTCGCGGCGGCGAGCGCGGAGACGGCGGCGAGGAGGTTCGCGGCGAAGAACAGGAGGCCGAGCACCGCGGGATCCGCGCCGAAGCGCACGTGGAACCAGTAGACGAGCAGGCTCTGCATCACGAAGCCGCCCGCGAATGCATCGAGCGAGAAGAGCGCGGCGAGGCGGGCGACGATCCCCTGGGAGCGACGGAGCCCGAAGCGCGTCGCCGGCCCACCGGCGAGCCGCGTCTCGGCCGCCGGCGAGAGGCGCATGAAGATCACGGCGAGCAGCAGCCCGACGAGGGCATAGCCGACGATCACGAGCCGATAGGCGTCGGCGGGGGCACGTCCCGACTCGAGCGCAAGGCCCGCCGCGAGCCCGCCGGTGCCGACGCCGACCGCCGTCGCGACCGATCCCACGAGGTTGTACCAACCGAACACGCGCGTCCGCCGTCCCGCCGGCAGCGCCTCGGAGAGCGCCGCCTGCTCGACGGCCAGGAATGGCCCGACCTCGTTCCCGCTGGGACTGATCACGCCGATCGTGGCCGCGACGATCAGGACAGGGAGCGAGGTCGCGGCCGCGAAGGCGACGCCCGCGCCGGCCATCAGGAGGGCCCCGATCACGAGGATCCGGCGGCGCCCCAGGCGATCGGCCGCGGTCGTGAGCCACAGCGAGACCGCCACGTCGCCCACGAGCGTCAGCGTCAGAAGCGCGCCGATCTCGAGATCGCTCCGCCCGATCGCCACCAGGTAGAGGACGAGGACGACCGAGAGCGCGCCGTAGCCGGCCATCCGCGCCGCCCGGGCGGCGAAGAGCAACGCTCGATCGTGCGTCGGCCGCGACGCCTCCGGGCCGTTCAGACCGACGCCGGCTGACGGCTCGAGGTCAGCCATTCGCCGAGCGACCTGATCTCGCCGAGTCGGGCGCGGACCAGCGGGTCGAGCGACTCGGCGGCGGCGATCGCCGTCTCGATCGCGGTGAGGCAGAGGATCCCCTCCGCCAGTGCCGCGGCACGGATCTCGGACGCGTCCCGCACGGGGCCGGGCTCTGGCGACGGCGTGTTGACGACGAGGCGCACCTCTGTCGATCCGATCGTCTCCACGATTCCCGGCCAGCCTCGTCCCTCATCACCAAGCTTCCCGACCTCGCGGACCTCGTGGCCTAGCGCCGCCAGGCTCGCGGCGGTGCCGCGGGTCGCGGCGAGACGGTACCCGGCCGCGACGAGTGCCTCGGCGAGCCTGGGAAGTCCCCACTTGTCGCGATCGGCGATCGAGAGGAGCGCGAGCGCGCCGTCGGGGCCGGGAAGCGGCGGGCGCAGCGAGGCGGCCACGAGCGCCTTGGCGAGCGCGACGCGGGCGTCCTCGTGGATCCCGATCACCTCGCCCGTCGAGCGCATCATCGGCCCCAGGGCGGGGTCCGCTCCCCGCAGCTTCTGGCCCGAGAAGACGGGTGCCTTGACGGCCGTGAACCGGGGTGGCTCGAGCAGGCCGCCCGACCAGCCGAGCTCGTCCAGCGAGGCACCCAGACAGATGCGGGTGGCGAGCGAAACCATCGGGACGCCGGTGACCTTCGAGAGGAAGGGCACCGTCCGGCTCGCGCGCGGGTTGGCCTCGATCAGGTAGACGCCGTCGTCCCGCACGATGAACTGGGCGTTCACGAGGCCGCGCACCCCGAGCTCGAGACACACCCGGCGCATCGATTCGACGACGAGCTCCTGGTCCGCCCGGCCGACCCTCCGGGGCGGGAAGATCCCGATCGAGTCGCCCGAGTGGACGCCGGCCTCCTCGACGTGCTCGATCAGCCCGGGGATGAGGACCTGCTCCCCGTCGGCGAGGGCGTCGACGTCGAGCTCGACCCCTTCGAGGTACGCGTCGATGCGCACGGGACGGTCGGGCGTGACGATCGTCGCCGCGGCGAGCTGGGCGGCCAGGTCGTCCTCGCCGTAGGCGAAATCGATCGCCAGCCCGCCGATCACGAAGCTGGGCCGGACGAGGACCGGGTAGCCGACCTCGCCGGCTACGGCGAAGGCCTCCTCGATCGAGCGGGCCATCCCGCCGCGCGGCTGGGGGATGCCGAGGCGATCGACGAGATCCGCGAAGCGACGGCGATCCTCCGCCAGATCGATCGTGCGGAGGTCGGTGCCCACGAGGGGGATGCCTGCTGCGACGAGATTCGCCGCGAGGTTCAGCGGAGTCTGGCCGCCGAACTGGACGAAGGCGCCGGGCGCCGCCTCACCGGCGGGGGTCTCCGCCTCGGCCACGGCGATGACGCTCTCCGCGTCGAGCGGCTCGAAGTAGAGGCGCGAGCTGGCGTCGAAGTCGGTCGAGACGGTCTCGGGGTTCGAGTTCACCATCACCGCCTGCCAGCCGGCCTCGCGCAGGGCATCGGCGGCCTGAACGGCGCAATAGTCGAACTCGATCCCCTGGCCGATCCGAACCGGTCCCGAGCCGATCACGAGGCCGGCCGGGCGTTCCACGGGAGCGGCCTCGGGCGGCGAGCCCGCGGCCGCGTACGTGGAGTAGAAGTAGGGCGTCTCGGCCGCGAACTCGGCGGCGCACGTGTCGACCATCGCGAAGCCCGGCTCGAGACCGATCTGCCGCCGCTGATCGGCGATCCGCTCGATCGACCGTCCCGTGAGGGTCGCGATGTCGCGGTCGCCGAAGGCGGCGAGCTTCGCCTCGGTGAGCAGCAAGGTGGGCAGCGGCTCGTCTGGATCCGCCTCCGAGAGCCGGCCCTCGATCCCCACCAGTCGGTCCATCTCGGCGAGGAACCAGGGCGCGATCCCGGTCGCGGCCTGGAGGTCGGCCGCGACCACGCCACGGCGCAGCAACGCGAGAAGCCGCCACAGGCGCGAATCCGAGGGCGTCAGGAAATCGCGGAGGGCGGGCCGCCGAGCGTCGGGGCCGCCGGCGGCGAGGGCAGCCAGGTCGGACTGCCACTCGGGATCCTCGGCGAGCAACCCGCTCCCGGCCTGCTCGAGTCCCCGGAGCGCCTTGTTCAGCGCCGCCCCAAAGGTCCGGTCGATCGCCATCACCTCGCCTGTCGCCTTCATCTGCGAGCCCAGCGTCCGGTCGGCGCGAGGGAACTTGTCGAACGGGAAGCGAGGCAACTTCACGACGACGTAGTCGAGCGCCGGCTCGAACGCGGCGACGGTCGTCTTCGTGATCGCATTCGGGATCGAGGCCAGGCGCCGACCCACCGCGATCTGCGCCGCCACCCGCGCGATCGGATAGCCGGTCGCCTTCGAGGCGAGCGCGGACGAGCGGCTGACCCGCGGGTTCACTTCGATGACGGCGTATTCCGAACTGTCCGGCGAGAGCGCGACCTGGACGTTGCAGCCGCCCTCGACGCCGAGCGCCCGGATGATCGCGAGGGCGGCCGAACGCAGGCGCTGGTGAACCGGGTCGGACAGCGTCTGGACGGGCGCCACGACGATCGAGTCCCCCGTGTGGACCCCGAGCGGGTCGACGTTCTCCATCGAGCAGACCGCGATGCAGGTGTCGTCCGCGTCGCGCATCACCTCGTACTCGATCTCCTGCCAGCCGGCGAGGAAGCGCTCCACGATCACCTGGCCGATCGGGCTCGCGCGGAGCCCCGCCCGGACGCGCTCGCCGTAGTCCGCTTCGGTCTGCGCGATCCCGCCGCCGGTGCCGCCAAGGGTGAAGGCCGGTCGGATAATCGCCGGGAGGCCGATCCGTTCGAGCGCTCGAGCGGCGGAATCCCTCCGGTCCGCCTCTGCCGAGCCCTGGACGATCTCGGAGGCGGGGAAGGGCTGACCGATCGCGCGGAGAAGCTCACGGAAGCGTTCCCGATCCTCCGCGCTGCGGATCGCCTCGAGGGGCGTGCCCAGCAGCCGCAGGCCCGTCCGCTCGAGGAGGCCGGACTCGGCCAGCTCGAGACAGAGGTTCAACGCCGTCTGGCCGCCAAGCCCGGCAAGGATGCCGTCGGGTCGCTCGCGCTCGACGATCCGCTCCACCGAGTCGACCGTGAGCGGCTCGAGGTAGACGACGTCGGCCACGCCCGGGTCGGTCATGATCGTGGCCGGGTTCGAATTCAGCAGGATCGTCCCGATCCCCTCCTCGCGGAGGGCCCGACAGGCCTGGGTACCGGCATAGTCGAACTCGGCCGCCTGCCCGATGACCACGGGCCCCGAGCCGACGATCAGGACGCGCTCGATGGGTGTCCTCCCCTCCTCGGTCTCACGGGACCGTCACCCCGGCCTCCCGGGCCGGTCCGAAGGATCGGCCGAAGGGTAGCAAGTCCGACTCCTCAGCGTCCCCAGTCGATCGCGGAGATGAGGTCGATGTGGTCGTCCGTCCAGGGCCGCCGTCCCTCGCTGGCGGGCGAGTGCCATCGCGAGTCGGAGCGGAGGCGATCGAGCGCGGCTTCCTCGCCCAGGACGAGCCAATGGGAGCCGTCCTCGTCGCCCGCGCGGGCCGGGTCGGTCGGATCGTCGCGAGCGAGCGCTCCCAGCCCAAGATCGCGGCCCGCCGCGGCCAGGACCGGCTCCAGCTGGACGTAGCGGTTCGAGATGTTCGCCGCGACGAGGCCTCCCGGCGCGAGGCGGGCGCGGTACGTCGCGAGAGCCTCGCGGGTGAGGAGGTGGACGGGGACGGCGTTGGAGCTGAATGCGTCGAGCACGACGAGGTCGGCGGCGCCGGGCGGCTGAGCTGCGAGGACGAGCCTGCCGTCGCCCACGAGCACGCGGCTCTGCGCCGGACAGGCCTGGAGCTCCCGGAAGTGGCGCGCGTCGCGGGCGATCGCGACGACCAGCGGATCGATCTCGACGAACGTGAACGAATCGGTCGCCCTGCCCAGGGCGGTCATCCCGCCGATGCCCAGCCCGATCACGTCGATCCGGAGCGCGAGACGCTCGGCCTGGAGTGCGGACAGGAGGTCCCCGATCGGCCCATGCCGGTGGTAGTAGCCCATCGGCACGCAGATCTCGCCCGGCCCTAGCCGGGCGATCCCCTGAACGGTCGAACCGCTCACGAGGGCGCGACGTCCCGCCGCGTCGTCGACGACCCGGTAGAGCCCATAGAACGAGCGCTCGGTCAGCCGCGCCGGAGGGAGGCCGACCTGCCCAACGAGCAGGAGTCCGGCCGCGGCGGCCGCGAAGGCCGACCGGTGATGGGCGAGGAGCATGGCCAGGGAGAGACAGAGCGCCGCCAGGAGCGCTCCCGGCTCCGGGCCGGTGTCGAGGGCGACAACGAGCAGCCCGAGGGGGGCCGCCGTCGATGCGACGAGGAGATACGGTCGAGCCCGGGTGCCCGTGATCCGGAGCGCGGCCGCCGCCGCGGCGGCGAGCGGCAGCTCGACGAGTCCGTCGAACACGAGCGGAGCGACGAGCGCCGCCGCGATCCCGCCCAGGGCGCCGCCGGCCGCGATGACGAGGTAGTACCCGGTCAGGCGTTCGGGAGGGGGCCGCTCGGTCGCCAGCCGGGCGTGGAGGGCGGTGGCGAGGACGAACAGCGCCCCCAGGTGGATCCCAAGGACGAGCCAGAGCGGTCGCGCGATCGCGCCCACGAGGACCAGGGCGAGAAGGACGACCGCGACCGGCACCGCCGCGCCGGCCAGCCGGGCGGCCCGATCGGCCGCGCCCGGCGCGAATGCCACGACCCAGCTCAACAGGTAGAGCGCAAGCGGGAGGTCCCACAGGACGGGCGAAGCGGCAAGGTCGAGGGTGATCGCGGTCGTGACGGCGATCGCGAGTGCCGCCGGGACGGCGGCGAGGAGCATCCAGCGGAGCGCGGTGAGTGGCACCGGGAGGGAGGCCCGGGGCCGGCCGATCCGAGGGCGCTCCGCCGGCGCTCCGATTGCGGTCCCAGGGCGAGCGAGTGCGGCGGTGACGACGGTCAGGCCGACGAACGCCGCGTAGCCGATCGACCAGGCCAGCCCCTGCGTGGAGAGGCCCGCGAGCGGCTCGACGACGAAGGGATAGGCCAGCAGGCCACAGAGGCTGCCCGCATTGCCGGCCGCGTAGAACGCATACGGATCGGAGCCTTGGGGATGGCCGGACCCGGCGAACCAGCGCTGGAGTGTCGGGCCGGCCGTCGCGAGCGCGATCGGCAGGGGCCCGACGACCGCGAAGAGGCGAAGGGCGACGTCGAGGGCCGGCGTATCTCCGGGAGCCGCCGCGCCGACCGGTCGAAGTGGCAGCCAGAGGAGCGGCGCGCCGGCGATCGCCAGCTGGACGAGGACCTGCCCGGTCGGGGCAAGGAATCGCGCCGTGGCGTGGGCCAGCGCGTAGCCGAGGAGAAGCGCCACCTGATAGAAGACGAGGGCCGTGGCCCACACCGAGCTCGCGCCACCGAAGGCCGGCAGGAGCGCTCGTGCGCTGAGCGGCTGGACGACGAACAGGAGCGCACCGGCGAGGAAGACCGCCGCACCGATCGCGACCGCGAGCGCGGCGTGCCGGTGGACAGGGTTCACACCGGAGCGGCGGCCTCCCGAACCCGCGCCGCGAAGCGGTCGAAGACCTCGGTCGCGTCGAGTGGCCCCGGCGATCCCTCCGGGTGGTACTGGACGGTCTCGATCGGCAGCTCCCGGTGGCGCAGCCCCTCCACCGAGCCGTCGTTGAGATTCCGCTGGCTGACGTAGAAGCCGCTGGCGGCGGCGAGCTCCCCGCCGACGACTTCTACCTCGTGGTTCTGCGCCGTGATCGTCACCCGGCCGGAGTCGACGTCCTCGACGGGATGATTCGCGCCGTGGTGGCCGAAGCGTAGCCGGCGCGTCTCGGCTCCTGCCGCGCGGGCGACGATCTGATGACCGAGGCAGATCCCGAGGAGTGGCCGCCCGTCCTGGATCGCAGCACGGGCGAGTGCGACCGGGTCCGCAAGTCGGGCCGGGTCGCCGGGTCCGGGCGAGAGGACGAGGCCGGCGAGGTCGGCCGCGAGGCAGACGTCGCTACCCGCCGTGTAGGGGAAGACCCGGACGCCCAGGCCTCGGGCCACGAGAGCCCGAACGATGTTCGTCTTCAGCCCGTAGTCGACGACCCCCACTCGCGGCGCCGTGTCCTCGCCCACGTCATAGGGCTCCCTTGCCGACACCTGGTCCACGAAGTCCTGGTCTTCCCAGCGCGCGACGGCAGAGGCCGCCGCGATCGCCGCCTCGCGATCGACCGATCCGGGAGCGGTCAGGACGGCCCGCTGGCTGCCCGTCGAGCGGAGCCTGCGGGCGAGGGCCCGGGTATCGATCCCGGCGATCGCGGGCACCCCGTGGTCGCGGAGCAAATGGACGAGCTGATACGCGTCGTCCACGACGGCGGCCGTGCCGTGGGCCACGACGAGCCCCCTGAGCCACGGCCGGCTCGACTGGTCGTCGGCGAGCAGGCGCCCATGGTTTCCGATCAGCGGATAGGTCATCACGACGAGCTGACCGGCATAGGAGGGGTCGGTGCAGACCTCCTGGTAGCCGGTCTGGCTCGTATTGACGACCAGGTCGCCGCCGGATCCAACGGCTGCCCCGAAGGCGACGCCCTGGAAGACGGTCCCGTCCTCGAGGGCGAGGAGCGCGGGTCCGGTCGCTCCCAGGCGCGGGTCGACGACGGCCCCGACGGGGACCGGCAGGCTCAAGCGCTCTCGCTCCGCTCGCCGGTCGTGGCCGACTCGGAGGGCTCCGAGGCCTCTGTCGAGGCGTAGCTACCGGCTTCGGTGGTCGCAGCCCTCGGAGCCTCGTCCTCGCTGGCAGCCAGCCCACCCGCGGCGGTGCCGGCGACTTCACCCCTGGTCGTCGCGCCGGCGTAGATCGTGTCGGCGCTGTCGAAGACGGGCGTGCCCGCGCTCGTGTACGCGGTGTCGGTAGAGCTCATCCCGGCGATCTTCTCGCGGGTTCGATCGGCCGCCGTCCCAAGCCGCTCAGCTGGCCGCTGGAACATCCGCATCACCCGGGCGCGCCGGTCGACGCCCGCCTCCGGGTCGAGCAGCCACATCGCCACGGCGCCCAGGATCAGCCCGCCGAGGAAGGCGATCGCCGCCGGCCGCGGGTCCGGGGGCGGTGGCTGGAAGCGTCGGCGGTTGAGCTCGATGTACTCGCGAACCTGGTCCCGCACCTGGTGGGCGATGCGCTCGGGATCCGCCTCCGTCAGGCGGCGCAGCCGCTCGAGGTCCATCTCACGTCCTCCTGGCATCGTGGTCAGGCGATCGTCGCACTCGGCGTCGTTCCAGGGCGGCGGTCTGTGTGCCTCGAAGATAGCGATTCCATGCCAAGCCGGTGGTCTCGGGGTCCGGACCCCCCGGTACCGTCGTCCGCTGGCGTGGTTGACCTGGGCGGCTATCCTGTCCGGGCTGCGGGAGTGGTGCCCGCAGGCACAGCCGCCGGCGGACGATGCCGGCGCTCAAGGACGGCTCCGGGAGGTCGCGAAAGACCGATGGCGCGCTCGATGTGGCGGGGGGCGATCCAGTTCGGGTTGGTGACGATCCCCGTCCGGTTGTACCTCGCGACCGAGGCGAACGCCGGGCTCAGCTTCAACCTGCTCCACAAGACCTGCCTGAACCGGATCCAGATGAAGATGTACTGCCCCTACCACGAGGAGTACATCAACCGCGCGGACACCGTTCGGGGCTTCGAGTGGTCGAAGGGCGAGTACGTGATCATCACCGACGAAGACCTCGAATCCGTCCCGCTCAAGACGGTCCGCTCGATCGAGATCGAGTTGTTCGTCGACGCGCGGAAGGATTCGCACGGCGCGCAGTTCGTCAAGCAGGCCTACTACCTCGAGCCCGAGCCGGTCGGCCGGAAGGCCTTCTATCTCCTGAAGTCGGTCCTGGGCGAGAAGGGCCTCTCGGCGATCTGCAAGGTCGTCATCAAGGACCGCGAGCATCTCGCCGCCCTGAATCCCTACTCCTCGACGATGCTCCTCACGAGCCTCTACTGGCCCGACGAGGTCCGCTCGATCGACGAGCTCGAGCTACCCGAGGAACAGCAGGAGTTCCGGGCGGCCGAGCGCAAGATGGCCGAGCAGCTCGTGGCCGCGATGACCGGCGATTTCACCGCCGACGACTACAAGGACGACTACCGCCAGGCTCTCCTCGCCGTTCTGGAGGCGAAGATCGCCGGTCGAGCGCCACGCGCCGCCGAGCCCGAGAAGCCGGCCACGAAGCTCGTCGACCTGATGACCGTCCTCGAGGCCAGCGTCGAGGCCGCGAAGGGATCCCGTCGCGCTCGACCGGCCGAGGCTGCGGCCGATGCGGAGGAGCCCCTCGCCGTCGCAGCGAGTGGCCGACGCGGTCGCGGACGGGCCCAGCCGACGCCCTCGACGGCTCCCACGAACGGACGCCGCCGGCGAGGAAGCGCGGCTGAGGAGGCCGCCCCGCCGCAGCGGAAGCGAAAGACCGCCTGAGCGCGTGCCGTCGGCGACACGCACGGATGCGAACGGACCCGGCCCCGCCGAGGAGTCCCGCGACCAGCTGAAGCTCGCGATCGAGGAGCGCGGGTCGGCGGGCGCTCCGCTCCGCGTTCGGCCGATGATCCCGTCCGAGGGCCACGCCCCTTTCGACGATCCGGCCTATCTCTTCGAGCCGTGGTGGCCCGGGAGCCGGGCGTTCCTGGGTGTCGCGCGCGAGGGCCTGCGCCTCTGGAGCGAGCACCTGGCCGACCCGCTCGAGGTGTTCCCGGAGCTCGCGACGATCGCCGACCAGGCACGCGGCCTGCCGCTGCTCCTCGAAGGGACCCTGCTCGTCCTCGACCCTGAAGGCCAGCCCGACGCGGAGCTGCTCCGTCGCCGGCTCGAGGGACACGAAGCGGACGTGGGGGAGCCCGCCTTCGTCGCGACCGATCTCCTCGAAGCCGAGGGCCGGCTCATCGGCGGGCGTCCCCTGGCCGAGCGACGCGACCGACTGGAGACGCTCCTCCCCGACGGAGAATGGTGCGTCGTCGGGCGGGCCTGGCGCGACGAGGGCCAGGCCGTCGCGGAGGCGCTCGGCTCGATGGGCCTGGAGTGGATGTCCGCCCGGCGGCTCGACGCCCGTTATCGCTCCGGGCCGGCGGGAGACGACTGGCTGAAGGTGCCGGTCGTGCCGACCGAGCCCCCGGTGCGCCGGCCGATCCTCGCCGTCATCCAGCGCCTGCCGCTCGGCTGACCGCCCGCCCCTGCCGCGCGGACGCCCTCGCCCTACGCCATGCGGCGGATTGAAGCCGGCGCCCACGGAAGGTAGATATCGGCCGCGAGGCCCCGCCCGTCCGATCCTTCCCCCCGATCGTGCGTGTGCGGGGCCTCCTCGTGCCCCCAGCCGTCATGCACAGCGTGCGCGACGATCATCCCCTGTAGCCCGTTTGCAACCCCGACCACTCGATCCGCGGCTGGTTCCGGGCGGACGTAACGCACCGATTCATCGTGGAGGGGGTGGCTCCACCGGAAGGCCGGTCGGCGCTATGCGGAGGGGCGCGGCTTTCGTCGCGAATATCAGCTCACGCGCTTCCTTCCGCAGGTCTGAGCGATAAGGGCGGCGCTGGTTGCCACGTCTCCGATGGCTAATCGCGCGCCCTGACGCGCCAGCAACCCTCGGTGCGCTATGCAGCGACTCAAAGCCCAGAGCTCGAGCCGGGCTGCTGTTTCGGGGCTGGTCACGGACGGTACGCTTGGGCGAGCTGACCTTGCCCCAGAGGAGGATCGTTCGATGACTGCCGACGTGACACGGATCGCCTCGCGCCGCGCGATGCTCGCCGCGGGTGCGGCTGGATTGCTCGGGGCGATCGCTCACGCCTTCGCCAGCGCCACCCAGGTGCGCGCCGCGAACGGCGACGCCGTCCTCCTCGGCCAGACGAACACCGCAACCGAGGTGACGACCGTCCAGAACACCGACGCGTCCGAGTGGGCCTTCGCGGGAATGGGCTCGGACACGGGCGTCGGTCTTCGCGGCGAGGGCGGCGTGGGGGTATCCGGGTTCAGCGATCTCGGGACGGCCGTCGAGGCGCACAGCAATTCGGGTCGGGCAGTGAACGCCGATTCGGGCGCCGCCACCGAGCCCGCCGTCCGGGCCCGCTCGCTCGGCTTCAGCTCCGGCGTCCTGGGCTACAGCGGCGTCAGTGGAGCGCAGCCCTTCCCGACCGGCAAGACCGGTGTCGAGGGCGTGTCCGAGATCGACTCCACGGCCCGCGGCGTCTACGGGCGCTCGACCGTCGGTCGGGGGGTGATGGGCTCCGCGACCACGGGTACCGCGCTCTACGCGGTCGCTGCCACGAACGGAACGGCCCTCCGGACGACGCGCGGCCACGTCCGCTTCAGCACGGCCGGGCTGGCCACGATCGCGGCCGGCACGAACAGCGTCACCGTGACCCCGGGCTTCGACATCTCGTCCGGGTCGAAGGTGCTCGCGGTCCTCCAGGGCAACCCGGGTGCCGGGATCCTCTTCCGCTTCGTGCGCCGGGACTCGGTGAACGACCGCTTCACGATCTACCTGAGCGGTAACGCGACGGCGAATACACCCGTGGCCTGGTTCGTCATTGGCTAGCCCGGCCACAACGATGCACACTGGCCGCACGGAACACGACTGAGGCATCGGCAGATGAACATCGACCTGGGGCTTCTCGTCCTTCGCGCGGCAGTCGGCGGCATCGTTCTCGCCCATGGACTGATGAAGATCGGCTGGCCGATCTCGACGGGAACGCGGGGCATGGCCTCGGTGCGGGGCGTGGCCGGCTTCTTCGGCAGCCTCGGCTTCTGGCCGCCGATGTTCTGGGCCTTCGTCACGATCCTCGCCGAGGTCGGCGGAAGCCTGCTCATGATCCTCGGGCTGGGCGGCCCGATCGGCCCGGGCCTCGTGTTCGGCGACATGCTGATCGTGACGATCGTCGCCCACTGGCCGCAGGGCTTCTGGGTCGGGCAGAACAAGGCCGGGGTCGAGTTCCCCATTCCGCTGACGGCGGGCCCGCTCGCCGTCGCCCTGATCGGCAACGGCGGATGGTCGCTCGACGGCCTGCTCGGCCTCGCCTATCCCGAATGGCTGATGCCGGCCTGGCTCGTCCTCATGCTCGCCGGAGACGTCGGTCTGCTGGTGATCCGGGCGGTGGTCCCCAGGCCCGCCGCCCCGGCGAGCTAGGAGAGACCGACGCGTGGAAGTCAGGGAGCTCGGACACGTCGTCCTGTACGTGCGGGATCTCGCTCGGTCGCGCCACTTCTACCGGGACGTGCTCGGGTGGCGGGAGGTGACCGAGCTCGGTGGGATCGGCGCGATGTTCTCGTCCGGGCGTACCCACCACGAGCTGCTCTTGCTCGAGGTGGGCCGCGATGCCGCCCCACCCCCGCCCGGCAGGCGTCTCGGCCTCTATCACTTCGGGCTGAAGATCGGCGAGACGGACGACGAGCTGCGTGACGCGCTCGAGACGCTCGAGCGCGAAGGGGTGAGCATCGTCGGCACGGCCGACCACACGGTCACGCACAGCGTCTACGTCACCGACCCCGACGGCAACGAGATCGAGCTCTACATCGACGTCCAGCCCGAGGTGTGGCGCGACGATCCCGCTGCCATCGTCGCTCCCCCGCGGCCGCTGAGGCTGTAACTCTCGGCCCCTCCCGTGGTGGGCTCACAGCGAAGGAGCGAGCGATGGCGATGCGTCACGAGTGGCGGGTGTCGGCCACTGTCATCAGCGGCCCTCCGCCAGCGGCCCAGACGACGGTTCCGGTCGCCGTTTGCATCCGCTGCGGGGCAGTACGGACGCAGCTGGTGACTCCGGGAGCGCAAGGCCAGATGGATCTCTCCGGCGACTGCGCCGATTCGGGCCCTAGCTCGCGCCCACGCTAGACGCCGGCCCGGCAACGACGGCCTGGTGAGCCCGGCAGGATTCGAACCTGCGACACGCAGATTAAGAGTCTGCTGTTCTACCGCTGAACTACGGGCCCGCCGTCCGCTCGACCCGCGGGCTGCGCCGTCGGGGCGCCCGGCATCGGTCGGTGTTCCAGTCTAGCAGAGGCCCCGGCCCGGAGGTCCAGCCTCTCCGAAGCGACGGCGATCAGGTCTCGATCATGGGTCGCGGCGATGACCGTCGTCGAGGGCGAGGCGAGGCCGGCGAGGAGCCGGGCGATCGCCCGGGCATTGCGCCGGTCGAGAGTCGAGGTCGGCTCGTCGAGGACGAGAAGCTCGGGCTCGCCGGAGATCGCGCGGGCGATCGCGACCCGCGTCCGCTCACCCGCTGAAAGCACGTCCGGGCGGCGGTCGCTGAGGGCGAGGACGCCGAGGCGCTCGAGGGCGGCCGAGGCGCGCTCGTCGGCATCCGGCCCGCCGAGTCCTCGGAGGTCGAGGCCGAGGACGACGTTCTCGATCGCGCTCAGGAAGGAGATCAGCCGGGGTGCCTGGTCGACGATCCCGATCCGGCGGGCGCGGAGGATCGCGAGGGCATCGCGATCGAGCTCGCCCAGGTCGACGCCCAGCGTGACGACCCGGCCGGCATCGGGGACGTCGAGTCCGGTGACCAGCCGCAGGAGCGTCGACTTGCCGCTCCCCGACGGCCCGGTCACGACGTGGAATCCGCCGCTGCCGAAAGCCGCGCTGATCCCGTCGAGCGCGACGGCCGCGATGCCTCCCGTGCCGTAGCTCCGGGAGACGCGCTCCAGCCTGACCGCGCTGCCTGCATCGACAGCCGTCGTCGCCGGAGGGCCGACGGCCTGGGCCCGGACAGGCGCCGGAGCGCGCCAGCCGCTCGCGTCCACGGCGGTTCGGAGGCGTCCTGCGCGCCGTTCGGCGATCGCCCGGCCGTCGCGCAGGTAGACGATCCGGTCGGCGGCCGACTCGAGCTGCTCGTCGTGAGTGACGACGATGCCCGTTGCGCCCACCTCGCGCAGGAGCTCGCGCATGAGACGAACGAGGCTCGCGGCGGTGGCGTCGTCGAGCTCGCCGGTCGGCTCGTCCGCGAGGAGGATCCGGGGCTCGATGACGAGCGCGGTCGCGACCGCGATCCGCTGCTGCTCCCCGCCCGACAGCTCGGAGGGCAGCGCGTCGGCGCGACCGGCCAGGCCGACCCGCTCGAGGATGGCGGCGACGCGCCGCTCCCGCTCGGGGCGGGCAACGCCCCGCAAGCGGAGCGGCAACTCGACCGTGCGGCCGACCGGGAGGTACGGCGAGAGCGAGCGCCAGTAGTGCTGCTCCACCGTCCCGACGAGCCCCGTCCGGTACTGCCTCAGCTCGGCCTCCGAGGCCCGCTCGAGGGCCACGCCGGCCGAAAGGATCGAGCCCGCGGTGGGACGCTCGAGACCGGCCAGCAGCCGAAGGAGGGTCGACTTGCCCGACCCGCTCGGCCCGACGACGGTCACGAGCTCTGCCGGCTCGACGGTCAGATCGAGTCCCCGCAGCGCCGCCACCCCGCCTTCCGCGGCCGGATGGACGTGGATCACCCCCCGCGCCTCGATCGCTCCCGCGGGTCGCCGGGGCAAGGAGGTCTCAGCCACGGATCTCTCGACGGCCCAGTCGCTCCGCGGCGAAGGCTCGCCGCGCCAGGAGCGCCACGAGCCCCCCGACCGTGACGACGAGCGCGATCACGACCGCGGCCACCGGCAGCCACGGCAGGACCGGCACGAGCGGCGGGATGGGAAGCGCGGCGCCGGCCGACAGGGCAAGGGCGGAGGTGAGGACGATCGTCAAGGCCACGCCGGCGCCGAGACCGGCAACGATGCCCCCGCCGGTCAGCCAGCCGGTCCGGGCGATCGCCTGGCGGCGCAGCGCAGCGGGGGCCATGCCCTGTGCCTCGAGATCGGCCAGCTCGCCCCGCTCGTCGCGGACGTCGGCGGCCGCGCCGACGAGGAGCCCGACCACCGCCAGGGCAATCCCCGTCAGAGCCGCGAGCACGAGAGCCCAGATGACGGCGGCCGCCAGCGGGTCGCTCGCGCGCTGGCTCTCGAGCGCGGCGCGGGAGATGACCTCCGGGCGCCGGAACGGTCCGCGCTCGATCGCCGAGGCGACCTCGGCCGCGCGACGCTCGTCGGGGGCCCGGATCCAGAGCTCGTCGGGGAAGGCGCTGCCGGGCTGGTCCGCGTTGATCGCCGTCGCGAGCGGCTCGAGGTCGGCGATCGCGAAGCGGGGCGCCGAGGCCTCGAGGGTGGGGAAGTAGCGAGCGATGCCCGAGATCCGCAGGTCGAGCGCACCGTCGTCCCCGAGCCGGACCGTCAGCCGGCCGGCGGAGTCGGCGGTCGCAGCCAGGTCGGGGCTGACGATCGCGGGGATCGTGATCCCGTCGGTGGGCTGCGGGGCCCGGAAGGTGAGCGAGGGCTGGGCATTCGTGAATTCCAGGCGCAGCGGCTCGTCGCCGACAACCTCCGGCAGCCCGGGCAGGTCGACGACGGCGCGGTTCGTGGACCGCACCGCGCCACCGTGAAAGCCCGTCGACTCGGTGTCCTTGTTCAGGCGGACGGCGATGACCGTCCCCCCGGCGGCTTCCTCCGGCAGCGGCTGGCGGACGACGCGCCGGCCGGGCGCGACCCGACCGTAGCTCAGCGTCACGAAGTCGCCGCGAGGCGTCGCGACGACGGCCGTGAGGAGGATCGGGTCACCCTCGACCGAGATGTCCAGGGCAAGCTGGCCCGCGTTCGCGGGGACGGGCTGACCGCGGAGGGTCCAGTCGCCGGGGGCGGCGATCCGTCGGCCGAGCTCGTCCACGGATAGCGTCGAGAAGTCCGATCGCCAGCCCCGCAGCCGGGCGACCGACTCGGCCGGCAGCCCGACCAGCTCGACCGGGGCACCCGTCACGGTGTCGCCGCGGTGGCGGAGCACCGGGGTCCGTTCCACGTCGGCGGGGAGCGCTGCGTACCGGTCGAGCGGCACCACCGAGGACGAGAAGGTAAGCCCGGTGGGCAGCTCCCGAACACGCAGGTCCATGCCGGCCTGGTAGGCGGCCTGGTCGGCGATGCCCTGCCGGAGGCTCGCCCCGTACCCGGCCGCGAAGACGATCATGCCAAGACTGAAACAGAGGAGCGTCAGCGTCGCCGCCGGGCGCTCGGGATCGCGAGCCACCGCGAGAATCGAGAACCGAAGCGAGAGCGGGGCACGAGCGGTGCGCCTGGCGAGCCAGCGGAAACAGAACGGCAGGAGGGCGAGCAGGCAAAGCGCGACGAGGAAGGCGACGAGCGGCGGCAGGATGACGACGACAGGGCTGGCGATCGTCCCGGCGAGCCGTGCCGGATCGAGCGCTCCCTCGGCGACGAGCTGCCAGCCGATCAGGCCGAGCGCGGTCGCCGCCACGACCGGGAGGATGCCGTAGATCCGCCGTCCGGCCAGCGGAAGCGTCGGCAGGAGGATCGCAAAGGCGGCGGCAACGATCACCAGCGCGAGGCCGGCGATCCCAGTCACGGAAAGGACGGAGTCCATCACCGATGCGACGACGGGCACTCCCTCCACCGCGGCGAGCGCGGCCACCCCGAACGCGGCGAGGATCACGCCCAGCGCACCGCCACAGATCGCAGGCGCGATCGCCTCGACGGCCAGGAACGAACCGATCTGGCCTCGACGCGCCCCGAATGCGACGAGGCGCGAGCGCTCGGCGAGGACGTCGGCACGCCCAACGAGCGCGGCGAAGGCGGCGAAGGCGAGGAGGACCGCCGCGGCGAGCGACGAGAGCAGCAGGAGGCGCGCGGCGGCCGCGCGATCGCGCGCCAGCTCGACCTCGATCGGAGCGAGCGGCGCAGACGACGTCAGCTCGTCTTCCGTCGCGGCCAGCCGCTGATCGACGAGGCTCACGCGGCGGCGCAGCTCCGTGACGCTCCAGGGGTGGATCACTGCGGGATCCAGGGGAGCGGTCCAGAACTGGGTGCGGCCGATCTCGCCCGCACCCTTCCCCGTCGCGGCCGCATCGACGCCCCTGACGAGAAGGATCGCGGCCGCCGGATCCTCGGCGAACCCGAGCGGGCTCGGCGGTCCCTGCTCCGGGCCGGACTGGTGGAGCGCACCAAGGGGCAGGGCGCTCGTGAGCGTGCCCCGGCCCACGATCCGGAGCTCCAGCTCGCCAAAGCGCACGCCTGCCCGGATCGCGTCGGGGACAGGGGCCTCGCTCAGGAGGATCGCCTCGCAGCGAGCTCCGTCGCAGGCCTGTGGCTGCCGGCCTTCCGACAGGCGCGTCCAGCGCCCGGGCTCGTCGAGCGCGACAAGCCGAAGCTCGAAGCGGGCCGCCCTGTCCCGGAGTGGACGCGAGAGGAGGCCCCGAACGGGTGGCTCACCGAACTCGCCGAGCAGCGCGAGCGCGTCGCGCGCCTCCCGATCGAGCCGCCCGAGATCGCGCCCGCTGGGCACGAACGTCGAGACGCGCACTGCCCGCTCGCCCTCGGGCAGGCCGGCGAGCGTTCGCGCCAGGGCCAGGTCGCCGCTGACGGACCCGATCCCGAGGATCGTGCCCACGAGCGCCACGGCGGCCGTGACGGCGGCCGTCACGAGGAGGGCGTGGCCGCGGCGACGCGCCAGTCGGGCGCGCACGAGATGGAGGATCGCGTTCATCGCAGGCGACAACCGTGCGTCGCCGGGTGGATCACTCGGCGGCGATCCGATCCAGGTAGCTGGCGATGGCCGGCACGCCGAGGAGCCGCCGCTCGAAGTAGTCGTTGACCGCGTCCAGGGCGGCGCTGCGGATGCCTTCGACGTCCTCGGCCCTCGCCGTTCGCTCGGCGGCTGCCGAGAGGCTGTCCCGGACGCGCAGGAGATGCTCCACGATCTGCGTCTCGGCGCGGCCCTCGAGCGCCGAGATCGCCGACATGATCAGCCGATCGGTCTGCGCGACGAGCGTCTCGAGGGCGAAGGCAGAGCCCGGTGCGGCCGCCTCGTCGATCGTCCGGATGAGCGCCGCGACCTGGTAGAGGACCGTGGCCGGCTCGTCGAACAGCTCGCGGACGTAGGCCGCCTCCTGGTAGCGCCCGGTGAGCCGGAAGACGTTGTACATCCGCCGCGCGGCCTTGCCGAAGTTGCGCGTCTCGGTGACGTACTTGCGGATCTCGTGCTCGAGCTCGGCGACATACCGGTCGACCGCGTCCCCTTCCAGCTCGCGCACGATCTTCGTGAAGACCGGGATCGACTCCGCCTCGAGGTAGACCTCCTGGAAGTAGGGATCGATGAAGGTATCGAGCGAGCTGATCGTCCCGTCCGGCGCCTCCCATGTGACGTCGAGGACGTTCGAGGCATTCGCCAACTGCCCCCGCGCCGGATCGGATACGACCCAGTCCAGCTTGCACCATCCTGGGGTCCGGGCGGCGTCCTGCCAGGTGATCGACTCGGCCGTCCCGTCCGTACGCTCGACCGCGATCCGGCCCTCGGTCACCTCCTGCGCACTCCAGCTGATCGGTCGGCCGGCCTTCTGCGGTTCGCCGTTGCGCAGGCAGTCGAAGGGATAGTCGCCGAACTTCACCTCCCAGAGGCGGTAGGTCGGTCCCGACAGCGTGGAGATCGACTTCTCCCGAACGACGTCGGCGAGAATCGCGCACGCCTCGTCGCGTGTCGGTGCCCTGACGTTCACCCGCTCGAAGAAATCGCAGTCGCCCGGGAAGGCCTGGATCCGGCTCTGCGCGGCCGAGCCCGAAAGGGCCAGGGCGGTCTCGACGATCCCGGGCCGGTCGGCCAGCCCGACGATCCGCCCGATCGTCCGGAAACGGGCGACGTCGCCGGCCTGGAAGTCGAGCATCGTGACCTTGTGCCCGTAGGTGCCGGACTCGACGTCGAGCACGACCTCGCCCTCGCCTGAGACCTCTGCCGACATCGCCTCCAGCCAGCGCCGCGCCTCGGCATCGTCGAGCTCGACCCCCATCCGCTCCGCCGATGCCTTGAGAGTGGCGATCGGATCCGGGCCGGAGGACCCGCCGTCGGCGAGCGGTCGGTCGATCATCGTCCCGTCAGTCGATCGTGGAGGACCTCCGCGGCGAGGCCCAGCGTCGCCCAGAGCGGCGCGTAGTCCAGCCGGATCAGACCGGCAACGGCAAGCGGCGACCTGTCGCTGTAATCCCAGGGACAGCGGCCGGTGGAGCGACGAAGGAGCCAGCCACTCGCCGCTTCGACGGCGAAGATCCCGGTCGCGTACGTCGCGCCCCGGAGGATGGTCGGTCTGTCCCGCAGCCGGTCATGGGCGACCTCGAAGGCCGGCATCGCGAGGCCATAGAGGGGCAGCATCCAGGCCGTCGACGGGCCGTGGAGATGGAAACGGCCATCGCGCCGGGCCGTGAGCGCCGTGCTGAAGGCCGACTCGACCGCACAACCGACGAGCCCATACGTGAGGAAACGCAGGAGCGGATGCGCGGGCCCTGTCGTTCTTGCGCTGCCAGGCGCGGGCTCTGCCTTTGGTCTCATACGCCCACCCCTGGAGCGCAAGAGATCGGATGGCGCCGAAATCGACGACGCGGGGGAGCGAGTCGAGGGGCGTTTCATCGCAGGCTGGCCGAGCCGCAGCCGAATCACTCGGGCTGGTTGTCGATCTGGGCCCGCTGGAGGCGGCCCGAGTAGTCGACGTAGATCGCCTTCCACTCGGTGTACGTGTCGAGTGCGGCATGGCCCGCCTCGCGATGGCCGTTGCCGGTGCGCTTCATGCCCCCGAACGGAAGGTGCGTCTCGGCTCCGATCGTCCCCGCGTTCACGTAGACGATCCCGGTCTCGAAGTCGCGCATCGCCCGGAAGGCCGTGTTCGTGTTCGTCGTGTAGATGCTCGACGAGAGGCCGTAGCGAGTCTGGTTCAGCGCCATCGCGGCCTCCTCGTAGCCGGGCACCCGAATGACCGACAGGACCGGCCCGAAGATCTCTTCCTGGGCCATGCGATCCATCGGCTGGACGTCGTCCACGATCGTCGGCTCGAAGAAGTGGCCATGCTCGAGCCCGGCACGATCGGTCGCCCGGCGTCCGCCGCAGGCGATCCGGTTCTCCTCCCCGGCGATCGCGAGATGGCGCTCGACCTTCTCCACTGCCCCCGCGTTGATCAGGGGCCCGACGTCCGTCGACGGGTCCAGTCCCGCCCCCAGGCGGAGCGCCTGCGCACCCGACTCGAGTCGGCCGACCAGGTCGTCCGCGATCCGCTCGTGGACGATCAGCCGGCTGCAGGCGGTGCAGCGCTGGCCGGTCGTGCCAAAGGCCGACCAGAGGATGCCCTCGGCGGCCAGGTCGAGGTCGGCGTCGTCCATGACGACGATCCCGTTCTTCCCGCCCAGCTCGAGTGAGACCCGCTTCAGCCGGCGCGCGGCGAGCTCCGCGATCCGGGTCCCGGTCTCGGTGTGACCGGTGAAGCTGATGACCGCCACGTCGGGACTGTCGACGAGGGCCATGCCGACCTCATCGCCCGACCCGGTCACGAGGTTGACGACACCGGGCGGGAACCCGGACTCCGCGAGGAGCTCGACGAGGAGGACCGCGCAGTGCGGCGTGTCGGAAGCGGGCTTGAGGACGACGGTGTTCCCGCTGATGAGCGCCGGCATAAGCTTCCAGCAGGGGATCGCGACGGGGAAGTTCCAGGGCGTGATCAGCCCGGCCACGCCGATCGGCTCGCGGATGCTCATCGCCCACTTGTTCGGCAGCTCGGAGGGGACGGTGTCCCCGAAGAGCCGCCTCCCCTCCCCGGCCATGAGGTACGCGATGTCGATCCCCTCCTGGACGTCACCGCGGCCCTCGGGAAGGATCTTGCCCATCTCGCGGGTCATCTCGCGGGCCACTCGCTCCTTGTGCTCGGCGAGGAGAGCGGCGAAGCGGTACATGATCTCGCCCCGCTTCGGGGCCGGGGTCGCACGCCAACCCGGGAAGGCCATCCCCGCGGCCCGGATCGCGGCGGCGACGTCGGCCGCGCTCGACAGCGCGAACTGGCCGATCACCTCGCGAGTGTCGGCCGGGTTGACCGAGGCGAACCGCCGCCCGGTGACCGAGGGCATCCATTCGCCGCCGATGAAGTTGCCGTGGCTGGGCGCGGCGTCTGCGCCCTGCCGCTCGGGCGCTTCCTCGATCGTCGTCGCCATCGAGCTTCTGCCTCCTGCCCCGTCGGGACGATGTATGTGTACACCATCGCCTCACCTGGGGGGCGGGTCTCCCCAGCTATCGTCAGGACGTGTGTAAATAGCCGGCTCTGGGCCCGCGAGGGCAAAGGAGAACGGCGTACCCTTCCGAGGTCGTTGAAGCCAACAGAAGGAGCACGCCGCCGATGGAAACCTACCATGCCCTGACCCCGGTCGCCCAGCCCGAGCCGCCTTCCGACGGCACGGCCGATGCGCTGGCCATCGCCTCGGTTCAGCCGCCTGCCCTGGACACCGACGCCGAGCCCGAACCGAGCGAGCCGCCGGCTGCGATCGTCAACACCACCATCGAGGAGCTGGCCCGCGAGGGCGCCAGACGCATGCTGGAGCGGGCTCTGGCGGTCGAGGTCGACGAGTTCCTGGGCCGTCCCCGCTACGAGCGTCGCATGCTGGCCGAGCATGGGTACCGCAACGGCTACGGCCGCCCGCGACCGGTGGCCATCGGCACCTGGCCGGTCGAGGTCCGCGCGCCGCGCATCCGCGACCTGCCAGACGAGACGCCACCGTTCCACAGCGCCATCCTGCCGCGGCGACGGATGCTGTCGGCCGAGACGCAGCGCCTGTTCGCGCGGCTGTACCTGGAGGGTCTGTCGAGCGGAGACTTCGAGCCCGCTTTCCGCGAGTTGCTGGGCGAGTACGCCACCCTGTCGAGTTCGACCATCCTCAGGCTCAAGGAGGAGTGGTCATCGGAGTACGCCGCCTGGCGGGTGCGACCACTGAAGGCCGGGTACGCGTATATCTGGGCGGACGGGATCTACCTCGGCGCCGGGCTCGAGCCCGAGAACTCGTGCCTGCTGGTCGTCGTCGGCGCCCGCGAGGACGGCCGCAAGGAGCTGCTGGCCATGGAGCTCGGCTACCGCGAGAGCACCCAGTCGTGGGCTGGTGTACTGCGCGGCCTGAAGGCACGCGGCCTCGAGGCGCCGCTGCTGGCCTGTGGCGACGGCGCGCTCGGGCTGTGGGCCGCGCTCGACGAGGTGTACCCGGGCACCCGTCACCAGCGCTGCTGGAACCATCGCGTGCTGAACATCTTGGACAAGGTCCCAAAACGGCTGTGGCCCGACATCCGCCGTCGGCTGCGTGACGTGTGGAGCGCCGAGAGCCGGGCCGAGTGCGAGCTGCGACGCGACGGGCTGCTGCGCTGGCTGGAGGCCCACGGTCAGCTGGCCGCGGCCGACACGGTGCGCCGCGACTGGGACGACTTTGCCACCTTCTACGACTTCCCGGCCGAGCACTGGATCCACCTGCGCACGAGTAACCCCGTTGAGTCGCTGTTTGCCGGCGTGCGGCTGCGCACCGACGTCGCCAAGCGCATGCGGCGCCGCGAGAATGCCCTCTACCTCGTATTCAAGATCGCCCAGCGCCTGGAGCACTCCTGGCGCCCACTCAACGGCGGGCTCACGATCATGACCCTGCTGCTCGGTGGTGCCCGGTTCGTCGATGGGGTCTACGTCCCAGAGGTGAAGGAGACGTCAGCCGCCTGAGCGCGGTCGGAGGCCAGCGGCGGAAGGAGCAGCGAATGCAGATCGAGGTGAACGGGACACGGTTGTGGTTCGACGTCGACGGGCCGGCGCTCGTGCCCGACGGCGACCACATGCGCGAACGGCCGACGCTCGTCCTCGTGCACGGCGGACCCGGTGGCTACGACCACTCCTACTTCAAGCCTCACTTCGCACGCCTGACCGGCGAGGCGCAGGTGGTCTATCTCGACCTCCGCGACCACGGCCGGTCCGCCCGCACGACCCGGCTGACTGGAGCTTCGAGGTGTGCGCCGATGACCTGCGCGCCTTCTGCGACGCCGTCGGCATCGTCCGGCCAACCGTCCTCGGCCACTCCATGGGCGGCTGGATCGTTCTGCTCTATGGCGCGCGCCACCCCGGCCACGCCGGAGGCTTGATCCTGCAGTCCACGATGGCCCGATTCGACCTCGAGCGCCTGGTCGACGGCTTCCGTCGCCGCGGCGGCGAGGAGGTGGCCGAACTCGCCAAGCGCGACTTCGGCGGCGATCCAATCACCGTCGAGGAGTGGGCGCGGGTCTTCGCCGTCTTCGGGCCACATGTTCCAAGCACTGCGGAGCTGGCACGCAGGGTCCGCAACCCCGACGTCGGCCCGCCGGGCATGGAGCTGCTTCGCCGGCTGGACGTGGTTGACCAGCTGGCCCGCATCACCTGCCCGACGCTGATCTGCGTGGGCGAGCTCGATCCTGTCACCCCGGTGGCCGCCTCGCGAGAGATCGTCGATGCGCTGCCGCCTCAGGTCGGGCGGTTCGAGGTGATCGAACGGGCCGGTCACTTCCCGTGGTTGGACCGCCCCGATCGATACTGGTCGCTCATCACCGCGTTCGTGACGGCGGCGACAGTGCGACGGGGCGCCACCGAGACGCCGAGCGCAACCGCTTGAAGGAGTTCACACCACCAGAGGAAGCGGAAAGAATTTCCACACAACTTGACGAGAGCTCTCCCCCAGCCCGACCTTCGTCTACAACGCTGCTCGCCGGAGCGTGACCCGAACCAGGACCGGGACACCGCCGATCACGAAGAACTGCTGCTCCGCTGGCTCGAAGCCCCGGGCGCTGACCCGCACGCGGTAGCTCCCGGGGACGAGCTCACGTTCATCCTGGCCGGACGCGTCGGTCAAGGCCGGAGGTGGACCCTTGGGCGCCCCATCGACCCGGTCGATGACGACAGCGGCGTGGGCGATCGGCCGGCCGGCGTCGTCCACGACCTCCACCCGGACCATCGAGTCGATCCCGCAGGCGAGGACGAGGATGGTCGCCAGGTACAGGGGGAGGACGCGGGTCAATCGAGCGGCTCCTCCGCCCGCATCCAGGCGTGATCGGGCGCGGCGAGCACCTCGTGCTCAACGGAGCGCAGCCGGCGGAGCGGCACGAGCGCGCCCCCCAACAGGACCAACGTCCCGATCAACAGCCCGTCGATCCCGCGCCACTCGGCGGCGACACCGCCGAGGAAGCTCCCGCCGATCTGGCCCAGGGCCAGGAAGACGCTGTAGAGGCCCATGATCGCCCCGCGGTCCGTGGGATAGCTCTCCGAGATGTCGGCCAGGAGGCCCACCGCGGCAGGGGTGGCTCCCGCAAGGACGAACAACCCGAACGCGGCCGCCAGCCCGGCCGCAAGCGGGACGACGACCGGCGCGCCAGTGGAGTGGTTCACCACGAGCGCGGCGGCACCCAGCGCTGCACCGCCGAGGATCCCGTAGAAGATGATCGTCGTCCGTCGCAGCGTCCTGAACCGGTCGCCCCAGTAGACCAGGCCCGCCATGAAGACGACGCCGATGACCGCGGCGCCCACACTGATGAGCGTCAGGCTGAAGCCCTGGTGGAGGAGCTGTTCGGGGAAGCGCGGGTCGGCCCGGGCGAACTGGAAGACCGATTGGCTGAACCAGAGCCCGATCGCCGCGTTGATCGCGATCCATGTCGGTGCCAGCAGCCAGACATGTGAGCTCGTCACCAGCTCGAGATACCGGCCCAGGCCGTAGTGGCGGGCGCTCGGTGTCGCCGCCAGCTCGGTCGGGCTGGGATCCGCCACGCCGAAGCGGTAGATGGCCAGCGACACCGCGTAGATGCCCGCGTTCAGCAGGAACGCCAGCGGGCCGATCGCCTGGTAGAGCAGCGGTCCCACGACGAAGCCCATCCCGAGGCCGGCCAGGGTGGCCGCCTCGAACCGCGCCGAGGCACGCCCGCGCAGCGCCTCGTCGTACGCGGTCGCCAGGGCGAGATAACCGAGGATCGACGGGACGCTGGCCGCCGTCGACGCTCCCTCGAGCCAGCGCGTCCCACCCAGCACGGCGAGGTTGGTCGTGAGGTAGGTGAGGACGACGGCGACCCCGCCGAAGATCGGGCCGAGCTGCATCACCCGGTGGTGGCCCCAGCGGTCGGACAGGATGCCGAAGAACGGCGAAAGGACGAGTTCAGCCACGTAGAAGGTGGCGTGGAAGAGGGCCACGACGATCGCGCCTACCTCGGGCCCGCCATGGCCGGGCAGGTCGCCCAGGTAGATGGCCAGCAACACCCCCGTCAGGCCGGTCGAGAAGCGGAGCGTGAAGGTCCCGACGATGACGGCCCACAGCGAGCGATCCACGCCGGAGCCTCAGCCGGCCGCGCGGCCCTCGAACGTGGCCGTTCCGTAGGCGACGCCGAGGCCGATGACGGCGACGAGGAGGAGGATCGCGATCAGGCTGACGAGGAGCTCGGTCGTCGGAGCGAAGCGCGACTCGGGACCGCCGCCGGGCGCTGACCGCGCGCCACCGGGCCGGGTGTTCTGCCAGAGGCGCGAGCTCGTGGGCATGCCCCGCGGCCGGATCGCGAGACCGAGCCAGGCGCCGGCCACCAGACCGCCGATGTGCGCGGCGTTGTCGATGAACCTTCCCAGCCCGAAGCCGAGCGCGAGGTTGAAGACGATGAGGATCCCGATCTGGCTGGCCAGGCCACGCACGTTGCGCAGCGCCTGCGGCCGATGGACGCGCAGAGCCACGAAGAGGCAACCGAACAGGCCAAAGATCGCCCCGCTCGCGCCGACCGAGTCGTTCGGGGTGAAGACGTAGCTCGCGGTCGAGCCCGCCGCCGCCGCAAGCACGTAGATCGCCAGGTACGCCGCCCTCCCGTACAGGCCTTCGACCCATGGCCCGACGAGGTAGAGCGCATACATGTTGCCGGCGAGGTGAAGGACGAAGCTGGGACTGTGAACGAGGACGACGCTCACCAGGCGGTAGAGCTCCCCCTGGGCGACGGCCGCCTTGTCGAGCGCGAAGAGCGACAGGAACAGCGAGCCGTCGGGTGACAGGATCTCGGTCAGCCCGATGCCCACGGTGAGCGCGATGATCGACCACGTGACGAGTGGCGCCGCGAGGCCGCCGGCACGGGCGCGGGCGAAGTACCCGCTCGCCGCGCGCCGGTCGCCGCTCTCCTTCGCCAGCCACCCCAGCCGCGCGGCGATCTCAGCGCGCTCGGAGAGCGGTGCCCGCCGTTCCGCCTCGCGATAGGCCCGCATCGCGCCGACGAGGTTCCCCTCCCGGACACGAGCGCCGGCGAGTTGCTTCCAGGCCAGCCAGCTCAGGGGCGTCTCGGGCGCCTGCGCGGCTGCGATCCAGGCCTGGAGAGCGCCCGGCTCGTCGTCCAGTCGATAGCGAGCCTCCGCCAGCCCGAGGAGGGCGGCGACGTGGATGTCGGCGTCACCATGACCGATCACCCGGCTGTAGCGTCGGGCGGCCTCGGCGTACTCGCCCTGCGCCGCGAGTGCATCGCCTTCCTCGACGAGGCGGATCGCCGTCGACCGGTCGAGGCGGCCGGCCGACGGCAGGTCGTGATCAGCGGTGGCGCCGGACACTCCGGCCGAGTCTAGCAGCGCGAGCCTGGCCGCCCGGGACCGGCCTAGACGACGAGTTCGTCCTCCGCGTCGCGGCGCGCGCCGACCGAGACGAACTCGCCCCGCTCCTCCCCCACCGGCTCTCCTGGTCGCGTCCGGGTGCGCCGAACGTTGATCTCGACGACGTCCCGGGCAAGGATCAGATCGAGCGTCCAGTCGATCGCCACCCTGATCCGCCGCTCGAACGTGGGCAGCCGGAGCAGGTAGTAGCTCCGCCAGAGGAACCAGGCCAGGAAGCCGGAGACCCGCACTCCCCGGATCTCGCCGACCCCCTTGAAGCGCCCCAGCGACACGAGCATCCCCTGGGTACGATACGAGAAGGGAGTGGGCGCCCGCCCATCGAGCACAGCCAGGACGTTGCGCGCGGCGACCGGTCCTTCGCGGATCGCGTGCTGGGCCGTGGCGGGCATCGGTCGTCCCGTGCCCGGCTCGACTATCGATGCGCTGTCCCCGAGGACCCAGATCTGCTCCAGCCCGGGCACCGCGAACGTTGCGTCGGGCATGATCCAGCCTCGCTCGTCCTTCGGGCCGGGCAAGGCGGCGACGACCGGATGGGGCGCATTGCCCACTGTGCTCACGACGGTCCCCGCCTCGATCGAGGAGCCGTCGTCAAGCTCGACCCGGTCGGCGTGGACCCGGACGAGCCGGCGGTTCAGCACGAGCTCCACGCCGGTCTGGGCGAGCTTCCGCGTGGCGTAGCGGGCGAGCCGATCGCCGAACGCTTCGAGGACCCGCTGCCCGCGATGGACGAGGACGACGCGCGGCTCGTCCGGGGCAAGTCGGGGGAACGTGCGGCCGGCCACGCGCAGGAGATCGCGCAACTCGGCGGCGACCTCGGCGCCGGTCGAGCCGCCGCCCACGACGACGAAGGTCAGGAGCCGGCGCCGGCGGTCCGGGTCGGGCTCGATCGTCGCCTCCTCGAGCATGTCGAGAGCCCGATTGCGCAGGTAGAAGGCGTCGCCGAGCGTCCGGATCCCGAGGGCGTGCTCCGCCATGCCCGGCACCGATCCGAAGTCGGTGACGCTTCCGAGCGCGACGATCAGGGCGTCGTAGCCGAGGGTCAGCCGCTCGCCGCCCATCCGTCGCCGAGCGTGGACCTCGCGGCGCCCGGGGTCGATCCCCTCGACGATCGCGACCTCCACCTCGACGTCGCGGAGCATCCGCCTCAGGGGGACGACGACGTGCGTCGTCTCGATCGTCCCGGAGAGGATGTCCGCGAGCAGGGGCTGGAAGACGAAGTAGTTGTCTCGGTTGAGGAGGACGATCTCGACCGACCCGTCGACCTCCGCCGCGTCCGTCCCCTCCCCCGGTCGCTGCCTCCCGACCAGCCGACCCGCCCGGATCAGCCGGCCCTCGCCGACCGGCCGACCTGCGCGGACCAACCGGCCCTCGCTCCGGAGCCGCTTCGCGAGCTCCTGGGCGGCGCTGACGCCTGCGAAGCCGCCGCCGAGGATCACGACCCGGCGCGGATCGGCGGTCGGCTGTCCGATCACCGTCTCGTGGGCCTCCTTCGCCAGTGCGGGACTGCCATTTCTGCGATGTACGAGTCAGCCTCGTACCTCATCGCCGAGCCGCCGGACCCGCTGTCACTTACGAGCCAGGTTCGTACTCCATCGCGGAGCCACCGGATCCGCTGTCACCTACGAGCCAGGTTCGTACTCGGCAGCGTCTATGCCGCCGAAGTCCCCGTGAGCGGTTCGCGGAGGACTCCATCAAGCACGTTTTACCCGCCTCGTTCGTCAGCGTGAGACGCCCAGGCTGTCAGAACCCTGACTAGCACGAGCCCCAGTCGTAGGTGGCAGCACCCTGGGCGCACCGAGGCTGAACTGGCGCGCCCGGCAGGATTCGAACCCGCGACCTGGTGGTCCGAAGCCACCCGCTCTGTCCGCTGAGCTACAGGCGCGCGGCTCCGATTCTAGACGTCAGGCACCGCAGCGCCGACCGCGGGTCCCCGGGGCCGGGCCTGGAGACCAGACCGAGGCGGCTGCCCGTCATGTTGAGCGAGCTCGCCACCGAGCCCGCGCCCGACTCGAGCGTCAGCGTCCCAGCCGACTTCACCCTGGCCTGCCGGCTCCCGATCGAGGGGTCAACGATGTTGACGACGGTGCCGGTCGCGGCCAGGCCGTGGAGTCAATCCGAAGCCGGTAGATTGACCATCAGCCCGGGCTCATCGCGTCGCGCCGGCAGCCCGATTGGCCAGCTCCGCGGCCGGGGACAGAGCCTTGACCGGTCAGGTACTCAGATCCAGGGAAACGCGGTCCCCGTCGCGATCGCCGCGATGACGACGACCACGAGCCACCCCGCCAGAGCGACACCGATGTCCACGGCCCGATTGAGCAGGATCTCCGTCTCACCGAAGCCGGGGACGAAGTACTCGAACGCCTCCCAGGCGAAGACGAGGATTACGACCCAGAGAAGCGGGACATACCAGACGCCGAACACGAGACCGGCGCCGGTGTGCGAGATCGTCCACCAGTCGAACGGTTGGTCGTCCCTGGCACCGGCCGCTCGACTCGGAGCACGGGCGGAACCGAGCACGAAGTCCCGCAGGCCGATGCCCACCGTATAGGCGATCCACAGCCCGGTCACTGTCCAGCGAAGCCCATCCGGCACGACCGGCTTCTGGGTGAAAAGGACGATCAGCACCCCGACGGCCAGGACCGCCACCAGCGCCAGCCAGCTATACCAGGGGATGGATGACTCCCGCGCCGCCACCGCCATCTCCGCCTCCTACCGACTCCGTCCGCGACCCGCGATTGAGACCGGTCGCTCGTCTTCTCCCGGATGCCTACACCGCGCAAGTCATACCACAGACGATGCCCGGTCGACCAGAGGTTGACATTCGTTGAGGGGAGCCGGAAGTCACGCTCCTCGGTCATCTCGTGAGCGGCCGGCGGCGAAACATCTCATCTGGCGACGTAAGGCGCGGCGATATCGACTGGGGACGATCCAGCCGCAGGAAGCGCCGCTGTTTCCCCGGGGTGTTCGTCGGGCGAATGGAAGAGCCAACGAGGTCCGCTGGCGCGCCCCTGGCGCGGCTCTTGCTGTCCCTGCCATGCGCGGGGCGCATATAGCGGCTGACGAGACGCCAGTCGGGGTCCGCCGTTGGTAGTTCCATTCACCCCGCGCATATGGCGGCTGACGAGACGCCAGTCGGGGTTCGCCGTTGGTAGCTCCATTCACCCCGCGCATATCCCGGGGCGGGGGTGGGCTAGGTCGGCGCGGCGAGGTCGCGACGCGGGAAGACGATCAGCGCATAGATGACGCCGGCGACGATAACCGTCGACAGCAGCACGAGGTGGAACGGGTCGAGCTTTCCCTCGAGGATCTTTTGCGGCTGCAGGTAGTGGAAGAGCGAATAGGGCTGGAGGAAGTCGGCGTCCGGCCAGAGCGAGCCCAGGACCTGGAAGAAGTAGCTCATGAGGAGGACGGCGAGCGTCACAGCAAGAGCCGGGGTCAGCCGGTCGAAGGTGACCGAGGCGCCGAGGGCGATCGATGCGAACGCGAGGTGGAGGAGCACGCCGTTGAGCCAAAGGGCCGGAAGGTTCGGGGTCTGGAGCTCGTCGAGCAGGTTCCAGAGCGCCGCTCCGACAAGCGTCCCGCTCAGCAGGGCAAGGATCGCGAGGCCCACGAACACCAGCGACGCGAGGAAGAGCGTCCCGTAGAGCGTCCGGCGCGAGATCGGCCGGGCGAGCAGCACCTCGAGCGTCCCGCGCTGACGTTCGCCCGCCACCGACGCGACCGTGAAGCCGACCGTGAAGACCGCCAGCAGGATGACGGCGATCGGATGGATGAAGCCGATCGCGATCATTCCCGCCAGCCGGGTGATGTCGCCTCCCCCGAACTGGGTCATCTGCCGGAACTGATCCGGGACGAGCCCGGAATCCATGAGCTGCTCGAACTGGCGGCCGAACTCGCTCCAGATGACCGGCATGAGCGAGCCCCAGGCCGCGAGGGCGAGCATGACGATCGCCAACCTCAGGCGCTGGGCAGCCAGGATGCGCCGGAAGTACACGTGGTTCACGGCCGCTCGTCCGGTCCCGATCGGGCCGCGGTCACCTCGGCCGGGGGTGCAGACTCGGCCGGGGATGCCGACTCGGCCGGGGGTGCCGACTGGAGCGCTGGCGCCCCTGCCAGCCCGGGCGGGGTTGCCGAATCGCGCGAGGGAGGGGGCGGCTCGACCCCACCATGCACGCCGTCCGGCCCGTAGTACTCGAGGAAGGCGTCCTCGAGGCTCGCCGGCCTGATCGTTAGATCGGTGATCGTCGCCGGTCCCAGCGCCTGGAGGAACGGCCCAACGTCGCCCTGGAGCAGGCAGGTGAGGATGCCGTCCGTGAGGCGGATGTCGGACACGCCGGCAACCCCGTCGAGGAGGGGCGGCCGGCCGGCGTAGCGAAGCTCGACGTGGCGTCGGCGCCGCGTGATCAGGGCGTGGATCTCCTCCAGCGCCACGAGCCGGCCCTCGCGGATGATCGCGACCCGGTCGCAGACGCGCTCTACCTCGGGAAGGATGTGCGAGGAGAAAAAGATCGTCCGGCCTTCCTTCTTCAGGTCGTCCAGGACCGAGTAGAAGGCCTGCTGCATGAGTGGATCGAGGCCTTCGCTCGGCTCGTCGAGGATCGCCAGCTCGGGATCGTGTTGAAGCGCCTGGATGATGCCCATCTTCTGACGCATCCCCCGCGAGTAGTCGCGGATCGGACGTCGCAGCGCGTTCGTTCCCATCTCCAGGCGATCGCACAGCTCGCGCCGTCGCGAGCTCTCTCGGCCGTAGAGCCGCCCCAGGTACTCCAGCAGCTCCTGGCCGGTCATCGAGTCGTAGAGAGCGATCCCGCCGGGCAGATATCCGACCCGGCGACGGATCTCGAGACTGTCCCGCGCGATGTCATGGTCCAGCACCTGCCCGCCTCCGCTCGTCGGATGGAGGAAGCCAAGCAGGCAGCGGATCATCGTGCTCTTGCCCGCCCCATTCGGTCCCAGGAAGCCGAAGATCTCGCCCTCGCGCACCTCGATCGAGACGTCCTCGAGCGCCCGGACACGGCCCACCATCCGCCGGCCGTAGTGCTTCGTCAGGCCCTTCGTCTCGATCGCGGTCACGGTGTAGACGCTACCTCAGGACGCCGGCCGGCGGCGCGGTGGTGGAATACCGCTGCAACGCTGGATCTGTCGGAGGGCGAATCGTTCGAGATGCCCTGGAGGCCATCATCCCACTCGACGACGCCCCACCGCGCCGCATCTCTTGATGTCTGAGACCGAAACTCCCGCAATCTTCATCGACCTGGAGGGCGCACTGATCGAGGTGCGGCCCGGTCGCGAGCGGCCGGCGTTCTCGATGCAGCCGGCGGTCGACGAGGGCCTTCGTCGGCTGGCCGAGCTGACCGACACGATCGTCGCCCTCGTCGAGCCTGCACCCTCGGGCAGCCGGCCGCGGCCGAGCGCCCGCCTGGTCGGCAGCCGCGCATCAATGGTCCAGGGCGGCCCGAAGATCCTCTTCGTCGGCTGCCCCCACACGACGGGGCGCTGTCGCTGCGCGAAGCCGTACCCCGGGCTGATCGAGCTCGCAGCCTCCGAGCACGGGATTCCGCTGACCGGTGCCTGGCACATCACCTCCGATGCCCTCGGGGTCCAGGCCGGGCGCGCCGCGGGCCTGAAGACGATCAGGATCGGACCGCACGCCGGGGACCCCGAGAGCGCCGTCCACCGGCCCGACTACGAGGCGCGCGACCTCCTCGACGCGGCGAACTGGATCCTCGTCCAGGCCCTGGGACAGCCGACCGCCTAGGGGCCGGGGCGGCTCAGCGGTCGGCCCCCCTGTGACGGACGGCCCACCAGCCGACCGGCAGCAAGCCCGCGGCGAGGGCGATCTTCAGGACGTCGCCCGGAATGAACGGAAGCAGCCCGTAGCGGATCGTGTCGTCCGCGCTGAGGGACGCCGCAACTGCCAACCAGGGCAGCCCGACGACGTAGATCAGCGCGTTCCCGAGCGCCAGGGCGGCTATCGCGCCGGCCAGGTTGCGGTCCCATCCGAGCTCCGCCAGCCGGCCCACGAGCCCGGCGGCGAGGACGAAGCCGAGCAGGTAGCCGCCGGTCACGCCCAGCACGATCCGGCCCCCCTCGAGCCCGACGATCGTGTCCAGCCCGGCCCGGTACGAAGCGCTATCCGAGTCCCAGGCGAAGACGGGAAGCCCGACGGCTCCGAGGGCCAGGTAGAGGCCGACGGCGAGGAGCCCGCGGCGGAATCCGAGCAGCGCGCCTCCGAAGAGGACGCTCGCCGTCTGGAGCGTGACGGGCACGAGCGGGTTGTCCGGCAGATAGAAGCTGATCCGGGCGCCCAGGATGATGAGGAGTGTCCCGGCCACGATCATCAGGAGATGGCGCTGGCGGGACGACGCCCGCTCCCCCACCCGGATGGGGACGAGGAAATCCCCAAGGGTGATGCCGCGCTCGAAGGGCGGGACGCGCGCCAGCCGGGACGTGGCGGTCGCCATGCCCGGATGCTACCAGACGGATTCGCCGCTCAGCGGGCCGCCCGCGGTCGCGCCCCCGGCGCCCACGATCCTCAGCGCCGCGGGCAGGACTCGGAACTCGAAGGGCTCGCGGCCCAGGAGCTCGCCGTCGGCCTGGAGGTAGATCGGGCCACCCGAGTCGACGGCCTCGATCCCCAGCCGGCCGGTGCGCTTGAGCTCGACTCGGGGACTGCTCAGGTGGGCGCCGGTTCGGACGCGCCAGGCGAACGTCAGCATCTCGGGACGCGAGACCGCGCCCAGGAGGAGCACGTCGAAACAGCCGTCGGTGGGATCGGCGCCCGGAGCGACCAGCATCCCGCCGCCCTCGTACGGGGCCAGGAGGACCTCGACGCTCTCCAGCGCGCGCTCCTCCTCCTGGCCGTCGTCCCAGCGGAGGCGGAGGCGGCGGTCCCGCCAGTCGACGATCGTGAGGATCGCCGCGGCCGTGTAGAGGTACGCACCGAGACGGGCGGGGAAACGGGCCGTGCGCTGGGCCACGAACGGGCTGAACCCGACGCCCGCCGCGTTGATGAAGCGCCGGCGCGCCGATCGGTCTGGGTCCGTGGAGCCGGCGGCCGGGTCCCGGCCGCCGATCCCGTCCGCGGGGAGCCGCCCCGCGACGAGCGCGCCTGGCCGGTACGTGACCTCGCCGGCGTCCAACCGCTCCGCGGCCGCTGGGTCGCCATCGAGGAAGGCCCGGAACGCGATCGCAAGAGCGGCCGGGTCGGTCGGGAGCCGGAGTCCGCGGGCGTAGTCGCTGCCTCGGCCGGCTGGCACCAGGCCCACGCCGGGCTCGTCGGGCAGCCGGTCGTCTCCATGGAGCAGCCCGTTCACGACCTCGTGGAGCGTCCCGTCTCCGCCGACCGCCACGACGAGGCGCGCCCCCTCGTCGCGTGCTCCCCGGGCTAGGCGAGCGGCCTCGGCCGCCCCGGCCGTCAGCTCGACGCGGTACGGGATGCGCGCCGCCTCGAGTGCGGCGGCAACGGGCGGCCAGCGCCTGGAGAACGCCCCGCGGCCCGCGCCGGGATGGGCGATGACTCGGACCGCCGGCTCGCCCATCGTCGACCGGTCTCAGCCCACCAGGCGGTCGCTGACGCTGAAGCGGAGGAGGCCCAGGTCCCGCTCGTAGATCTCGACCTCCAGTCGGTGCTCACCCGGTGACAGCGGCTCGCCCGCGACATGGAGCGTCACCCGGTCACCCTGGCGCACCGCGATCGGGCTCGTAGGGCTGACCTCGGCAGCCGGGAACCGCGCGCCGTCCGATTCGCGGACCGCGGTGACGGCCCGCGGGTCGATCGTCCGCTCGTCGACGCTGAGTCGCCCGAGACCGATGAGGCGGCCGTCCCCGAGCGTGTTCTGGGCCTGGAGCGTGAACCCGTCGGGCGCATTCCGGAGACTGCCCTGGACGTAGAAGCGCCGGACGAGGAACCCGGGAACGTTCACTCAGGCCGTCTCGAAGAACTGGGGAGGAGGGCTCGTCTTGCCGAGCCGCTGACGGTCGACGGCGATGCCCGCCGCGTCATAGGCAAGGAGGAGGGCACCGAACACGGGCTCGATCGTGGCCCGCACCATCGTCGCCGTGGGCAGGCCTCGAGCGATCCCGTCGACGAGGTCGGTGCAGCGGTGACGGAGGACGCCGCCACAGAGGACGACCGGGTAGCCGGAGTCCCAGCCGACCTGCCTCGCGGCAGCGATCGCATAGTCGGCGATCACCTGCCCATGCCTGCGCACGATCCCGCCCGCGACGGCGTCACCCTCATGGCCCGCATCCAGGAGGACCGGGGCGAGCCTGGCCAGACCCTGGTCGCCCATGCCGTCCCGCCCGGTGATCGCGTGCAGGAGCTCCTCCACCGAGGCGACTCCCAGACGCTTCAACGCCGAGGCAGTCATCGACGTGGCCGGCCCGATGCCGAGCTGGGCCCGGACGATCGCGAGCATCGCCTGCTCGCCCAGCTCCACCGCGCCCGACGCCTCGCCCCAGAAACCGAGGTGCCAGCTCGTCCCCGCCGGCCCGCCCGGGCCGCGTGCGCCGATCGCCATCCCGGTCCCGATGACGACCGACACGCCCTGGCCATCATCGGTCCCCGAGCGGAGGGCACCGATCGCGTCGTTGACGACGAGGGGCAGTTCCCCCAGCTCGAGCCGGTCCCGGAGCTCGGTCCGGTAGAGCTCGACGTCCTCGGGCCAGTCGGCGCCGGCCAAGCTGAAGACCGCCGGATGCAAGCGCGCCGTGGGGACCCGGGCCTCCGCCGCGGCCAGGACCACGGCGCTCACGACGTTCCCCAGCGGCACGTTCGGCTCTCGGAAGGCGTGGACGTCGGAGGAACCGCTTCGTCCCGCGCCAAGGATCCGACCGCGGGCGTCCGCGACGAGCGCCACGGTCTTCGTCTGGCCACCGTCGACGCCGAGAACGCATCGCCCGGCCGGCCTTCGAGGCATCGTCCCGGCTTCCTTCGCTCAGGCCAGGAGCCGTTCCGGCAGATAGGCCCGGTGCGCTGCCGCCATCTCGTCGTAGAGGCGCTCAGCCACGTCGAGCGAGAGGACCCAGGGATGTGCGGCGAGCGCTCGCACCGCGTCGCGCCGGGTTCCGTGCCAGGCGGCGTCCGCGGTCAGCCGCTGGTACTCGGCGAGCATCTTGATCAGGCCTGAGACGTGGCCCGGCAGCGGTGGCGACGGTTCGGGATGGACTCCCGCCCGATCGACCCGGGCGAAGATCTCGACGACGAGGTCGTCGTCGAAGCCGGGCAGCGCTCCCCGGTTCGGGGTGTTCACGGGCAGCACCTTCCCCAGATCGTTGAACAACGAGTCCATCGCCTCGAGGGCGAGCTCGAGCTCGAAGATCCCGCCCCGGGAGCGGCCAGGATTGAGCTGGGGGTCCTCCGAGTTTGCCTGCTCGGCATAGTGCTCCCAGTAGCCCGCTGTCCAGGCGAGGATGTCCTCCGCCCGCGTCGTCGGCTTCGCCCGGAGCTCTTCGACGATCTCGTCGCGGAAGTAGTAGTAGCGCAGGTACGTGGCCGGAATCGCGCCCATGACGGCGGCCAGCTTGAGGAGCCGCCGTGCGGGGGAGGCAGGCTCGGCCCGTGCGGCCATCTCCTCCCAGGCGGCCTCGACGAGCGGGATGGGGTCCTGCCCGTCGTACGTCGCCTCGACCGACCATGTCGTGTGGTTCAACCCGACCATCCGGGCCGAGATCTTCTTCGGGTCCAGCCCGGCCGCGACGGCGAGCTCGCGCGGGAAGTCGTACGTGCCCTCGCAGAACGACGTGAACGGGATCGGCGAGTGTCGGCTCGCCGCGTCGGCGAGGATGTTCACCGGGTTCGTGTAGTTGAAGATGCGGGCTCGCGGTGCGACGGCCTCGAGATCGTCCGTGATCGCGCGCAGGACGTGGATCGAGCGGAGCGCCATGAAGAACCCGCCCGGCCCCTGCGTCTCCTGGCCGATGATCCCGTGGCGGAGCGGGATCCGCTCGTCCTGGATGCGGGCCTCGAAGCCCCCGGGCCGGTACGAGGAGAGGACGGCGTCGACGTCTGTCAGCCCCGCCCGGCGGTCAGTCGTGGCGCTGAAGCGAAGGTCGAGCGCGCGAGCCGCGGCCATCCGCTCCGACAACCGCCGGATCAACTCGAGCCGCTCGGGCACGAGGTCGATGAGCACGACCTCCGAGCCCCCGAAGTTCGCCCCGTGGTTGTGGATGAAGCCAGCCATCGTGCCGGCAGCCCGGGTCGATCCACCGCCGACGTACGCGAGCCTGATCGCGGCCACCTCACTCTCCCTTCACTGCACCGGACAGGAATCCGCGGATGAACTGGCGCTGGAGGACCGCGTAGGCGAGGACGACTGGGAGCGCGACGAGGACGGCGGCAGCGGCGACGACCGTCTGGTCGGTCGTTCGTTGCGAGCCCGCGAAGAACGTGAGCGCGAGGGGCGCGGTCAGGAGTGTCCCGCGCGGGTTCATCACGAGGGCCAGGAGGAAGTCGTTCCAGGTGTACATGAACAGGAGCACGGCGAGGGTGAGGATCGCGGGTACCGCCTGGGGGACGAGGATCCCGACCAGCGTCCGCAGGTGACCCGCCCCGTCGACCCGGGCCGCCTCGATGACCGACCGCGGCGCCGAGCGGAAGAACGCGCGCATCCAGAACGTGCCGAGGCAGACGGAGACCCCGATCTGGGGAAGGATCAGGGCGGGGTAGGAATCGGTCAGCCGCGCCGCCCGGAAGATGTGGTAGAGCGGGATGACGAGCGACTCGTAGGGGATGATCAGGCCGCTGACGAGGACATAGAAGATCAGGGTCGCGCCCGGGAAGCGCATCGTCCCGAGGGCATAGCCTGAGAGGACGGACAGGACGACCGATGCGAGCACGACCGTCGAGGCGACGATCGCGCTCGTCAGCAGCCCGTCACCGAAACGACCTTCCGTCCAGGCCCGCCCGAAGTTGTCGAGCGTCGGCTGGCTGGGGATGGAGAAGCCCGTCACCGGCTCGTTCCTCCGGTGGAAGGCGAGCAGGACGATCGAGACGATCGGGTAGACGGCGAGCAGGCTGAAGGCCGCGAGGATCAGATAGGTCGCCCCCCGCTCGAGTCGGACCGTCACCCGGCTGCCTCCGACTCCTGGCCCCGCTCCCCGAGGCGGGTGATCACGATCGTGACCACGAGGATGACGGCGGTCAGGATGACCGCGATCGCGGCGCCCGCCCCGATCCGCCGCGCCTCGAAGCCGAGCTGGTAGAGCAGGACGGCAGGCACCGCGGTGGCATCGCCGGGGCCGCCGCGCGTCGCGACCCAGACGAGGTCGAAGTTCCGCAAGGCGAAGATGACCGTGATCGTGAGCGCCACGAGGATCTCGTTCCGCAGCCCGGGCAGGGTTACCGCGAAGAACTCGCTCACCGGCCCCGCCCCGTCGACTCGCGCTGCGTCGTAGAGGTCGAGCGGGATCTTCTGGACGCCGGCCACGAAGAGCACCATGCAGAGCCCGAAATTCACCCAGGTGCCGACCAGCCCGACCGCCGGCAGCGCCCAGGTGAAATCGCCCAGCCACGCTCGTGTGAGCCCGTCGAGGCCGACCAGCCGGAGGAGCTCGTTGAGGGCGCCGTTCCGGCTGTAGATCCAGCTCCAGGCGATCGCCACGACGACCATCGCCACCGTCTGGGGCAGGAAGAGGAGGACGCGGAAGGCGCGGATGCCCCGGATCGGGATCCGCGACAGGAGCGCGGCGAGGAGAAGCCCGATCCCGACCGGGATGAGCGAATAGAAGCCGACCAGGATGAGCGAGCGGACGAAGGCGAGATAGAGTCCCGGATCGCTGACGATGTCGGCGTAGTTCCGCGGCCCGATGAACACGGCCGCCCCCACGCCGTTCCAGCGTGTGAAGGAGAGCCAGACCGTGTTGACGAAGGGATAAAGCCCGAAGACCGTGAAGAAGAGGAGCGAGGGAGCGGCGTAGGCGAGGCCAACGAGACGCGGCTCGCCGGGCGGAGCGCTTCCGCGAGCCGCGTCCGCCGTGCTAGCGAGAATCCTGGAACTTGGCCCAATCATCCTGGACGGTCTGGACGAACTCCTCCGGCGACTTCTGGCCGCCGATCAGCTCCTGGAGCGACTTTGTGATCGTGTCGAACATCGTGTCCGTCGCCCAGTCCTGGTAGTAGATCAGCCCGTCGTCCTGGGCGATCCGCGTCCAGGCATCGAGAAGCTGTTGCGTCACCTTGTCGTCCGGCTTTGCGGTCACCCCGGCGGCGGCCGCGATCCGGCCGTGCTTGAAGTACACGTCGCCCTTGTCCGGGGCCATAACGAAGTCGAGGAAGGCAGCGGCGAGGTCCTGGTTCTTCGAGCGGGCCGAGATGTGGAAGGGGAGGCTCAGGGCGGCCACGGCCACGACTTTCCCGGAATCGCCGGGCGGCGGGGCGATGAAGCCGACCGCGTCCTCGCCCATCGCGTCGCGCAGCCCGGCGGCGAGCCAGCTTCCCGCGATGAGGAACACGCCGTCGCCCTGGGCGAACTCCGCCCAGGCGGTGTCGTACTTCAGGCCGTTCGCATCCTCGCTCAGGTAGCCCTTGTCGACCCAGTCCTTGAAGGTCTTCGCTGCCTCCAGGTTCCCGGGTGCCGTGTAGTCGGCGCCTTCCTTGCCGAAGACCCAGTCGCGGATCTCCTGGGCCGACCAGGTCGCGCCCTGCGCGATCCCCAGGTCATGGGTCGCGGGCCAGCCCTCCAGGTTGCCCAGCTTGATCGCTAGCTGGCCCTCGCTCTTCGCCTTCTCGAGGGCAGTCTCGAAGTCGGCGAAGGAAGCGGGTGGCTCGACTCCGATCGCGGCGAGCTTGTCGACGTTGTAGTAGATGCCCACGAAGTCCGCCGACTCGGCGATGCCCCAGATCGACCCCGTCCCGAATGTCTTGCCGTCATCCGAAAAGCGGAACTGGTCGGTCGTCGCCGCCCCGTACCAAGCGGTCCAGCCGTATGCGTCGAAGTACTTGTCGAGCGGCACGATCAGGCCGCCGGACACCAGCGCGCCGTCGGTCACGTACCCCTGGTTGCCGAGCAGGATATCGGGCGCGTCCTCCGAGTCGGCGACGTTGAGGACCGTCTTCATGTAGTCGTCGAACGACTTGAAGTCGAGCTGCACGGTGATGTTGGGGTAGCGCTCCATCCACCGGCCGGCGAGCTCGGTGAGCGTGTCCTTCGAGGCGTTCTCGGCGTTGACCCGGAGCGTGACGTCGCCGATCGACTCCCAGCCCTCGGTCTTGACGCCGGGCGCCGACGCCGGAGCCGATCCCCCGGTTTCCGCCGACGTCGGACCGCCCGTCGGGCTGCCCCCCCCGACGCAGGCGGCCGTCAGCAGGACGACGCTGAGCAGAACGCTCGGGGCGGCGCGCCACGGCCGGCGTAGGCGGGATTCCATGGTCCAGTCCTCCTCGGGTCACGGATGGGCAGCCTGAAGGCAAGTACCGTACCGCCGATGAGCCTCTTGTGGCGGGACACGGTCGCGATGCCCGATGCGATCGAGCGGACACTCGTCGCGCGCGATGGCGTCGACGCGGTCGTGGCCGAGCTGCGGGATGCTCGCACGCGGCGCATCGTGGCCTCCGGCAACGGCGCCGCCTGGTACGTCTCCCATGCGCTCTGGCTGGCATCGCTGGAGGGAGTGCCGCCGACCGCTCCTCTCATCTCCCTGCCGGCCGGGGCCCTCGCCGGCGGGCGATTCCGGTGGCGGGCTGGTGACGTCCTGCTCGCGGTGTCGACGAGCGGCGAACTGCGCGACCTGATCGATGTCGTCGACGTGCAGGCGGGGACGGACGGTCCCGACCGGACGGCCCTGATCACCGCCACGCCGAACTCCTCGCTCGCGCGTCGGGCGACAGCGGTGGCCACGACCCGGCTGGCCGACCCTGCCGCCTTCACGCACAGCCAGGCGTACGTTTCGAACGTCGCCCTGGGACTGCTCATCCTTGCGGAAACCACAGCCGACCGCGGGCTCGCGCGGCTCGTCCGCAGGACGCCGGCCGCTGCGGCGGAGGCGGTCCAGGCGGTCGAGGCCTGGTCCGTGGAAGCGGACCCGTCGAACAGTGGATCCCGACCGGACGTTCCGCGCTCTGTCACGGTGTTCGGGAGCGGGCCCGCCTGGGCGGCCGCCCTCGAGGCGGCGCTCCTGCTCCGCGAGGTCGGACGCCTCGCGGCGGAGGGGACGGAAACGCGCGAGGCGGCTACATCCTCGATGTTCGGCCTGGGACCCGCCGATCTCGTCGTGAGCCTGCCGATCGCCGGAGATCGCTGGCTCGACGAGGCCGAGCGGACCTGCGCCGGCACCGGCGCGCGGGTCGTCCGGATCCCGGGCTCCGGTCGCGCCGACGCCCGGCTCGCCCCGATCCTCGCCTTCCCAGGATCGGTCCACCTCTCGATCCGTTTCGCCGAGCTCCAGGGCCTGGACCCCGACGCGCCCGAGACGGCGACGGCGTACTACGCGACGGCGCGCCGGGTGGCCCCGGGACCGGGGGCGTCCGGGGCGGAGGGTGATGCCGCGCGGAGTGGTTAGTCGACCAGGCGCTGTGTCTGGAGGCGCGGTGGCGCGACGCTGGCCGGGACGACGAGCACCCACTTCCCGGCCAGGGAGGGCGCCGCGACCGGGACGCCATCGGAGCCGATCGGGCGGCGTCGGCGGGGGATGAAGGAGGCGCCCAGGGTCTCGAGCGTCAGGCTGGTTCCGGGCTCGGGGCTCCGACCCCAGGTCGTGCTGTGGCGTGGATAGAGCGGGTCGAGCACCCGCGCGTGCGTGACGCGGAACTCGTCGGTCGCCAGCGGGTCGGCCGTTGCGGTGAAACCGCTCATCACCCACGCGTGCCGGCCGCCCCAGACGAGAAGCCCGACCGGCTTCCCGGTCACCCGGATCGCCCGGGCGGCCGCACGTGTCGCGGCCTCAAGCGTGCTGAAGCCGGCCACGCGATAGGGTCCGTAGCCCAGCTCGTTGAGCCCGAGCGACCAGCCGCGGACCGACGCTCCTTGCCGGCCGGGCCGCACCGGGATGCTCCGGAACGAGCGAGCCAGCAGCCAGAGACGGTGCTGGGTCTCGGCGGTCCGGTCGTCCCGCGCGGCGATGATGTTGATCATCATCTGCATGCTCGCCCCCACGCACTGGACGAGGTTCGTCTGGGCGACGAAGTCGCCTGAGCGGTAGAGATCGAGCTCGTAACCGGGGGCGGCCGCGACCCGCCCTGCCGGGGTGCCGGCGACCGCGGCGACGGCCAGGACGAACGCGACGAGCGCCGAGCCAAGCGGCTCGCGACGGCGGCGGTCGATCACGGCGGAGAAGGATACGGCCGGAGGGCGTACGCGGCCCCCCGCCCCGATTACGCTTGAGGTGCCCTGATCCTCCAGCCTTCCCCTCCCCCATCCCTGTCGCGCGCCGGCCCGTCGACGGATCGGCCGTGACGATCCTCCGGGCCCTCCTCACTCGGTTCGTCCCGCGCGGGGCGATCCTCCTCTCGGTCCTGACCTTCGCGAGCTACGTCATCGGGCTCCTGCGAGACCGGATCTTCGCGCGGACGTTCGGGGCCGGGCACGAGCTCGATGCGTACAACGCGGCCTTCGTCCTGCCAGAGCTGGCGCTCGACGTGCTCGTCGCCAGCGGGCTCGCGGCGCCCTTCGTTCCGATCTTCCTCCAGCTTCGCCACGACGATGAGGGGGCGGCCGTGGCGTTCGGCCAGACGATCCTGACCGGGGCGGTCATCGTCATGGGCGCCACGGCGGGCGTCCTGTTCGTCCTCGCCCCCCTGACCAGCTCGCTCATCACGCCCGGGTTCGACGCCTCGCAGCGGGAGCTCTACGTCTCGCTCTTCAGGGTGATGCTCGTGACGCCGATCATCTTCGCCGCCTCGATCGCCCTGGGGGAGGTTCTCGTCGCGCAGCGTCGCTTCCTCTTCTACGGGCTTGCTCCCCCGCTCTACAACGGGGGGATCATCCTCGGGACCGTCCTGCTCAGCGGCAGCCTGGGGATCTTCGGGCCGGCCGTGGGGGCGGTGATTGGCGCCCTGCTCCACCTCGGCATCCGCCTCGTGGGGATCCGGCGGACGGCGTTCCGCGTCCGTCCCCGCCTGGCCCTGCGGACGAGAGCCGTGGTCGAGTTCCTCCGCCTGATGATCCCGAAGATGGCCAGTCACCCGATCGAACCGTTGACCTTCCTCTTCTTCACGTCCCTGGCCACAACGCTCGGCGCCGGCAGCGTGAGCTCCGTCAGCTTCGCCCGCAACTTCCAGAGCGTGCCCGTCAGCCTGATCGGCATTTCGTTCTCGCTCGCGGCATTCCCCGCGCTCGCCGCCGCCTTCGTGGCCGGCGATCGGAGGCGCTTCACCGGGATCGTGGCCGCGAACGCCGTCACGATCTCCGTCCTCACGATCGGGGCCGCCATCGGACTCTTCCTCGTGGCCCGGATCGCGATCGAGCTCTTCCTGGGGGGCGGTGCCTTCGACGCCGAGGACATCGCCCGCACCTCGCTCGTCCTCTCGGCCTTCGCGGTATCGGTGCCCTTCGAGAGCCTGAGCCACCTGCTCAGCCGCGCGATCTACGCCACGCGGAACACGCTCCTGCCAGTCGGGGCGTCGATCTGCGGCTTCGCGCTCACGGTCGCGGCCGGGCTCTGGCTCGCGCCTCAGGTCGGCATCACGGCGATCCCCCTCGCGTTCGCGCTGGGGAGCGCGCTCAAGCTCGGGCTCCTCGCCCTTGCGCTCGTGCCTCGCATCCGGCTCGTGGGCGCGACCGCCGAGCGACCCGACCTCACCGAGGCGCTCTGAAGGACGGCGGCGCTAGCGGTGTGAGGGGACGGGGATCGTGGGGACGAGGACGATGAACCGGCTGTCGCGGTCCGGATAGAGCCCCTCCGGTCGCTTCCAGGGCAGGAAGTTCCGCTCCATCTCGGCCGCGTCCTGGAACGTGGCCGGCGGGTCCGAGGGTCCCCAGATGCTCGACACCCAGGGATACCAGGGGTCCAGAACGTACGTGCCGCTGACCGTCGCGTCGGGGAAGATGCTGGGATCGGCGTCTGCCCGGTAGCCCGTCATGACCCAGGTGTGGGCGCCGCGCCAGGCGATGAGGATGACCGGCGCCCCCGTCTGGGTCAGCGCAGCCGCGGACCCCCGCAGCGCGTCGGCGCGGGAGTCGTAGGCCCGGATCTCGTAGCCCTGTGCACCGTACGCATCGAGCGCCTCGACCATGGCCGCGGGTCCCCAGCCGCCGTTGTGGCTGTCCTCCCAGCTCTCCCATTCGCCGATCCGGCTCACGAGCTCGTTCTGGAAGCGCTCCGAGGTGTCGCCGTGGCCCAGGATCGTAAGCACCATCTGGACGCCCGCCGGCGCGCACCACTCCTTCGTCAGCTCGTGGGCGAAGACCGACTCCGGGTTCGCCACGATCTGGAGGTCGACCGGCTCCCGGACCGGCTGCGCTGAGGGTGTCGGCGAGGAGGATGGGGTCGGGCGGGCGGTCTCCGGGCCTGCCGACTCGCTCGGCGGGCCGCTCGCAGGCGGTTCGGAGGTGCGCTCCGCAGGCGTCGCGAGGCTGGGCGCTGGAGTGATCACGACCGTGCGGCGCGTCGGTCGATTCGGCGGCGGGTCGATCGCGAGCTGGATCCGGTCGAGCACGTGGTCGTAGCGGTCGCCCACGCCGAAGGCGTTCGTCCAGATCGCCCCGAGGCCCAGGGACGCGACGACTAGGAGGCCCAGCGCGGCGATCCGCGCGCGATGGCGCGGCCTGCGATTGCGCCGCTCGACCATCGGGCGCAGGGCGAGGCCGCTTCGGGGAATCACGCCGGTTCGACCTGATCGGGACGTAGCTGGAGCTCCTCCGATCGCTGCCTGGGGTCGGTCCCGCCGGAGCATACACAGGGGGCGGCGCTCACCATGCCGGCAAGCCTGGTCGGGCGGAGAATCAGCGGGAGATGGGCATCCCAGGACGCATGCTGCCGCCGGTGGTTCCGCTCGTCGCCCTGGCGCTCGCCGGCGCGATCGTCGGCGGCTCCGGCCGCGACGCGCTCGCGGGCTCCGAGCGGGCCCCGGCGACGGCCGCCGGGTTGAGCCCCCCTGCCGCCGGGGGCCGCCGCGCGCTCGATCCACCGCCCCGGCCGGGTCCGTTCGGGATCGACCTCTACCGTGGCGGTGACTTCGTCTCCCAGGCGACGCCGGACTGGTGCGTGGCGGCTTCGATGCTCACGATGATGAACATCGTCGACGAGGGCGCCGACCACTCGACGGCAAGGCAGCGGAGGCTCTACGACCTTGCCCGAACGCGCTCGACGTGGCGACTCGTGGGACCGGGCGCCGAGCCGGAGGGCTGGGCTCGCGGTCTCGACGCGCTCGGCTATGGGCCGTACGCCGTGCACGTGGATGACACGCGCTCCGGGGCGATCAGGACGGCCGCGCGGGCCCTGCGCATGACGGGCCGCCCGGTCGGTCTCCTGCTCTGGCACGGTGCCCACGCCTGGGTGATGTCCGGCTTCGAGGCCACCGCGGATCCGGCCTACACCGACGACTTCGCGGTCACGGCCCTGTCTGTCGAGGACGCCTGGTACCCGCGGATCAGCTCGGTCTGGGGGGCGTCGCGACCGCCGGACACCCTCGTCCCGCTGGAGGCCCTCTCGGAGGCGTACTTACCCTGGCGACGCCCCAGCGTCCGCTATCCGGAGAAGGACGGCTTGTTCGTGCTCGTCCTGCCGATCGCCGAGGCGCCGGCCCGGCTTCGCTGATCGCTCCTCCCCGGCCCCGGCTAGTCCCGGAGCACGCCCCGGAGACAGGAGCGGGCGGCGTGCCAGCCGCAGAGGCCGTGCACCCCGGTCCCAGGCGGCGTGGACGACGAGCAGATGAAGATCCGAGGGTCGGGCGTCCGGTAGGGATCGACGCGGAGCGCCGGGCGGGTCCAGAACTGCCGGAGGTCCTGGAGGCCGCCCGTGATGTCGCCCCCGACCTCGTTCGGGTTCTCCCGCTCGAGGTCGGCCGGCGCCCGGCTTGCCAGGCCGATGATCCGCCCCCGCATGCCGGGGGCGAAGCGTTCGATCTCGTCGAGGATCGCCTCGGTCATGTCGGCGGTCGAGCCGTTCGGGACGTGGCAGTAGGCCCAGACGGTGTGCCGACCGGCGGGCGCGCGCGAGGAGTCGAAGAGCGAGGGCTGGGCGAGGAGGACGAAGGGCCGCCGGGGCAGGCTCCCCCGGCGAACGGCATCCTCCCCCGCCGCGATCTCCTCGAGCGTGCCGCCCAGGTGGACGGTGGCCGAGCGGAGGATCCGCTCGTCGCTCCAGGGGATCGGGCCGTCGAGCGCGAGGTCGAGCTTGAAGACACCGGACCCGTGGCGGTAGCCGTGGAGCTGGCGGACATAGCGCCGGCCGAGCCGGCCGCGGGACAGCCGCTGGCCACAGATCGAGACGAGCTGGCGGGGCGTCACGTCGAAGAGCGCGGCCCGGTGATCCGGAAGATCGTCGATGCGCTGGACCCACCGCCCGGTGACGATCTCGCCGCCGAGGTCGACGAGGTGCCTGGCGAGTGCGTCGGCGATCCGCTGCGAGCCCCCTTCCGCGATCGGCCAGCCGACCGCGTGAGCGCTGCCGAGGAGCAGGAGGCCGAACGCTCCGCTCATCGGCTCGGAAAGTCGAAGCATCGAGTGAGCCGCGCAGCCGGCGAGGAGCGCCCGGGCCTGCGGAGTCCGCAGGCCGCGACACAACCGCGTGACCGGCTGGATCGCGCGGATCCCGAACGCGGCCGCGGCGAGCGCCTTCCGGGGATCGAGCGGCACCCGGAACGGTCCCGAGAGCTCGCCGAAGAGGAGCTCCCACTGACGGACCACGGGGGAGATCAGATCCCGGTAGGCACGACGGTCGGGACCCAGTGAGCCCGCCGTCTCGTCCACGTCGCGCACCACGAACCCCGTCTCGTCGTCGTCGAGCGGGTGGGCCAGCTGGATCTCCGGCTCGACCCAGCGCAGGCCCAGCCGCCCGAGCGGCAGCTCGCGGAAGAACGGTGACGAGCGGGCGAGCGGGTGGACCGCGCTGCAGACGTCGTGAAGGAAGCCGGGCAGCGTCAGCGCGGCCGAGCGACTCCCACCGCCGATCGTTTCCGCGCCTTCGAGGAGCCTGACGGATCGGCCTTCCCTGGCGAGCCCGATCGCCGCCGCCAGCCCGTTCGGGCCTCCGCCGACGACGACCGCGTCGACCGAGCGACCAGCGCCGTCCATCGCCTCAGGCCGCCCGGTCCAGCGTCGACTCGGGCCTCCGCCGGGACCTGGCCGGCTCGTCCTCGGGTTCCAGGCGCATCGGCGGCAGGTAGTCGCCGACGAGCGTCCGCGCCCACCAGGAGCCGGTCTCGCGGTGCTCCCGCCATGTCGTGAAGCGGTATTCATAGAACCGGGCCCGGACCCAGACCGGCGGGGCGTGCGAAAAGGGGTCACGACGGAGCAGCGAGCGGACGCCCCGGTCGTGCTCGAGGAGCTTCTCGATGAAGCGCAGGAACCAGCCCTCGCCGTAGATGGACGAGATCGGCAGGAACCACATCAGCCAGTCGAGCCGCAGGTGGTAGGGAGCGACCTGGGGCGGGCGCCGCTTCGGGTCGCCCGGCTTGCCGATGAACTCGTATTCGCGCCAGGAGTCGGCGGCTGGGCGCTCATCGTCGCTCCCCTCGACGACGACCTCGTAACGCCGGCGGGTGACGCTGCCGAAGGCGCCGTACGCATTCACGAGGTGGAAACGATTGAAGCTGAAGTTCATCAGCTGGCGTCGCCCGAGCAGGTTCCGCGCGGGCCAGTAGCTGAGCACGATGACAAGCGCCGTCAGGGCGAAGACCGCGGCGAGGTACGGGGCCGGCGACTCCGCGAGTGGTGGCG
>DASYTK010000041.1:0-51473 GCA_036002405.1 Candidatus Limnocylindrales bacterium
AGGTCACGACCGCATTAGCCGCATCCCCTTGTGCCGCATGGTGCTCCGCGCCTACCAGCTGGCAACCCGGCCCCGGCGACACGTGGTCATGCGCGTGGGCTAACGCGGGTAATAGCCCACGCGCGGCTGTTCCGGCGAACTCTGCACCACTCGTCTCGGCCTCCTACCGCTTCGCGCCGGCCAGGTGGTCCGCCGGCGACGCCACCGCGTGGCGGGCGACGAGATCGACGTCGGCCAGCGCGACATAGCGCTTCACCATGTCGAGCGTGGTGTGGCCGAGGATCCGCTGCAGGCTGAACACGTCTCCGCCATTGACGAGATAACTGCGGGCGAAGGAGTGGCGCAGCGAGTGCGGGGCTCAGCCGCCCGGCGATGCCGACGCGAGTCTTGAGCCGTCGGACCAGCTGCTGGATGCCGCGGGCGTCGAGCGATCCCCGCCGGCCCAGGAAGAGCGCCTCATCAGGCGCCCCGACACCGCGCTGTCCCAAGTAGCGGACGATCGCCGCGCGTGCGGTCGAGCCCACCGGCACGATCCGCTCCTTCGCGCCCTTGCCGTGCACCTTGAGGGTGCCGTCGGGTCGCAGGTCGCGGAGGCGGAGGCTGGCTGCCTCGGAGACGCGGAGGCCGGTGTCGAGCAGCAGAAGCAGGATCGCCCGGTCGCGCACTGAGGCGATCGCAAGCAGCCGGCGCAGCACGTCGTCGCCGACCGGCTCGACGAGCTTGTCCGGGACGCGCGGCTTGCGCAATGACCGCAGGGCGGTAGCCTCGGCGAGCTCTTCGGCCGCCAGCCAATTGCCGAAGACCTTGAGCGTTCGGACGAAGCCCGCGACGCTCACAGGCGCGAGCGTCGCGCGGAGCGCGAGGATCCACTCGCGCAGCTCCGGCCCGCTGAGCCTATCGAGCGGTCGCTCGTGGCCTAGGGAGCGCGCCGCGCGCAGCAGGATCATCCGATACCACTCGAGGGTCTTCGCCGCGGCGCCCTCGGCGGCCTTCGCGGCGAGAAACAGCTCGACCGCGCGGCCGAGGGTCAGCTGGCCGCCAGAATCAGGTACCCACCGATTCGGCTTGCCCGAATCAGGTGCCCGTCGCATGTCGTTCGCCTCCCGCGACGGGCCGCGGATCCGGCGTTCGACCACGACATCGGGTGCTCCGGCGCCTCAGCGACCACAACATCGTGTGCTTTGGCGCGGAGCTGGCTGGCGAGGAAGGATTCGAACCTTCGATCTCCTGATCCAGAGTCAGGCGCCTTACCGCTTGGCCACTCGCCAGTGCCGTTGGAGATGATAGCGGAGGCCTCCGGGCCCCCGTCGCGAGGGCCTCACCGGGACTGAGCGACGCCCCCGCGAGGGGCGAGGCGATCGGGCGGCGCTCGATTTGGGGTGGCGGCGCGCGTGATACCGAGTTGCCAGCTCGGTTCAGGCGGCTACTTCTTTGACCTCGACCTCGAGCGTGAGGACTTCGTCTCGCCCTTCTCGGAGCGCTCCTTGTTGACCGTTCGGGCGGCGCGCTCCTTGGCCTCTTCGGTGGAGACCCCGCGGTCCTTGTACGACTCCTTGATGTGCTCGTACTGGCGTTCGCGCTTGTCGCTCCAGGCTTCCTGCGGCATTCGATACACCTCCTGTGGCACGAGCGGCGGACGTCAGCTGCCGTCCGTGCATCCCCGAAGGGTCGACCAGGCCGGCTGCCAGCCAGGCCCCTCCGCCGGGCGCGTCACGTGTCGAACGTGTTACGGGTGCCACGCGGATGCAAGGCTGCGCGGCAGCCACCGTGCCGGGGCGTGACAGCGGGAGCAGAATCCTCACCACGTCGGGGGGCGTAGAGGAAGGGAGGCCGCTTCATGCCCACCGTACCGATCGAGAGCTGGCAGGACGCGCTCCTGGCCGCCTGGGCGTCCTTCGTAGCTGCCATCCCGGCGGTCATCGCCGCCCTGCTGATCCTCCTGATCGGCTGGGTCATCTCGAACATCCTGGCCAGGATCGCGGAAGAAGTCTTCGAGCGGCTGGGCGCCGACCGGCTGTACGCCGAGCACGGTGGCCAGCAGATCTACGGCGACGCGGGCTGGCGCTTCACCCCGAGCGACGTCGCCGCCACGGTCGTCAAGTGGGTGATCCGGATCGTCGCCCTCGTTGCGGCCGCGAACGTCCTGGGCCTGACCCAGGTCAGCCTGCTCCTCAACCAGGTGATCCTCTGGATCCCGAACCTCGTCGTCGCGGCGATCATCCTGCTCGTCGCCCCGCTGATCGGGCGCTTCCTTCGTGGCCTGATCGAGGTGGGGGCGGGACAGATGGGCTTCTCCAATGCCCCGTTTCTCGGGCGGATCGCGGAGATCGCCGTGATCGCCTTCGCCGTCGTGATCGCGATCAACCAGATCGGCATCGCGGCGAACCTCGTGAACATCCTGTTCATCGGGATCGTGGCGGCGATCTCGCTCGCCTTTGGCCTGGCCTTCGGCCTGGGCGGCCGGGACGTGGCCGCCGAGATCACGAGGGGCTGGTATCAAACCTCGCGCCAGGCGGCCGACAGGGTCCGCGTCGCGACGAGCGCGGGTGCGGCCGGGGGCAGGGCAGGGCGCGCTTCGGCGACGGCGCCGCGGACGCGCCGCACGACGCCGGCCTCGAGCCCGGCCAATCAGCCCACGAGCGTCGTCCGCGCGCCTCGGCGCCGCCTTCCCCGGGCACTCCCGCCCGGCTAGCGGCGGCCCAGGTTCGCCAGGTCGGTGATCGCCGCCTGGAGCTTCGAGGCGGCCGCCGTGGCGTCCTTCTTCATCTGGTCGAGGCGCGCGACGACCTGGGGGTCGGCTCCCGAGCCCCCGAAGAAGCGCTTCGCCGTCGCCTCGAGCTCCGTCGGCGTCTTGTCGCGGACCGCCCCGACCTTGGGGTCCACGTAGCCGATCACAGGCCTGGGCTTGCCCGTCGGCGAGCGCTGGATCGAGGAGACCTCGACCGCCTCGCGCTTGTCGGCCGGGCCGTACCACTCGGCCTCGGCGTTCTCGGTCATCCTGGTCAGCACGTCGTCCGAGCCCGAGTCGGCGTAGATGACGGTGCCGACCGGGAGGCGCTTGACCTTCTTCGCTGCGCGGATGTTGCCTGAGCCTTCGATCATCGAATCGCCTCCAGAAGGACCTCCAGACGGGGCCACGGGCGGATTGCTCATCGCGATGACGAGAGAGGTCTTCGTGCCCCGAGCCTTGACCGCGAAGCGCTCGAGGGCGTCCTTGATGAGCGTCTTTGGGTAGCGCTTAAAGTCGCGGCACAGGGGGTCCCAGCCGATCAGGTCGTTGCCGGCGTCCTCGAGGCCCATCATCGCGTGCCCGAAGGAGCCGCCTCGCTGGCACGTGTGCGGGCCACCACCGATCGGGGTGTAATCGAGCTGCCAGTTCACGGCGTGACCCGCCCGCAGCAGGCCCACCATCTCGTCGAAGTCGATCCCCATCGGGATCGCCAGCTCCAGTCCGAAGTGGCGCCAGGCCGTGGAGAGATTGCTGAGATTCGTGCCACCCGAAGTGTCGCCTGACCAGCGCCGCATCTCGGGCGGCGTCACCGCCACCCGGCCGTTCGTCTGGTCGTCAGCGAGCATCGCGCCCACGGCCAGGTTGCAGTTGAGCCCGTCGAACAGGGTCCCCCAGCGGGTCGTTCCCACCGAGCCGTCGGCGGCGTTGCGATAGAACTGGTTCCGCCGGAGCGGGCGACGCCTAGCCACCCTCGGGCTCCGGCAGGGTGTCGCCCGGGGCGGGAGTCGGCAGATCGTCGCCCGGGACCGCGCCGGCGTGGACCTTCCGAGGCGGCTCCTCCCCATTGAAGGGCGGATGCTCGGAGAGCGGACGCTCGTCCCGGGCACAGAGGGGATCGCTCTCCATCCCGGTGTCGGCGTCCTTCCAGACGAACTCGTGCTCGATCATCCGCGACCCTCCCGCGCTCGCTGGCGCCAGGCCTCACTCCGGCCGTCCGGCGCTCCTCGCGACCTCCTCACGCACTAGCGTCCACCGGGTGTCAATAGGGACCGGTCACGAGGTCGATCAGAGATTGACCGGGCCGCCCGCCCACCGTTCGCTCGGCGTCAGTCGAGCGGCGGTAGCTCCTGGTCGTACTCGAGCGCGCCTCGGAAGGGATCGCCGGCGCGCTCGACGCGATCGGGCACGTCCCGGATCGTCCAGCGGTCCGAGCGGAGGTCCGGATCGTCGAGCTCTGCCCAGCCGATCGGGGCCGAGACGGGCGCGCCCGCGGCGGGCCGCACCGCGTACGGCGCGACGAGCGTCTTGATCTGCGCGTTCTGGGTGTAGTCGAGGCGGATCCGCCCGCGCCGGGCCGACACCGTCCACTCCCAGGAGACGAGCTCCGGTACGAGCTGCCCCACCGCCCGGGAGAGCTGCTCGACCCAGGCGCTCGTCTCGGCGAACGAGTAGCGGGGCCGGATCGGGATCCACACCTGGATGCCGCGCCGGCCCGTCGTCTTCGGGTAGGCCCGCAGACCCAGATGCTCGAGCGCGGTCCGGTAGAGGCGGGCCACCGTGAGGACCCCCTCGAAGGTCGAGCGATCACCCGGGTCGATGTCGACGTAGGCGTAGGTGGGCCGGTCGAGCGCTTCGAGTCGGGCGGTCCAGGGATGGATCTCGAACGCGGCCGAGTTGGCCAGCCAGGCCATCGTCGCCACCCGGTCGGCGATGAGGTGCGTGTTCGCCTTCCGTTCCTCGGTGTCGACGTCGGTCTCGGTCCAGCGGCGGAGCCAGCTCGGGGTGTGATCGGGCAGGTCCTTCTGCCAGAAACCGGATCCGAAGGCGCCGTTGGGATAGCGATGGAGGTTGAGCGGTCGCTCCGCGAGGTAGGGGAGGATGACCGGCGAGATCGTCACGAAGTAGCGGATCAGCTCGCGCTTCGTGATGGGGGGCTCTTTCGTGCCCTCGCGCGGCGGGAAGAGCTCCTTGTCGAGGTTCGTCAGCGCCAGCCGCTCGCCGCCGATCTCCCACGTTCCGTCCTTCTTCATCGTGTCGAGCGCCTCGAGCTCGGCCTGGGTGGTGCGGTCCGGCGGGCCCGAGCGCCTCGCCCGCGGCGCCGACCGGCCGGCGCGCCGCGGCTTCTTCTCGGGTTCCGCCCCGGGAGGATCGCTCTCCCCCCGCCGGCGAGCGCTCGCCGCGGCCCGCTCGGCACTCTTGACCGCAGCGGCCGTCGCGACCGCTCTCTCACGCGTCACCGAGGCGGGATCGCGACCGACCTCGAGACCCTTGTAGGCGCCCTGGCGCAGGAGCCCGTCGGTCGTCCACTCGCTGAACTCGACGCGAACGACGAGCCGCGGCTCCGTCCAGCGGGCGTCCTTGATCCGGACCGGCTCGTCGAAGGGTGGGTCGTCGCGGCGGATCGAGTCGAGGCTCTTGACGAGCTCGGCGCGCGTCTTCGTGTCGATGCCGCTGCCCACCTCGCCCGCGAAGACGAACCGCCCGTCCTCGTGGACGCCCAGGATGAGCGAGCCCAGGTCCTTGTGGCTGCCCTTGCCTGGCACGTAGCCGGCGACGACGAGCTCCTGCTCGCGGCGGATCTTGATCTTCAGCCAGGAGCGCGACCGCTTGCCCGGCTCGTAGTGGCCCTGACGGAGCTTGGCCACGATCCCCTCGAGGCCACGCTGACGGGCCACGTCGTGGAAGGCCTCGCCGTCGGCCTCGATGTGCGAGGCGTAGCGGACGAGGTCATGGTCTCGCAGGACACTCCGGAGCAAGCGCTTCCGCCCCTCGAGCGGTACGTCGAGGAGCGAGCGGCCGTCGAGGTAGAGGAGGTCGAAGACCTCGTAGGCGAGCGGGATCTCCGCCGCCGCGGCCTCCTTCGGGGGCCGACCCGGTTCGGTCCGTCCGTGTTCCCCGGCCCGAATGCCCGTGCGGTCCTGGAGCAGGCTGAAGTCCGGTCGGCCGTCGCGGTCGAAGGCGACAACTTCCCCGTCCACGATCGCCTCACGTGCGCGGATCCAGGCCGGTGGCCCGGTCAGGTCGGGAAAATAGCGTCCGGCGTCCTGCTGATTGCGGGTCCACAGGCGGAGCCGGCCCTCGCTCACCACCGCCTCGACTCGATAGCCGTCCCACTTCAGCTCGAACAGCCAGTCGGGGTCGCTGAAGGGCCGGTCGGTGAGCGTCGCCTTCATCGGGGGGACGAAGTCGGGCATCGGCGCCTCGACCGCGCCCGAGAGGTCGATCGCCGCCTGGTCGGCCGGGGCGCTGCTGTCCCAGAGCACATCGGCTCCGACGGCGACCTGGTCGTTCGTCCGGCCCGTCTTCACGGAATGGGGATGGTCGTCGATGTCCCAGTCCGGGTCGGCGGCCTCGTCGCGCTTCTTGATCAGCAGCCAGTTCTCCTTGTCGCTCCCCTCGAGCGCACCCGGGCGCGTTCGGACGAGCGTAAAGCGGCCGCCGAGCTTCTCCCCGTTGAGGCGGAACTTCAGCTCACCGTCGCGGACGGCCCTGGCCGGGTCGTCGGTCTCCTCCGGCTCCCACGTGCCCCAGTCCCAGACGACGACGTCGCCGCCTCCGTACTCGCCCTTGGGGATCACGCCTTCGAAGTCGAAGTAGTCGAGCGGGTGGTCTTCGACGTGGACGGCCATCCGGCGCTGGCCTGGATCGAGCGAGGGCCCCTTGGGGATCGCCCAGCTCACGAGGACGCCGTCGATCTCGAGCCTGAAGTCGTAGTGGAGCCTGGTCGCGCGGTGGCGCTGGACGACGAAACGCCGATCCCCGCTCGGAGGCCGCACGGCACGACCAGCCGGGCCGGTCGCTCGCTTCGTCGGGCGCCGGCGCGTCCTTCCCCGCCCTTCACCCGACGGCTCGGGGGTCTTCGTGAAATCCCGCTTGCGGCGGTATCGCTCGAGGCTCATCGGCAGCTGCTACGGACAGGGAGGCAACGATGGCGCCCCCGCAAGGCTAGCGGTTCTGGCCCGCCTCGCGGACGTCGTCGTCGGTCGCCTTCGGGCCCTCGCGGTGGCCGGACGGTTCCTCACGCCGCTCCACCCGATGCGCCGCGGCGCCCTCGCCGCTCGACCTCGTGGCCGAGGCGGCGACCCGTTCGTCCTTCGGCCCCACGCCGCCGGGGATCGTGTCGGCGGCCCATTCGGGCTCATGGCCGACGTAGGCGCCCGGGTCGGCCCGGGGCTCGCCGCCTTCCTCCCCTTCCTCGCGATCCTCTCGGTCCCCCTGCGGTTCGACTCGTTCGTCCGTCATCGATTCATCCTCCTGCGTCACAGCCTGCTGTTCGACCCGATGCCATCACGGTCTCCCTTCCGACGCCCATCTTGCAGCCTGCTTGCGACCGCCACGGTCGCCGACCCGGGCGTTACGGAGCTGCAAGCGTGGGCGTGGGATATTTGCTGAACAGACCGCAGCGGGGGGCAGGAGGACCGGATGCCGGAGCTCGATGCCAGGGACCGGGACAAGCTCAGGAAGAGCCAGTTCGCCTACGTCGACAAGCAGGGCGAGGGTCATCTTCCGATCAACGACGAGTCCCACGTCCGCAATGCGATGGCCCGCTTCAACCAGACCGAGTTCGAGAGCGCGGCGGCCAAGGAGCGAGCGCGCAAGAAGATCCTCTCGGCAGCGAAGAAGCACGGCATCGAGGTGGATCCGAGCGACAAGATCGCCAGGCCGGCCAGGGGTCTTCGGGCCGCGAGCACGAAGGCAGGCCCGCGGGGCGGCCGAAAGACCGGCTGACCCGGCTCCCCGCTACAGCAGCGAGCGCTCTTCGGGCCAGGTCATCGTCAGGAGGGCCGCGCTCTCCTCCCGCGCCTCGATCGACCAGGCGCGGCCGGAATCCAGGACGGCGAGCTCGCCCGCCACGAGCTCCATCCCCTCGCCGTCGCGTGAGACCTCCACGGCTCCCTCCACGATCTCGACCGTCAGCCGGCCGTGGGCCATCTCCTCTCCGATCCGCGCGCCGGGCCGGAGGGCGGCCAGCACGACCCGAAGATCCGGCTCCTTGGCCAGGGTGACGGCGTTCCGATCCCCCGCCCGGTAGGCCGGCTCGTCCCGCAGGCGCTCCAGCTCGGACGCGATCCCGACCACGACGACCGGGGCGATCAGCTCGCGCGGCTCCCGGTCGTCGCTGCCGCTCGTGTGCTCGGGCGGACGCGGCTGGGTTGTCGCTTCGCGGTCCATGCGCTCGTCCGCCGCCCCATGTCCCCGGTCCATCGGACGAGGATAGCGCCGGCCACCGGGCTCGGCTCGTTGACGCGTCCCGTTTGGCGGCGCTAGGCTGCCCCGGCCTCCGCTTCACGGTCACATGCGATGGAGGAGCGGTGTACGTCACGCCCACCGAGCTCCGCGTCTTGCGGCGAGGATCGCTCCTCCTCCGTTTCGCGGTCCTCGATTCGATCGCCGCCGTCCTCGCCGAGTTGCCAGCGAAGGGCTCGCTCGACACGACCCTCGAGCAGCCCTGCACCGAGCCGCACTGGGGCGTCCTTCTGCGCGGGGACCTGGAGGTCGAACAGGGCGGCCAACGCCGGCAGATCCGGGCTGGCGCGGGCTTCCACGTCCCGGGTGGCGAGCCCGGTCACCGCTTCTTCGCGACGCGCCGCGCCGTGATCGCCGGCTTCGTGCCCCTCGAGGGCCGCGCCGCCGAGGATGCCCTGCCGGCGGGCGGCGCGAGCGCCGCCGTCGCCGCTGCCCCGAGCGAAGAGGCGGAGCCCGCGAGGGTTGTCGCGAAGCCACTCGCCCCCGGTGAGATCCGGTGCCAGCCGATCCCGATGGGCCCCTGGGTCTTCGCCCACGCAACGTTCGGGCCGACGAGCGGATATGGGACGGACTACTGCGATGCTCCGCACTGGGGCGTGGTCATCACGGGCAGCGTGGCGATCGAGTTCGAGGACGACGTCGAGGTGCTGAGCGCGGGCGATTTCTATTACACGGCCCACGGGCCGCCGGGACATCGTTTCGAGGTCGCCGACGGGGCGATCATCGCCGACTTCACGCCGCGAGCCGCGCTCGAGGGATCCGTCCGGCTCGTCGAATGGCGGGAGGTTCTTCGGAGCGCGAGCCCGGTCCGGAACGGCTGAATCGCGGCCAGGAACAGAACGGTGTGGCGGGGATCGCCGGGGACGGATCCGCCCGACAGAACGACGCCCGCCGCTTGTGCGGCGGGCGTCGAATCGTGGTCCGTCGACCCGGCCAGGGATGGGGGTGGGGCGGAGTGCGCCCTTCCCAGTCCTTCTTGCGCGGGCCTAGTACTGCTTGTCGGAGACCTGCGGATCCGGGTATGTCCGGTCGCCGCCCTCGCGCACGTCGTCACCGAGGTTGCCGAGGTCCTTGCGGGCCTCGTCCCCGATGTTCCCGACGTGGTCGGCGAGGTCCGTGCCGTCAGCCGCGCGGCTCGTCTCGGCGACGCCCTGTTCGGCCTCGCGATAGGTCTTCTTGAGGTCGTCGCGAATGGTGTCCTTGTCGTCGTCCATCGCGGTTGCGCCTTCCTTCCAGAGGTCGGACCGGCTGGAGCCGGCCCCCCGTCGGACGACGGTACGAGGGCGCGGGCTCACGCGCGATGGGATGGCCGCTGGGCGGAGGGTTGCAATCGCCTTTCATGCTGGTGGCTCGAGGGCTCGCTCCTCCCCGCCAGCGTATAGTCTGGCCCGTCTCACGGGAGGACGATGTGACCGACGGGAGCCCGGCTGCCGGCCGGACGTCGCTCGGCTCGCGCGACGGAACGGCGCCGCCCAGCCCGACCGAGCTCCAGGGCGAATTACTCGACCAGCTGCCCGTCGCCGTCGTGACGGCGGATGTCGACGGGACGATCACGCGCTGGAATCGCCATGCCGAGGAGCTCTTCGGCTGGCGCGCGACCGACGTGCTGGGCCGCGATGGGCGCGAGATGCTCGCCCTCGCCACCGACAGCGACGACGCGGCTGGGATCGTCGACGGGCTCCGGAACGGGATGCGCTGGGAAGGCGAGATCACCGTTCGGCGCCGCGACCGCCGACGCGTCTCCGTCTACGTGGCGACGTCGCCCCTGCACGATGCCCAGGGCCGCCTGGCGGGGAGCCTCGCCATCGCCCTCGACATCACGCCGCGGGTCCGCGCCGAGCGCCAGCACGCCGAGGCGCTTCGGCGAGAGCAGGCCGCCCGCGCCGAGGCGGAGCTCCTGCACCGGATCGCCACCGCGGCCTCGGGGGAGGAGGACCTGGTGGGGATCCTCTCGGCCGCGCTCGACCGACTCGGCCGGCTGATGCGATTCACGGGTGGATCGATCGCCCTCGTCGACGGGGAGGAGCTCGTTCTGCGCGCTGCGGTCGGGCCATTCGCGAGCGACTCGATCGGCCAGCGGCTCCCGCGGGGCAGCGGGCAGAGCTGGCGGATCATCGAGAGTGGTGAGGCCTGGATGTCCGACGACCTCGTCGAGGCGGGCTTCCACATCCGCGGCATCCCAGCCGAGGAAGGGCCGCGCTCGTACCTCGCCGTCCCGCTCGTCTGGCACGGCGAGACGGTGGGGCTCCTGCAGGTCGATTCGACTCAGCCGCGTGCCTTCCGGCAGCAGGACCGCTCGCTCCTGGAGGCCGTCGCCGTCGCCCTGAGCGGGCCGATCGAGATCGCCCGGCGACGCGAGGCCGAGCGCCAGGCGCTGGCCGAGTCGGAGGTCGCGCAGGCACGCCTCGCCTTCCTTGCCGAGGCCAGTCAGATCCTGGCCTCGTCGCTCGACTATCCCGAGACGCTGGCTGCGGTCGCCCGCTTGGCGATCCCTCGCCTGGCCGACTACTGCATCGTCGATGTCGTCGAAGGCGACGACGAGCTCCTCCAGGTGGCGGTGGCCCACCGCGATCCGGGCAAGGAAGAGTCGCTCCGCGAGCTCCGCCGGCGCTACCCGTTCGAAACGGACTCGCCGATCGGCGCGGCCCACGTCCTCGCCACGGGCGAACCGGAAGTCCAGAACGAGATCGACCCGGCCTGGCTGGAGCGGGCGGCCCGCGACGCCGAGCATCGGCGCCTCATCGAGGAGCTCCGTTTCACGGCCTACATGATTGTCCCCCTCGTGGCACGAGGCCGGACGGTGGGCGCGTTCTCGTTCGTCTCCACTGAGCCGGGCCGCCAATACGACTGGCGCGACGTCGCCCTGGCCGAGGATCTCGCGCGGCGGGCGGCCGCTGCGATCGACACGGCCCGCCTGACGAGCGAGCTCGAGGACTTCCGCTCGACCGTGGACCTCACCCACGAGGGCGTGTTCATGTTCGACCCGGGGACGTTGCGCTATTTCTACGCCAACGAGGGCGCGGTGGAGCTGACCGGCTACGGCCGGGAGGAGCTGCTCGGGATGACCCCGCTCGACCTGAAGCCCGAGTTCGACGAAGAGCGGTTGCGGGGCCTGCTGGAGCCGCTCATCGACGGCACGAGCAGCTCGGCGATGGTCACGACGACGCAGCGCCGCAAGGACGGCGGGCTGATCTCGGTGGAGCTGCTCATGCAGCACGTCCGCCCGGAAGGCGAGCGCGGCCGGGTCGTGACGATCGCCCGCGACATCAGCGACCGGATCGAGGCCCGCGCCCGCCTCCAGCGGCTCGCGGAATCCGAGCGGGCGCGCAACGCCGAGCTGCGCGCGATCATCCGGGCGATGGGCGACGCGGTCATGGTCGTCCAGCACGACGGGAGCGTGTCCATGGCGAATCCGGCCGCGGAGGCGCTCTTCCCCGAGGCGACGATCGCGACGTACGAGGAGCTGCGCGCCCACTTCGACGATCCCGAAGGGCTGGCGCCGGAGATCGGCCAGGGCGGTCGGTACGGACCGGTCGAGATCCGCCTCGGCGGCGACCTCGAGCGCTGGGTCGAGATCAGCGCCTACCCGGTGTTCACCCCGAGCGAGGCACTTGCCCAGGAGGAGGACGAGCGGGTGCTCGAGACGATCCTCTTCATGCGGGACGTCACCGAGCAGCGACGGACCCGCCAGATGCGCGACGCCTTCATCAGCGTCCTCTCGCACGAGCTGCGGACGCCGGTCACGACGATCTACGGCAACAGCAAGCTGCTGGGCCGGAGCGATCGAGACCTCGACCTGCCGACGCGACGCGACGTCTTCACCGACATCGAGGTGGAGTCGGAGCGTCTCTACCGGCTCGTGGAGGACCTCCTCGTACTCGCCCGTTTCGGCGAGGGAGAGGCGCGCCTCGGTCGCGAGCCGCTCCTCCTCCAGCGGGTCGTCCCGATCGTCGCCCGCTCCGAGCGTGCACGCTGGCCGGCGACGACCTTTACGACCGAGATCGCCCCGGGCATCCCCACCGTCCAGGGGGATCCGACCTACGTCGAGCAGGTCATCCGAAACCTGATCAGCAACGCGGCGAAGTACGGGGGAGATGGAGGGCGGGTCACGATCGCCCTGGATGCGGAGGCCCGAGACGTGCGGCTGCGAGTGCTCGACGAAGGTCCGGGCTTCACGTCCGAGGAGGCGAGCCAGCTCTTCGAGCTCTTCTATCGTGCGCCCGGGACGGCGACCAAGGCGAGCGGTGCCGGGATCGGCCTCTTCGTCTGCAAGCGACTGATCGAGGAGATGGGGGGGCGGATCTGGGCCCGGCCGAGGCCGGAGGGAGGAGCCGAGTTCGGCTTCAGCCTCCCGGTCTTCAGCGAGGAGAGCGAGTGAACAGTCAACCCCTGGTGCTCGTCGCGGACGACGAGCCGCGGATCACGAAGCTGGTGGCGCTGACCCTCCACGACGAAGGGTTCCGCGTCGTCACCGCGAACGGCGGCGAGGAGGCACTCCAGAAGGCGGAGGAGGTTCGGCCCGACATCGTCCTGCTCGACATCGTCATGCCGGACCTCGACGGGATCGAAGTCATGCGCCAGCTCCGCGAGTGGCGTCCCGTGCCGGTCATCCTCCTCACGGCAAAGGGATCGACGAGCGACAAGGCGAAAGGCCTCGACCTGGGCGCCGACGACTACATCGCCAAGCCCTTCCATCCCGACGAGCTGGCGGCGCGGGTCCGGGCCGTCCTGCGCCGCTCGAGCGGGGTCGCTCCCGGCGCCGGGATCGTGAAGTTCGACGACATCGAGATCGACCTCGAGCGCCGGCTCGTGACGAAGGGCGGAGAGCTCGTCTCATTGAGCCGCACGGAATGGCTGCTCCTTCAGCATCTCGCCGCGAACGCGGGGAAGGTCGTGCTGCACACCGAGTTGCTGACCAAGGTCTGGGGTCCCGAGTACCGCGACGACCTGCAGTACCTCCGGGTCTGGGTAAGCCGCGTCCGCCGCAAGCTCGGCGCGGCGCCCGGCGAGCCGGGTCCGATCAAGACGTTCCAGGGGATCGGCTACGTCCTGGACGTCGAGGGCAGCCTCTCGGACGCGGGCCGCTCCGACGAAGGGACCGAATCGGCGCGGGCGGGTTCCTAGGGAGCGCCTTCCGGGCAACGAAAGGGCGCGACCCGGGGAGGGGACCCGGGTCGCGCCGGAGGGATCGGGACGCTCCGTCACCAGCGTCCCGCTGTGGTGTGTTCGCCTTAGCGGACGACCATGAGCACGACGACCGTGGCGAGCGCGCTCAGCGAGACGAGTAGCTCGAGGATCCGCATCGATCGGTCGTCGACCGTCGAATCACTGACCGCGATCTTCTGCCGTTCCATCGGGGTGGCTCCGTGTGAGACTCCGGGCATCCTGCTCGACGCCGAAACCGTAACGGCGCCGCTATCTCGCTTGTTCCCCGGTCAGGCGAGCGCGCCCTAACATCCTCGTTGCAGGGGAGCTGGGCGGTGACGGAGCGCACCGCGCCCAGATCAGACCGTCGGCTCGAGAAGGTCCGACTCGGTCTCGCGGTTGAGGAGCGTCGCGAGCATCGCGGCCGCGGGCACCATCGAGAGCAGCACGACGAGCCGGTTCGTGCCGGTCAGGAACATCCCGACCCCCACGCCGAGCGAGAACGCCGCGCCCAGCATGAGGGTCTCGTCGGGCAGATCTTCCAGTGTCCGGGCCGTCTCGTTCATCGCCGTCTGGGCCGTGGAGGCGGCCGCCGGCATCCGCTCGGCGACGTCCGACGCCGCCGTGCGGACGCGCGCCGCGGCCTCCTGGGCACCGGCCACGATCGTCGCGCCGCGCTCCCGTTCCTGACCGTTTCCCGAGCTGCGCGTCGGACGTCCACCACTCTCCGTCGTCGCCATCGTCGTCCTCCAGTCCGCCCTACCGACGGGGGGCGGTCTCGTGGTGCGCCCGGGCCTTCCGCGCCTGGGCGACTCGTTCTCTTCTTCCTCGATCTGGTGCTCGACATTCTCCTTCATGACCTTGGCTTTGGGTCCCCAGGTCTCAGCGCCCACCGACAGCCGGGCGGGCGTGCAGGTCCCTAACGACGCGGCCCGAGGGCGGTCGGGTCAGTCGGTGCCATTCACCTCGACGACGCGGCGGTAGAAGTCCGCGGATGCCTTCGGTGTCCTTCGCTGCGTGGGGTAGTCGACGCGGACGATCCCGAAGCGCGGGCGGTAACCCTCCGCCCACTCGAAGTTGTCGAGCAGGGACCAGACGAAGTAGCCACGGAGTGGCACTCCCGCCGAGATCGCCTCTCCGGCGGCCTCGATATGCGACCGCAGGTAATCGATCCGGCCGTCGTCCTGGACGGCGTCACCGGGCGCGGCCGACTCCTCGAACGCGGCTCCGTTCTCGGTGATGTAGAGCGGCACCTCACGCCCGTCCGCCGACGAGTACTCGTCGCGGACCCGGACGAGGAGATCGCGCAACCCCGGCGGGTCGATCAGCCAGCCCATCGCGGTCGTCGGGAGGCCGCGCTCGGCAGGATCCACGATCGTGTAGCCGAGCGGACGGCTCGGGTCGGCCCGGACCTGGCTGCGCGAGTAGTAGTTCACGCCAAGGAAGTCGAGCGGGGCGGCGATGGCGGCCATGTCCGTCCCCTGGACGGCGTCGAGCGGGTGGCCCAGGGCGGCGAACCGATCGACCATGTCGGCCGGATAGTCGCGCCCGAACAATGGGTCGAGGAACCAGCGGATGTTGTACCCATCCGCCGTCCGGGTCGCCTCGACGTCCTCGTCTCGATCGCTCGCCGGCTCGACCGGCCACAGGTTGAGGGTGATCCCGATCGGAGCCGAGAGTCCCTCCGCGCGATAGGCCTCGAGCGTCCGCCCGTGCGAGAGCAGGAGATGGTGGCCCGCCCGGAGGGCGGCCGAGCGATCCGTCAGGCCGGGCGCGTGGATCCCGATCTCATGGCCCAGGAAGGCGGCGACCCAGGGCTCGTTGTGCGTGACCCACAGCCTGACCCGATCGCCCAGGGCGCGATAGACGATCGCGGCGTAGTCGACGTAGCGCCCGACGGTGTCGCGTGAGGGCCAGCCGCCACGATCCTGGAGCGCCTGTGGAAGGTCCCAGTGGTAGAGCGTCGCGACGGGCGCGATCCCGCGGGCGAGGAGTCCGTCAACGAGTCGGGCGTAGAAGTCGATCCCCTGCCCATTGGCCGGCCCCGACCCACTCGGCTGGACGCGTGGCCAGGCGACCGAGAAGCGGTAGGCCGGGATGCCCAGCGAGGCCATCAGATCGACATCCTCGGACCAGCGGTGATAGTGGTCGCAGGCCACGTCGCCGTCCTCGCCGTTCCTCGTCCTTCCCGGCGTGTGGCTGAAGCGATCCCAGATCGATTCGCCCCGTCCGCCCTCCTGCACTGCCCCCTCGATCTGGTAGGCCGCCGTGGCGACGCCCCAGAGGAACCCGTCCGGGAAGCGCATCAGGGGGCGGCGAAGCAGGCGCCGAGCATCAGGGCCTCCCGCCGCCCCCGCCGTGGCCGCCGCCCCCGCCTCCAGAGGGGGATGGCTCCCCATCGGGCGAGGGTGAGGGCTTGTCCTTCTTCTTCGGCTTGGGCGGCGGCGGGCACGGCCCGTAGATCGGGCCGCCCCAGCTCGACAGGCCGAAGAAGTAAGCCGTGGCGCTTCCGTAATGGCCCACCACCCCGGCGCCCCGGCGTGCCCGAGCCGCCCAGTCGCTCACGGCGTCCCTCCACTGCTCGCGCGGCTCGGCTTTCAACGGGTGGACCTGCCAGGTGCCGCAATTGAAGGTGTAGAGGAGGCCCCCCGGGTCGACAGCCCTGCCCCCGCCGGGCTGCGTGCCGGCGATGAACAGCTCGTTGACGACATCGCGCGTCCAGGGGCCCGGAGGACCACCCGACCAGGCGTCGATCCTCGCCTGGACGAGGCCGTCGGGACGCGGAAAGTCGGCCACGGGCCAGCCCTGGGTGAAATCCCGGAGGAAGGCGTGCCAGACCCGTGCCGGGCCATCGGAGGCGAAGGTGGGCTCGTCGCCGAGGGGCTGGGTGTAGTCGCTGTTGCCCATCCAGACCCCGACCGCGAGCGCGGGGTGCTGCTGGTCGGCCGGAGGGGCGATGTAGCCGTAGGCGGACAGGTCGCGCGTGTCGTTCGTCGTGCCGGTTTTCACGGCCGCCGGGCGGCGCTCGCCGTTCGGGCCGTTGTCGAGTTTGAACAGGGGACCCCAGATGAGGTTCTCGGCGGGATTCGTGTTGCCCTTCAGGATGTCGGTGACGAGGTAGGCGGACTGGGCGCCGATCGCTCGGGTGGCGGCCGGTTGGCCCGCCTGGTAGACGAGGTTCCCGTGCGTGTCCCGGACCTCGAGGATCATCCGCGGCGGGACGCGCATCCCGCCGTTGCCGAGCGTCCCGTATGCCGAGACGAGGTCGAGCAGCCGCACCTCGACGGTGCCGATCGCCCCCGCCAGGCCCGAACGGAGGAACTGGAGCTCGCCACCCCGGAAGGTGATCCCGAGCGCCTCGGCCTGCCGCGCGACCGCCTCGTTGCCGACCCGGTCGATGGCCCGGATGGCCGGGATGTTCAGCGAATACTGGAGCGCCTTGCGGACCCGCACCGGGCCGCGCTCGCGCAGGTCGGCGTCGCGAGGCGCCCAGGCTCGCCCCGTCCGTGAGTCGCGCCCGAACTGGGTCGTGACGTCGAGGAGGAGGCTGCCCGGAGTCAGGCGCTGGGTCTCGAAGGCGGTGGCATAGACGATCGGCTTCCAGGCCGAGCCGGGCTGGCGGAAGCCCACCCCGGCGACGTCGTATTTCGGGTCGAGCTTGCGGCTGTCGGTGCGCCGGTAATAGCCGGCGCTGCCGGCATAGGCGACGACGTCTCCGGTGCGGTAATCGACGGCGGCCATCGCGGCGTTGTGGACGTCCCGGCCGCGGAGCCGCGTCAGCCAGTCGCGATCACGCTCGATCCCGAATCGACGGATGGCAGCCTGCATCTCGTCGCCCGACAGGTTGGGCAGGACGGCCGCCGCGTAGACGTAGCGCTCGGCCAGCTTCTGGGCCTCGTAGTCGAGCGTGGTGATCACCCGGTAGCCGCCCGTCTCGACCGGTTCGCGATCGGCCACGATCCCGTCGAGCTGCCGCTTCACTTGCCAGGTGAAGTGCGGGGCCCGGAAGATCAGCGGCCGCTCACCGGCCAGGACGATCGGCTCCTCGAGGGCCGCCCTGAGCTCGGAGGCCGAAAGCTTCGTCCAGCGTTCGCCCTGGCGGAGGCCGCTCAGGACGTAGTCCCGCCGGAGGACCGGCGGAGCGTCGCGCGGGACGACGAGCCGGGTCACGGTCTCCCCGTCCACGACCTCCGTTTCCTCGACGGCGTAGCGATAGGGATCCAGGGTGCTGGGCGACTTCGGCAGCCCGGCCAGGAGGGCGGCCTGGGAGACGCTCAACTTCGACAGGTCCGAGATCCCGAAATAGACCGAGGCGGCCGCAGCGACGCCGTAGGCCTGATGTCCGTAATAAATCTGGTTGAGGTAGGCGGTGACGATCCGGACCTTTCCCGGCTCGCCCGGGAACTTCTCGGTCAGGCGGGCTGCCTGGAGGAGCTCCTTCGCCTTGCGCAGGTAGCGGTCCGCGCCCGGCTCGAGATACTTCCCGGGGAGGAGCCGGGCCCGGACGAGCTGCTGGGTGATCGTCGATGCCCCGCGCTCCCCTTCGCCCGCCGCCCCCTCGAGGATGGCCGAGCCGATCGCCGCCGGGTCGAAACCCTCGTTCTGCCAGAAGGTCCGGTCCTCGGCCGCGGTCGTGGCGTCGATCACGAGCTTGGGGACGTCCTCGAAGGAGACGACCCGGCGTTCCTCGCGCTGGAAGCGTCCCAGCTCCACCGTGCCGGTGCGGTCGTAGACGATCGTCGGCTCGGCGAAGTCGAGATCCTCGAGGATCGCGGGATCGGGAAGGTCTGCCTGGAGCTCGTCGAGGGCATGGAGCGCCGCGCTCGAGAGCACCGTCCCGCTCACCAGGAAAAGCGCGACGACCCCGACGATCGTCGTCGTGGCGACCATCGGGAGCAGTCCGTGACCGTTCTTGGGCTTCGGGCGGAGCAGCCGGCCCCGCGCGAGGGCCACCCGCCGGAGATTGGCGCTCATCCGCGGGGGCGCCGATGAGAGGCGGTGGCGGCGCGCGACGGGCCGATAGCTCACGACGAGATGGTGCACCAAGCCCGGGATGACCGCATCAGCGCCCTGCCGGTCTCCGCCGAGGCGTCCCTTTACTGGAAGCGGGCAGGGTCAGGCTAGGGGCGCCTCCCCAGCCTCCGATGAGCACCGGGGGTGACCTCCGCTTGCAAGCGTCTTGCAGCCCTGTCCCGGGTCGATGGGACCGATGGGCCACCGGCCGTGGTCAATCCGTCGGGTTTGCCGCTCGGGCCGGCTGGCATACTGTCCCTTGGCCGACAGGACCTGACGAGCAGAAGGACGACAACCGAACACACCGCCGTCGCCGGCAGGCTCGTGCCTGTCGCTCCGATGCGTCGCGTCGTTCGTCGTGTCGCGTCTCTCCTCTCTCCGCGCTGCCGGGCGGCCGGTGCCATCCAGCGTCGTCGCGCCCTTGGGCGCGGCGTCTGGCAGGAAGGAGGTCGGCTGTTGCCGGTGTCCCTGTCCGGCGCCCAGCGGGCGTCTCGTCGGCTCCGTCACCTGGGACTCATCGCTCTCGTCGTGAACCTCGTGCTTGTGGGGCTCGCCGCGCAGCCAGGCGTGGTGCGCGCAGCCGCGCCGAAGGTCGTCCTCATCGTCGGCCCCGTCGAGTCGCAGACCTCTGCCTACATCGACGCCGCCAACCGGCTTGCCAGCCGGGCCGCGAAATATGGCGCGACCGTGGTGAAGATCTACAGCCCGTATGCCACGTGGGGCACCGTCCTCAACAAGGCGCAGGGCGCGAACCTGCTGATCTACCTGGGCCACGGCAACGGCTGGCCGAGCCCTTACGCGCCCTATCAGCCCTACACGAAGGACGGCCTGGGCCTGAACGCGTCATGGGGCGACGGCAATTCGAACACGAAGTACTGGGGCGAGTATTACGTCGCCCGTGATCTCCACCTCGCGCCGAACGCCGTCGTCCTCCTCCACCGGCTCTGCTATGCGAGCGGCAACTCGGAGTGGGGCTCCGCGGCGCCGACGAAGAGCGTCGGGATGGAGCGCGTCGACAACTTCGGGGCGGGCTTCCTCCGGACCGGGGCCCGTGCCGTCTTCGCCGAGGGGATCACCGATATGGCACCGCTGATCGACGGGCTCTTCACCACGAAGAGCTACATGAAGGACATCTTCCTGTCTTCGCCGTCGGCGCATCCCGAGTCCACGAACATCTGGTTCGGGAGCGAGCGTACGCCCGGGAAGCGGGCGGTCATGGACCCCGACTACTCCAAGCCGGGCAAGTACTACCGCTCGCTCGTGGGCGACACGCTGATGCGTGCCTCGGAGTGGCGCGCGGGCGGCTGAGGGCGACGTCCCAGCGGGGACGGACAGCACGACGCAACGGCGAGGCCCGGGCGATGCCCGGGCCTCGCTTCCTGTTCGCAACGGCTTCGCAAGTGCCCCCTCGATGCGCCTCGCTGCCGCTGCAAGCGTCGCGCGCCCACCCTTCGGCGCAGCCCGTCCGCAGCCCCGGAGGTCCCGGTGACCGACTCGAAACGCTCGTCGCCACCTCCGGCACCGATGAGCATTCGCCCGATCCCGACCGACTCGCCGATCGTCCTCCAGGAGGTGACGCGCGCGTTCGCCCAGGTTCGAGCGATCGATGCGATCTCGCTCGCGGTGCCCAGGGGGACGATCCTGGGTCTCATCGGGCCAAGCGGCTCGGGTAAGACGACGACGATCCGGACGCTGACCGGCGCGCTCGCGCCGACGAGCGGGATCGTCCGCGTCCTGGGGGAGGATCCGCGCCGCTTCCATCGGCGGACCCGCGAGCGGATCGGTTACTCACCGCAGGACTTCGTCCTCTACCAGGACCTGACCGCGCGCGAGAACGTCGATTTCATGGGCTCGCTCTTCGGGATGCTCTGGCGGCGCAGGCGGCGGCGGGTCCGCGAGGCGCTCGAGCTGGTCGGCCTCTGGGAGGCGCGGGATCGGCGGGCCTCCCAGCTTTCGGGAGGGATGCGCCGGCGGCTGGAGCTGGCCTGCGCACTCGTCCACGATCCGGAGGTCCTCTTCCTCGACGAGCCCACCGCCGGGATCGATCCGATCCTCCGCCAGACGGTCTGGCAGGAGCTGCGCCGGCTGCGGGACGAGGGCCGCACTCTCCTCGTGACGACCCAGTACGTCGCGGAGGCCGAACACTGCGACGCCGTTGCGCTGCTCTCCCACGGGCGGCTCATCGCGCTTGCCCGACCGGAGGACCTGCGACGCCAGGCGCTCGGCGGCGACGTCATCGAGGTCGAGGTCGATCGCCCCTTCGACGCCCGGTCGCTGGCCGGCGTGGAGGGCGTCACCGCCGTCCGCCAGCGCGACCCTCGGAGCGTTCTCGTCGTGGCCGAGAATGCGGGCATGGTGACGCCGCGGGTCGTCGACGCGATCGATTCGCTCGGTGCCGACGTGGTCTCGAGCCGCGAGTACCGCCCGACCTTCGACGAGGTCTTCGCCGAGCTCGTGAGCCGGGATCGGCTGGCTCGAGGACTCGCCCCGGACGACGCCGAGGCCGCCTGAGGGATGCTCTTCGGCCCACTGAAGAGCTTCACCCGGGTCCTCTCGTTTACGCGGAAGGAGCTCCTCGAGGTCGTCCGGCGGCCAGGCGCCTTCTTCGGGCTTGTGCTCGGACCGTTCCTGATCATGGCGATCTTCGGGATCGGCTACAGCGGCCTGCGTCGGCCGCTCGAGACCGTGCTCGTCTTGCCGCCCGAATCGGGCCTCAGCCAGGAGGCGAGCGCCTACCAGGAGCTGGCCGGTCCGGCGGTCCACGTGCGCGAGGTCACCGCCGACGCGGACCTCGCCGAGGAGCAGCTCCAGCGCGAAGAGGTCGACCTCGTCGTCATCGCCCCAGCGGACGTGCGGCAGCGCTTCGTGAATGGCCGGCAGGCCGAGATCCGCGTCCTGTACAACGAGATCGATCCGCTGCTCTCGAACTACGCGGCCTTCGTCGCCTACCGTCTCCAGCAGGAGGTCAACCGGGCGATCCTCACGCGCGCCGTCGAGGCAGGGCAGGAATACGTCGTCCGTGCGACTGGGAGTGACAAGGCCCGGGCGATCCCGGCCGAGGTCGTCGCCCAGCCGACCCGGGCCGATACGGTCAACATCGCCCAGACGCCCCCCGCCGTGGTGACCTTCTTCATGCCCGCGGTGCTTGCGCTCGTCCTCCAGCACATGGCCGTGACGCTCACCTCGCTGTCTCTCGTTCGCGAGCGGTTGAGCGGGGCGATGGAGCTCTTCCGCGTCTCGCCGGTCGGGGTGGTCGAGATCCTGCTGGGCAAGTACCTCGCGTTCGGGATCCTGACCGCCCTGCTCGGTGGGTTGGTCACCGCGGTCGGGGTGCTGCTGCTCCAGGTGCCTCTCCTGAGCTCGCCCTGGTTCCTCGTGGCGGTCTCTGGGCTCCTGGTGCTGGCCTCGCTCGGCCTCGGGCTACTGATCTCGGCCGTCGCCGACTCGGAACGGCAGGCCGTGCAGCTCTCGCTGCTCGTCCTCCTCGCCTCCGTCTTCTTCAGCGGCCTCGTCCTCCCGATCGGCGAGTTCCACGAGCTCGTCCGGGCGGCGGCCCACCTGCTTCCCGTCACGGCCGGGATCCGGCTCCTCCAGGATGCGATGCTGCGCGGCGGCACCTACGCCGGCTATCTCATCGGAGTGCTCCTCGTGATCACCCTCGTGTACTTCCTGCTGACGGCGATCCTCCTCCGGCGACAGATGGCCCGGGCCTGACCGCGATGTCCTTCGACGAGCCACGCATCGTCCTGCCCGACGTGCCCGGGGCGGAAGCGATCATCGAGGGACGCCGCCCGGGCCGGGCGAGCCGCCGGATCCTGGGCCTGCTGCTGACCGCCTACGGGATCCTCGGCTTCGTCGTCTTCGTCGCCGGCGCGATCCTCGTCGCCGAGCCGCTCGACCGCCTGGCCCACGCGACCACGGAGCTGGAGGACCAGCGGGTGCTGCTCGCCGACTCGCTCCGGACGACCTCGACCGCGCTCGACGACGCGGCACAGGGCCTGACGGGCTTCGACGAGAGCATCGACCTGGCACGTGGTTCGTCCGAGCGGGCGGCCGGTCTCTCCCGCGATGTGGCGGCGACGATGGCCGAGGTCGCCCGCTCGATGCGGCAGATCCAGATCTTCGGTCAGACCCCGCTGGCCCAGCTGGCGGCCGGGTTCGAGCGCGCGGACGGCCAGCTTCGCCAGCTCGGGGACGACCTCGACGGGATCGGCTCATCGCTGAACCAGAACGCCTCCGACGCGCGGACGACCCGCGACGGGATCGTCCGGCTCCAGGCCCAGATCGACCTGCTCGCCGAGGCGGTCGAGTCGACGAGCCTGGGGGGGATCGGCGGCGCGGCGATCGAGCAGCTTCGCCTGGCGATCATCCTCATCTCGAGCTGGCTCGCGCTGCTCGCCCTGGGAAGCTTCCTGACCGGGCTCTATCTCCTCCGGCCGCGCCGCGGCGCGCTGTAAGCCGCTCTCCCCGATCCCGGCCGATCAGGCCGCGGAGCGGCGTGCGCTCCGGCGATCGCGGCTGCGACCCCCGGAGGTCGCCGCCTTCCGGCGCCGGCTCGAGCGCCCTGATGGCGCGGCGCCCCCCTTCGACGACTTCAGGCTCGCCTCGAGCGCCTCCATCAGGTCGACGACCTTGGGCTGGGGCCGGCGACGCTTCAGGTTCTTCAGCTCGCCCTTCATCTTTCGCTCGATCAGCTCCTGGAGCGCGACCCGGTAGCGGTCCGTGTACTCCTCGGGACGGAAGCGGTCGGAGAGGTTCTCGACGAGTGAGCGGGCCATCCGGACCTCCTTCTCGGACGGTCGGGCGGTCCGGCTCTGGGGCAGATCGAGCGAGTCGGTGGGGCGGATCTCGTCCGGCCAGTACATCGTCTCGAGGAGGAGCGTCCCATCGAAGACACGGACCGTGGCCAGGCGTTCCTTGGTCCGGATCGCGACCTTGGCAAGCGCCACGCGGCCGGTCTCCTCGAGTGCCTGGCGAAGCAGGTTGAAGGGCTTCGCCCCGACCTCGACAGGCTCGAGGAAGTAGCTCTTCTCGAAGTAGATCGGATCGATCTCGTTGAGCTCGACGAAGTCGCCGATGTCGATCGTGTGGGTCGTCTCGGGCCCGAACTCCTCGATCTCCTCCGGGTCGAGCACGACGTACTCTCCCTTCGCAACCTCGTAGCCCCGGGCGAGATCCTCCCAGGCGACCTCCTTGTCCTCGGCCGAGCAGAAGCGCTTCTCCACGATCGGCGCGCCGTCTTTCTTGTGGAGAAGCCGGAAGCGGACGTCCTTCTGCTCGGTCGCCGCATAGAGCTTCACCGGGATGGTGACCATCCCGAAGCTGATCGCGCCGCGCCAGATCGCCCTCATCGAGCGGTGCTCCGGCTCAGCCTCGCGGTGTGGGACAGGCGGGACCCGTGCGTCACGCCCAGTCGTCTTCGGCGCGCCGCGTCGTGGCCGAGCGAGCGCCACCGGCAACGATGGCCACCACGGCGACGACCGCCAGGACGAGCAGGAGGAGGATCGGCCGGTTGTCCCGCCGCTGGCCCGGGCGGAGCCGACGGATCTCGTTGCCGAGGTCCTTGCTGAGCTCGCTCAGGGTCTCCGTGATCGCCTCGCTGAGGTCCTCGGCCATGCGGCCGGCGTCCTTCGCCGCCTCCTTCGCGGCCTCCTTTGCGGTGCGCCCGGCGTCCTTGGCGGCGTCCTTTGCGATCTCCTTCACGTCGGTCATGCCGATGAGCCTCCTTCGGATGTCGTTGGGTGAGTATCCCTGCCCGCCGCTCGCAGGCCATGCCCGCGGCCGCCCGGGCGGCTTGCAGCGTCGTGACGGTGCGTGCTCCTCCGGCCGTCGCCTGCCCGGAGCGGAGCGGGATCGACCGGAGGCGTGGGGCAGGCCGGGTCGTGTGGCTCGCGCGCTCCGACCAGGCGCGCCAGGCGGTCGCGCTGAGCGGCGAGGACGTCGTAGCCGATCTCGGCCAGGCCGGTCGCCTCGGCGAGCCGGAACCACGGTCCCAGGAGGTGCCCACCGGGCAGAGCCTCGAGCGCCGCGAGCATCGCCCGGCCGCCGGCGACGACCTCGCCCCCATTCGTCACGGCATGGATCCGTTCGACGAGCGGATATCCCGCGGCGACCGCCGCCAGATCCGGGCGGACCCCGCCGCGTCGCGCCTCCTGGAGGGGCACGAGCGCGATCCGTCGGCGTCGGTCGAGGGACCGCAGCTGGAGGGCCGTCCAGGTGCAGAAGGCGCAGTCGCGATCGTAAAGGAGCGTCAGCGCTGCCATCGCCGCGCTATCGTGACAGGCCCAGGAGGAAGGGATGATGAGCGCAGCGGTCGGGCCCGTCCGCTGGGGGATCCTGGGCACGGGTCGGATCAACCGAAAGCTCCTCGAGGGAGCGCGGCAGTCGGGGCAGCTGGAGGTCGTCGCCGTGGCCAGCCGCGGGCCGGACCGGGCCGCGGCGTTCGCCTCCGAGCACGCCATCCCGCGAGCCCACGGCTCGTACGAAGCCCTCCTCGATGACCCGGGCGTAGAGGCGGTCTACATCTCGCTCCCGAATTCGCTCCACCACCCCTGGACGATGCGAGCGCTCGCGGCGGGAAAGCACGTCCTTTGCGAGAAGCCGTACACCCGCCGCTCGGCCGAGGTCGTCGAGGCCTTCGATGCGGCCGAGCGGGCCGGTCTCGTCCTGTCCGAGGCTTTCATGTGGCGACACACGCCCCAGGTCGGACGACTGCTCGAGCTTCTGCCGCGGATCGGCCCGCTCGAGCAGGTCCGGGCGACGTTCTGCTACCGGCTCGACGACGCAACAGATATTCGCCTGCTGCCCGTGCTCGACGGCGGCTCCCTGATGGACGTCGGCTGCTACTGCGTGAGCGGCGCGCGCCTGCTCGCCGCACGCGAGCCGGAGCGGGTCTGGGGCGAACAGGTCGTCGGTCCGAGCGGGGTGGATGTCGCGTTCGCCGCGACGCTGCGCTTCCCCGGTGGCCTCCTGGCCTCGTTGAGCTGCTCCTTCGGGTCCCACCACATGGGCCTCGAGGCGATCGGCAGGGAGGGGACGATCCTGTTGCCCGATCCGTGGCATTCGGTGACTGGCCTGGTCATCCTGGACGGGGATGAGGCCCTTGTGGAGCCGACGAACCCGTACCGCCTGGAGCTGGAGAACCTCGGGGCGGCGATCCGCGGCCGGGCCGACCCGCTCCTGGGCCGTGCCGACGCGCTCGGCCAGGCACGCACGATCGAGGCGCTGTACCGCTCGGCGGAGACCGGAACGGCCGTGGATCCGGGTTCCCTCGGGACGACCGCCCCCTGAGCCCGTGACGGTCGCGGCAACGGAGGTCCGGCCGGCATTTCGACCGGCACAGCGGCGACGGATCCGAATGGCGCTGGCGGCCTGGCACGAGGGCCGGCGCCGGAGCCTCGCCTTCCGCGAAACCTCCGATCCCTACTCCGTCCTCGTCGCCGAGACGATGGCCCAGCAGACCCAGGTCGGACGGGTCGACCCCGCCTGGCGGGCATTCCTGGCGCGCTTCCCGACGCCGGCCCGCCTCGCCGCGGCCTCGCCCGGAGACGTCCTCCGCGCCTGGGCCGGGCTTGGCTACAACCGTCGCGCGGTCCACCTCTGGCGGGCGGCTCGCGAGATCGTGGAGCAGCACGGAGGGTCTGTTCCGACCGATCGTGAGGCGCTCGAGGCGCTGCCCGGCGTCGGGCCATACACGTCGCGGGCCGTGTCGGCGGTGTGCTTCGGGATCGCGGTCGCGCCGCTCGACACGAACATCCGGCGGCTGGTCGGGCGGCTGCTCGCGGGCTACGGCCGCCCGGGTGATCCGGGGACGCCGATCCCCCCGTTCGAGCTGCAGCGGGTCGCCGACTCGCTCGTCGATCGGGCCGCCCCGGCGGAGTGGGTACACGCGGCGATGGACCTGGGCGCGGCGGTCTGCCGAGCGCGACCCTCGTGTCCCGGCTGCCCCCTGCGCCGTTCGTGCGTCTACCCGCGGCTGCTCGCCGAGAACGGGGCGGTGGCGGGACGGGTCGCCGGAGGCACGGCCGCCCGAACGAGGAGCGCGCGGCCCTTCGCCGCCACGCGACGGTGGCTGCGCGGCCGGATCGTGGAGCGGCTCCGGGACGCGCCCGATGGCGCCTGGCTCGTTCTCGAAGGACCGATCGGCGGGCACGAGGAGCGCGCGGTGGGAGAGGCGGTCGAAGGGCTCGCGCGGGACGGGCTCCTGGAGCGCGACCGGCGAGGCAGGGTCAGGCTCCCGACGAGCGCCGGGTGAGATCGGGGAAGGCCCGGATCGGGGCGCTGCTATCGTCGGCGCATGGCGCGCCCCCGTCGCGCGAACCCGGCCGTCCGCGCCGAGCCACGCAGCATCGGCTCGGCCAGGGCGCGCGATCCTCTCGCGCGCGAGGTCAAGCTCCTGGGCGCGCTGCTCGGCCAGGTCATCGTCGAGCAGGGCGGCACGGAGCTCCTCGACCTCGTCGAGCGCGTCCGCCGCCGGACGATCGCGCTCCGCCGGGGGAGCGCGCCGCCCGCCGAGCGGCGGCGCCTGATCGAGGAGCTCGACGCGCTCGAGCCGGATCGAGCCGGGCTGCTCGCCCGCGCCTTCACGCTCTACTTCCAGCTCGCGAACCTGGCCGAGGAGAAGCACCGGGTGCGAACGCTCCGCCGGCGCGAGCGAGCTGCGCCCACCGGAGTGATCGACGAAAGCGTCGCGGAGGCGATCCGGGGCCTCGTCCGCGACGGCGCGCGCCCCGCCGACCTCGACGAGATGGTCGGGCGGCTCCTGATCTGCCCGGTGCTGACGGCGCATCCCACCGAGGCCCGCCGGCGGACCGTTCTCGTGGCCCTGCGACGGATCGCCGCCTTGCTCGACCCGCTCGACGATCCCCGGCTCACGCCACGGCAGGACATGGAGCTCCGCCGCCGGCTGCGCGAGGAGATCACGACGCTCTGGCTGACGGCCGGCCTTCGGGCCGAGACGCCGAGCCCGCTCGACGAGGTCCGATCGGCGATGGTCTTCTTCGACGAGACGCTCTTCCTGGTCGCCCCCCGGCTCTACCGCGCGCTCGACGCCGCGCTCGATCAGCCCGGCGCGTCCTCCCGAATGGACCCGGCGCTCCTGCCCGCGACCGACGCGGGCGGCTCGGGCACGCGGCCGCCGCGCGTCCACGCCTTCCTGCGCTGGGGGAGCTGGATTGGCGGGGACCGGGACGGGAATCCGTCGGTGACCGCCGACATCACCCTTCGGACGGTCGAGATCCAGGCCGACCACGTGCTCCGCGGCTACGAGCGCGTCGCCGAGCGCCTGATGCAGACGGTCGCGATCTCGGACCGGCAGGCGGGCGTGCCGGCCGGGCTCCTCGAGCGGATCGGTTCCGACGCCGCTCGGCTGCCCGGACCGGCCCGGATGCTTCGGCGCCGTTTCCCCGATGAACCCTTCCGCCAGGCGCTGGGGTTCTGCGCCGAGCGGTTGCGCCGCACGAGGGCGAGCCTCGTTGGCCGGGAGGAATCCGTCGAGCACGCCTACGCCGCCCCGGAGGAGCTCCGGAGCGAGCTCGCCGACCTCCAGCGCTGGCTCACGGAGAGCGGGGCACCGCGCGTCGCCTGGGGCGGCGTACAGGAGTTCGCCTGGCAGGTCGAGACGTTCGGGTTCCATGTCTGCTCCCTCGAGGTCCGCCAGCACAGCGCCGTGCACCGCGCGGCGCTCGCCGTCCTGCGTGAAGCGGGCGACAGGGAAGCCGAGCTGCCGGTGGGGCGGCTGAGCGCGGCCGAGGTGCTGGGGGCCTTCGGCGCGATCCGGGCGATCCAGGAGCGGTTCGGCCCCGCGGCCTGCCACCGGTATGTGATCAGCTTCACGACCGGTCCGCGAGACGTCGCCGACGTCCTGGAGCTGGCCCGGGAAGCGGGGCTCGACACGGACGCTCTCGACGTCGTCCCGCTCTTCGAAACGCTCGACGACCTCGAAGCGGCCGGGCGGATCCTGGAGACGCTTCTTGGCGATCCCGCCTATGACGCCCACGTCACCCGGCGGGGACGGCGCCAGGAGGTGATGCTGGGCTACTCCGACTCGAACAAGGAGTCCGGCTTCCTGGCCGCGAACTGGGCGCTCTACCGGGCGCAGGCCGAACTCGTCGCTTCGGCGCGGCGTTGCGGGGTCGAGCTGACGCTCTTCCACGGCCGCGGCGGGGCGATCGGCCGAGGCGGCGGGCCCACGAATCGGGCGATCCTCGCCCAGGCCGCCGGATCGGTGGATGGACGCCTCAAGGTGACCGAGCAGGGCGAGGTGATCGCCGCCCACTACGGCGACCCCCAGATCGCCCTCCGCCAGCTCGAGCAGGCCACCCACGCCGTCCTCCTGGCGAGCACGCCCCTCCACGAGCGCCACGTCCGGGGGGCCGGGGAACGCTGGCGCTCCGTGATCGAGCGGCTCGCGGAGACCGCCCGCGCCGCCTACCGCACGCTCGTCTGGGACGACCCCGCCTTCGAGGCCTTCTTTCGCGCCGCGACGCCGATCGGGGAGATCAGCCGCCTGACGCTCGGCTCGCGTCCGGCGGGCCGAGACCGCGGGCCCGACGAGCTCCCTGCCCTGGTGGACCTGCGGGCCATCCCCTGGGTCTTTGCCTGGTCGCAGAGCCGGGCCAGCATCCCCGGCTGGTACGGCCTCGGGACCGCCCTGGCCGAGTATCGCCGCGGGCACCGTCGGGCCGCGGACGAGCTTGCCCGGATGTACCGCGAGTGGCCCTTCTTCGCCTCCCTGCTCGACACCGCGGAGCTCATCCTCGCCCGCACGGACATGCCGATCGCCCGGGCGTACGCGGAGCTGGCCAGGGAGGAAGGCGAGTCCCGGCGGATCCGGCGGGACATCGAGCGCGAGTACCGCCGGAGCGTCGACGAGCTCCTGGCGGTCACCGGGCGCACCCGGCTTCTCGACGCGTCGCCCGTGCTCCAGCGGAGCATCGAGCTGCGCAACCCATACGTCGATTCGCTGTCCGAGCTCCAGGTCCGGCTTCTCCATCGGCTCCGCTCGCTGGCGCCCGACGACCCCTCGCGCGAGGCGCTCGAGTCGGTCGTCCATCTCACCGTCAGCGGCGTGGCGGCCGGTCTCCAGACGACTGGCTGATGGCCCCTCGACGACCGCCGTTCCCGATGCGCCCGAGCGCTGGAGCGGTTCGCGAATCCCCGCTCCCGGCCGAGGACGCCTTCCTGGCCGCCGGGGGCTACGACCTCGACGCGCTCGCCGAGCGCTGGGCGAGCGCGGCCCGGCGGACGCCGATCACCGCGGAGCGGATGCGCGGTGCCGACCGCCGGGCCCAGGGCCTGGGCATCGCCGGGGAGCGGCTGATGGAGCACGCCGGAGCCGCCGTGGCGGCGGCGGTGCGGGCACTCCTCGCCGAGACGGAGCGGACCGGAAAGGCAGCCGTGCTCGTGCTCGCCGGACCGGGCAACAACGGCGGGGACGGGTCCGTCGCCGCGCGCCACCTCGCCGCGGCGGGGCTGCGGGTCGTCGTCGTCCTCGTCGCGAGCGAAACGAGGCCGCAGACGGCGGACGCCGCGCGGAACTGGGACCGGCTCGCCGGCGCTGAGGGAGTCGACCGCCTCCAGGCCGGCAACGCCCGGGATGTCGCGGTCCTCGGTCAGGGCGTCGAACGTGCCTCGCTCGTCGTCGACGCCCTTCTCGGGACGGGCGTCCGGGGCGCCCTGCGGGAACCGATCCGGAGCGCGGTCGAGGTCTGCCACCGCGCTCGGCGGGCGCTCGTCCCGGTCGTCTCCGTGGACACCCCGACCGCGCTCGACCTGACGAGCGGCATCCCCTCCGATCCCGTCGTCCGGGCCGACGTCACGGTCACCTTCCACCGACCGAAGGAGGGGCTTCTCACGCGCGACGGCCGTCTCCTGGCCGGGCGCGTGCTCGTGGCCCCCATCGGGATCCCGAGCGAGGCCGACCCGACGTGACCGGCCCGCCGGGCGGACCGCGACCGGTCCGCGAGGTGGGCCTGCCCCAGGTCCTCCTGGTCGCAGCCACGCTGACGGTCCTCACGCTCGCCGTCTCGCTCCTGACCGGCTCGCTGCCTGCGCTCGCCCGGCTGGTCGCCGGGCTCCCGCTCGTGGCGATCCTCCTCGTGCTGGCCACGGTCGCGATCCTCGCTGGGACGATCCGTCGCCGAGGCTGAGGCGCCACCGGCCCGCCCGATCCTCAGCCGCCGCCCATCCGAACGGCCTCGGAACCCTCGCCGCCGGTGGGCACGAGCTGTCGGGCCTCGGCCGCCTGGCCGACCGGGGCAACGACGATCCTGGCGACCTCCTCCAGCTCGCCCTCGGCGAGCGGCGCGAAGCCGAGCGGCTCGTCCCTGCCACGGGCCAGGATGGCCAGCCAGATGCTGCTCCCCCGACCCAGGCCCGGTAACCTGCCCCAGCCGCCTGCCTCCTCGACGTCGGCCGCGTCGAGGACCCGGCCCGGCGGGATGAGCGACTGGCCCCGGTAGAACGGTTCCCGGCCGGAGTCCCAGTCGAAGACGGGCGCGGGCAGGGGTTCGCCCGCTTCGGCGAGCCGGTGCGCGGCGTAGGCCAGCGGAAAGTAGCTCCGGGCGTCGAGGCTGATCACGACGTCGCCGGGACCCAGGCGCGGTCGGAGGGCGACGACGAACCCCTGGGTCGGGGCGAGTCCACGCTCGCTACGCCACTCGTCGAGCCAGAGGCCCAGCGCGATCCCCATCGGCCCCGCGAGCAGCAGCCCGATCGCGAGCAGCGCGGCCGCGCCGACGGCGACCTCTTCGCCGGCGAATCGTCGCCCGGGGGGCAGCCTCCGTCGTCCGGCGGGCACCCTCCGGCCCGCGGCGCGAGCGCGGAGGATCGCGAAGGCCAGCTGGAACCCTGCCGCGATGGCCAGGGCGAGCGGGGCGACCACCGGGCCCAGGTAACGCGTGTCATAGATCGATCGGAATTGCGAGATCGCCCACAGCGCGAGGGGCACCGCCAGCCCCGCGAGGAGGCACCAGCCGAGCGTTCGACGCGCCCGGTCGCGCTCGAAGACGAGAGCCACCGCGCCGGAGGCAACGATGGCGAGGAGGAGGACGCGCAGCGAGAGGAAGAGGGGCAGCTCCTCTCGCCACCCCAGGAGGGCGGTCCCGAGACTGACGGTCCAGTCGAGCACGCCCGGGGTCGGGGTCCAGTAGGCCTGTCCGTTCGTGGCCACGGCGAAGAGGGCGGGCAGCCAGGGCAGGAAGGCGAGGCCGCCGAGGCAGATCGCAAGAAGGGCGGCGGCCGCGCCGGACCGCCTCCGGTCGGCCAGCAGGGCACCGAGCGCGACGACGCCCTGCAGGCAGGCGAGGGCCAGCCCCAGCGCCATCGTCCAGAGCTCTCCCGCGACGGCAAGGGCGAGGAACAGGCCGTGGACCGCGAGCGGGCCCCTCGCGGCGACGCGACCGGAGAGGAGTCGCCAGGTGAGCCACCAGGCAGCTGCCGACAGGGCCGACTCGAGCGCGTACATCCGGGCCTCGCGGGCGTTCGCCACGGCGAGCGGGGAAAGGGCCAGCACGATCGCGGCGACGAGGCCAGGCCAAGGCCCAAGCGCCTCGTGGGCCCAGCGCCAGCCGATCGCCACGAGTGCGAGCCCCGCAATCGCCGCGGGCAGGCGCAGCGCGAGCTCCGCGTCGCCGGCGAACGAGGTCCAGGCGTGAAGCAGGAGCGCATGGAGGGGCGGGTAGGGTTGCCCGGCCGCGACCTCGAGAAGGCGGGGCAGGGGATAGCTCGATTCGAGCCAGGAGGCCGCCTCGTCGCGGAAGAGCTGCCGCTCCCCGAGGAAGAGAAGCCGGACGGCAACGGCGGTCAGTGCGATCGCGACGGCCGGCGCCGTCCACGCCAGCCGGGCGCGAGCGGTCAGCGCGGCCGCTCTTCGGCGAACGACAGCTTTCGCTCCTCGCCCCGCAGGAGGCGCGCGATGTTGTCCGCGTGTGCCAGCCAGATGAGGCCCGCCGCGGCGACCCCGTAGACGAGGGTCACGGGCGGGCTGAGGCCGGCTACGACGAGGAGCGCCAGGACTGCGACCGCCCCGGCGGTGCCCACGAGCGAGCCGAGCGAGACGTAGCGGCTCAGACCGATGACGAGGAAGAAGATCGGGGCGCTGATGAGGACCACGAGCGGCGAGATCACGAGCATCGCCCCGATGCCCGTCGCCACGCCCCGGCCGCCGTGGAAGCGCAGGTAGATCGAGCGGCTCGCGCCCAGGACCGCGGCGACACCCACGAGCGCCTCCACGAGCGCCCCGGCATCGAGGAGCCGCGCCAGCAGGACCGGGAGGCAGCCCTTCGCGATGTCGAGCACCCCGACGACGACTCCCCAGAGCGGACCCATCGCCCGCAGCGCGTTCGTGCCGCCGGTCCGTCCGCTTCCGACCGTCCGCGGGTCGCGTCCCCCCGTCAGGCGCGCGACGACGACGCCGAACGGGATCGAGCCGACGAGGTAGCCGGCGAGGACGAGCCCCGCCGCCCGGATGGTCTCCCCGTCCATCGCGCGGCGAGTATACGCAGGCGGGCCGCCCCAGCCATCCTCGGCGCGGTTGCGTGACCCCCTGCTCCCGCATACGCTAGGCCGGTGATCCCACTGCGGCGCGAGGCTTCCTGAGTGGCCGTCGGGTCGTCGAACAGCTTCGACCTCGTGGTCCTCGGGGCCGGCACCGGCGGCTATTCGGCAGCCTTCCGAGCCGCCCAGCTGGGCCTCCGCGTCGCCCTCGTCGACGAGGCGAAGATCGGCGGCACCTGCCTCCACACCGGGTGCATCCCGACCAAGGCGATGCTCGAGTCGGCCGCACTCGCGGAGCGCATCCGCCAGGCCGCGGACTTCGGCGTCGAGGCCGGAGAGCCGCGGGTCGACTACGTCCGCGTGGCCCGACGCCGCCAGGAGGTCGTGGATCGGCTCCACAAGGGCCTCCAGGGCCTGGCGAAGCGGAACAAGGTGGAGTGGATCGCCGGTCGCGGCCGTCTTCAGGGCGGCAAGAAGGTCCGCGTCGAGATCGCCGGCGAGGATGGCAAGGCGGCGGGCTCGCGGACGCTCGACGCGACCGACGTGATCCTCGCCACGGGGAGCCGGGTACGCAGCCTGCCCGGCCTGGAGCCCGACGGCGAGCGTGTCATCACGAGCGACGAGGCCACGACCACCGACCGGCTGCCCGAGAGCATCATCGTCGTGGGGGCCGGTGCGGTTGGCGTCGAGTTCGCGAGCTTCTACCACGACGTGGGCGTCACGGTGACGCTCATCGAGTACCTGCCATCCATCGTTCCGCTCGAGGATGCGGAGGTCTCGAAGGAGCTGGAGCGCTCGTTCTCGCGCCGGGGGCTGACCGTCCTGACGAACGCCCGCTTCGACCCGGGCTCGGTCGTCGTCGACGAGGGCGGCGTCTGCGTCATGGTCGGTCCGGAGGGCAAGCAGCCCACCGAGCTCCGTGCGGAGCAGATGCTCGTGGCCACGGGACGCGCGGCGAACACCGACGACGTCGGTCTCGAGACGACCCGCGCGAAGGTCGAGAAGGGGATCGTCCAGGTCGACGGCCGGATGCGAACCGCCGAGCCGCATCTCTATGCGATCGGCGACATCGTCGGCGGGCTCTGGCTGGCCCACGTGGCTGCCCACGAGGGGTTCGCGGCCGTCCACGCGATCGCGAATGCCCACGCCGAGACCGTCGACTACCTGAAGATGCCCCGGGCGACATACTGCCGACCCGAGATCGCCTCGATCGGACGGAGCGAGCAGGAGTGCGAGCGCGAGGGGATCCCCGTGCGGACCGGGAAGTTCCCCTTCGCGGCCAGCGGCAAGGCGCTCATCGAGGGCGAGCCGCACGGCTTCGTGAAGGTCGTCGCGCACAGGGAGACGGACGAGCTCCTCGGCGTGCACATGATCGGCCCAGGGGTAACGGACCTCATCTCGGAGGCGAGCGCTGCGATGCTCCTCGAGGCCACCGCCTGGGAGGTCGGTGCGGCCGTCCATCCCCATCCGACGCTGGCCGAGGCGCTGGGCGAGGCTGCCCTCGCGGTCGACGGCAAGGCCATCAACGTCTAGCGGGTCGGACAGGAGCGCGGGGAGCGAGATGGCGACGACGCGGGAAACCGAGCCCAGGACGGTCGCCGCCCCGGCCCCCGATCGCCTCGGCGCCGAGCTCGGCCTTTCGGACGAGCAGCTCCGCGAGATGTACACGCTCGTGGCCATGGCCCGGGCGATCGACGAGCGGATGTGGGTGCTCAACCGGGCCGGCAAGGTCCCATTCGTGATCAGCGGCCAGGGCCACGAGGGGGCGCAGGTCGGGATCGCCTATGACCTGCGACGTCGCTCTGACTGGCTCGTGCCGTTCTACCGCTCCGTCGCGATGGTCATGACCTTCGGAATGTCGCCCCGCGAGATCATGCTCGCCCAGTTCGCCCGCGCGGTCGACCCCAGCTCGGGCGGTCGCCAGATGCCCGGCCACTACGGCGCAGCGCGGCACAACATCCTCTCGACCAGCTCGCCTGTCGCGACCCAGGTCCTCCATGCGGTCGGGATCGCCTACGCCGCGAAGGTCCGCGGCACAGGCCAGGTGGCGATGACCGCACTGGGCGAGGGGGCCAGCAACCAGGGCGACTTCCACGAGGCGCTGAACTTCGCCGGCATCCACCGGCTGCCGGTCGTCTTCGTCGTCGAGAACAACGGCTACGCGATCAGCGTTCCCGCCCGCTTCGAGACGGCTGTGCCGGACATCGCGATCCGTGCCCAGGGTTACGCCATGCCCGGGGTGATCGTCGATGGCGCCGACGTGCTCGGCTGCTACGCGGCAGGCCGGGAGGCGATCGCCCGGGCGCGCCGTGGAGACGGCGCGACGCTCATCGAGGCGAAGGTCACCCGCCTGACCGCCCATTCCTCGGACGATCAGCAGACGAAGTACCGGAGCGCCGACGAGCTCGAGCGCGAGCGCGGCCGCGACCCCCTGCCGCTGTTCCGCCAGCAGCTCGCCGGAGCGGGAGTGCTCGACGACGAGCGTGAGGCGGCGATCGCCCGGGAGATCGCGGCGGCGGTCGACGACGCGACCGATTGGGCGGAGGCGCAACCCGAACCCGACCCCCAGACCGCGACCCGCCACGTCTACGCCGGAGAGCCGCTCGACGCCGTCGACGAGCCCTCTCTCGGCGGCCCCTGGGGGGCACGACCCTCGCCGCGCGATGGCGGCCGGTCCGCGCGGGAGGGCTGAGGCATGGCCGTCATGACCCTCCTCGAGTCGATCCGCGAGACGCTCCGGGAGGAGATGCGGCGGGACGAATCGATCGTCATCCTGGGCGAGGACGTGGGCAAGAAGGGCGGCGTCTTCCTCACGACGGACGGCCTCTTCGACGAGTTCGGTGGCGACCGGGTCCTCGACACGCCGCTGACCGAATCGATGATCGTGGGTGCCTCGATCGGCGCTTCCGTGAACGGACTTCGGCCGGTGCCCGAGATCCAGTTCGCGGACTTCATCCACCCGGCCTTCAACCAGATCGTCAGCGAGGCAGCGCGGATGCGCTACCGCTCGAACGGGCACTTCAGCTGCCCGATCACGATCCGGGCGCCCTACGGCGGCGGCGTCCACGGCGCGCTCTACCACAGCCAATCGGTGGAGGCCTTCTTCGCCCACGTCCCCGGCCTGAAGGTGGTCGTGCCGTCGACGCCCTACGACGCACGAGGCCTCCTCCGCAGCGCGATCCGGGATGACGACCCGGTGCTCTTCTTCGAGCACAAGAAGCTGTACCGCTCGGTCCGTGGCGAGGTCCCCGAGGGCGACTACACGATCCCCCTCGCCCGCGCGAACGTGACCCGGGAAGGGCGCCAGGTCTCGATCGTCGCCTACGGGCTGATGGCGCATTACGCGCTCGAGGCCGCCGAGCTTGTCGAGGGCGAGGGCGTGAGCGCCGAGGTCATCGACGTGCGCACCCTGCGGCCGCTCGATGCCGAGACGATCGTCGACTCGGTGAAGAAGACCGGCAAGTGCGTGATCGCCTACGAGGACAACCGCTTCGGGGGCTACGGGGCGGAGATCGCGGCGATCCTCGCCGAGGAGGCCTTCGACTACCTCGATGGGCCGATCGTCCGCGTGACCGGGCCCGAGGTGCCGGGGGTCCCCTACAGCCACACCCTGGAGGACTGGTTCATGCCCGACCCGGAGCGGATCGCCCAGGCGGTCCGCGATCTGGCGGCCTACTGAGCCATGGGCATGAGCGGAGGCGGCAGGTCGTGGTCGCGACGGGCCGATGGGCCTCCGTGCTCGCGGCGGGCGGATGCGGCCGTCGTGCGTCGGCTCGTGCCGTCCCCGCGGACGCCATCCATGTCGGAGCCGATGATGTATACGTACATCGCCGACCTCCCGCGCGAAGCCACCAGATGCGGCTGCACGAGTACACGGCCTCCCGGCCCGGGGTGAGGAGCGATCGATGGCGAAAGTGACGATGCCCCAGCTCGGCGAGTCGGTTGCCGAAGGGACGATCGGAAAGTGGCTGAAGCAGCCCGGCGACCATGTCGCCAAGTACGAGCCGCTCGTCGAGGTCATCACCGACAAGGTCAATGCGGAGGTGCCCTCGCCCATCGAAGGCACGCTCCGTGAGATCCTGGTCCAGGAGGGCCAGACGGTCCCGAACAACGCCGAGATCGCGGTCATCGAGACGGCCGACGAGGGCGCAGGTGCCGGCGACGGCGGCGCCGCGGAGGGCGGCCAGGCGACCGTTCAGGCGACGGCCGAAGCGCCCGGCGCGACCGCGGATGCCGCCGAGGAGCCTGCCGAGGGATCGGCTTCCGCCCCCGCGACCGCGGCGCCGGTAACTGCTGGCGGTAACGGTCGCGAACCCGAGCGGACCGTCCTCGGCACGGGTCAGGGTCCGGCGGGGTCGGACGAGCGCTCGGTCGAGGAGGTGCAGCGGAGCGCGCCGGCTGCCACCGCCACACCGCCGACAGCAGCGGCAGCTCCGCCGTCGGCGCCGGGCCGCGAATACACGGGACCGGTCACCCCCGCCGTTCGCCGTCTGGCGCGCGAGCATGGCATCGATCTTTCGCTCGTCGCGGGAACGGGGCACAGTGGCCGCATCACCCGCGAGGACGTCCTCGGCTTCGTCGAGGCACAGCGGGCAGGCGCCGCGGCGCCGGCTCCGCCCGCACCGACCGCACCGGTCGCAACGGCGCAACCCTCTGTCGCCCCTGCCGCAGCCGCGGCGCAACCCTCCGCCGCCCCTGCCGCAGCCGCGCCGACGCCGACAGGTGCCCCGGCCGTCGTGGCACCGGCTCCCGCCGCAGCGGCAGCCGCGCCGGTCGAGTCGGCCCCCCAGCGGGACGAGCTCAAGCCGATCACGCCGATGCGCAAGGCCATCGCGGCGCACATGGTCAAGGCGAAGCAGGAGGCGCCGCACGCCTACACGACCGTCGAGGTCGACATGTCCGGCGTCGTCGCCCTGCGCGACGCGGCGAAGGCCCGCTACCAGGCCCAGGAAGGAATCGCGCTGTCGTTCGTGGCGATCGTGGCCAAGGGGGTCGTCGAGGCGCTCGAGCGCCACCGGGAGCTGAATGCCCACTGGACAGAAGAGGGTCTTCTGCGCAAGGCCGACATCAACCTGGGGATCGCCGTCGCCGTCGACGACGGGCTGGTCGTCCCGGTGATCAAGAAGGCGGACGAGTACTCGATCCACGGCCTGAACCTGTTCCTCCAGGACTTCGCGGCGCGCGCGCGTGCGAACCGCCTGCGGCTCGAGGACGTCCAGGGCGGGACGTTCACGCTGAACAACACCGGCTGGTTCGGCTCGGTCGCCAGCCAGCCCATCGTGAACGTGCCAGAGGTCGCGATCCTGTCGATGGAGGCGATCGTCAAGCGGCCGGTCGTGATCGAGACGCCGGGCGGCGACACGATCGGAATCCACCCGGTGATGAACCTCTGCGTGAGCTTCGACCATCGCGCCACCGACGGCGCCCAGATCGGCCGCTTCGTCCAGGACGTCCGCGCCTGGCTCGAGTCGGTCTCGCCCGACACTCCGATCTGGTAGGTCAGCTCGACCGCGGTCCGCCGTGACCGGCGGGCGAGATCGCGGTCGGTGGCCTGGCCGTTCCTGTCAGATGCTCGCCAGACGGGCGCTCCCCCGCGCAACCGAGCGAATCCCTCTCGAACGCCCACCCGTGGAGCGCAAACGAGCCATCACGCCTGCTACCGGGCTGTCGAAGATGGCGCCTGCCCGACGCTGAGCGCGGGATGAGAGGCTCGAGACCTCTTCGCGGCCGCGAGCCTGGGCTCTGACGGCGAGACGGCGCCGGTCGTAGACTCGACTTCCTGATGGCCGACCTCCCCGCCTTCCAACCCCGACCCGGCCGGGAGCTGCCCCTGCTCCAGGCGGCAGGCCCAGAGCACGGCCATGGCGCTCACCTCCCAACCACGATCGCGATGGGCGGAGGCGCCGTGACGGGCGAGTTGGCCGCCAGCGCGGACGGGTCGGCTCCCCTCCGGCGGCACCCCGACTGGATCAAGGCGCGCCTTCCCTCGGGCGAGAACTACCACGACCTGAAGCGGATCCTGCGCGACCTGTCGCTGAACACCGTCTGCGAGGAGGCCCACTGCCCGAACATCGGGGAGTGCTGGGAGCAGCGCACCGCCACGATCATGATCCTCGGCGACGTGTGCACGCGCGCCTGCGGCTTCTGCGCCGTGAAGACAGGCCGGCCGACCTGGAACGACGAGGACGAGCCACGCCGGGTGGCGGAGGCGATCCGGGAGATGCGTCTCGAGCACGTCGTCGTCACCTCGGTGGCCCGCGACGACCTGGGCGACGGGGGAGCCCACGTCTTCGCCGAGACGATCCGTGCCCTCCGCCGGCAGTGCCCGGGGATGGGAGTGGAGGTTCTCATCCCCGACTTCAACGGCGCGGACGAGCCACTCCGGCTCGTGATGGAGGCCGGGCCGGACATCCTGAACCACAACCTGGAGACGGTCGACCGTCTCCAGAAGCCCGTGCGCAAGCGCGCCCGCTACGAGCGCTCACTCGGCGTCCTCCGGCGGGCGAAGGAGCTCTCGCGCGAGCTGACCGCCCGAGCCGACGCGGTCCACACGAAGTCCAGCCTGATGGTCGGGCTGGGCGAGACGCGGCCGGAGTTGAGCCAGGCCTTCCGCGACCTGCGGGCGGTCGATTGCGACATCCTCACGATCGGCCAGTACCTGCGGCCGTCTGAGCAGCACCTGCCGGTCGTCCGCTACGTGCACCCGGACGAGTTCGCCCAGATGAAGGCCGAAGCCCTCGCCCTCGGCTTCAAGCACGTCGAGTCGGGCCCCCTCGTCCGCTCTTCCTACCACGCTCGCGACCAGGTCCCGGAGGCTGCGAAGCGTGCCCGCACCACGCACCAGCCCGCTCTCGCCGCGAACGAGCTGGCCTGAGCCGCGCCGGGCGGATCGGCAGGGCCGGGGCCGCATGCGCCGGGCACGCCTGGTCGTCATCGTCATCCTAGCGGGATCGATGCCGACGGCAGCTTCTGGGATCCGGTGGGCCGGATCGATCCCGAGAATCCCGACACGATCAACAGCGCGCCCGGGACCATGCTCATCGCCTCCAACGACACGGCGGTCTTCCAGACGGTGCGCCTCCGGCTCGAGCTCGTGCGCCACGAAGGCCTGAAGTACCTGCCGCTCTGCGAATGAGCGACAAGCCGCTCCGGCGTCAGCTCGTGTTGCTGCTTCGGGGGACCGAGGCGCACATGGCCTTCGAGGAGGCCGTCGAGCACTTCCCGGACGGTGCGATCAACACCCGGCCGCCGAACGTCCCGTACACCCCCTGGCACCTCGTGGAGCACCTCCGGATCACGCAGCGCGACATCCTCGACTACATCCGCGACTCCGAAGGCTACGTCTCCCGCGACTGGCCGGACGATTACTGGCCTGCACCCGATGCCGAGACGACGCCGGAGGGCTTTCGGACCTCGGTCTCCCAGTACCTCGACGACCGCCGCGCCCTCGAGGACATCGCCCTCGACCCCGCCGTCGACCTGCTGGCCGTCCTGCCCGGCACCCCCGGCCACACGGTCTTCCGCGAGATGTGCGTCGTCGGCAACCATGACTCGTACCACGTCGGGGAGCTTGCGATCCTGCGCCAGGTGACGGGCACGTGGCCGGAGGACCGTGGTTGACCGACTAGAACAGGCGTTCTATTCTGGCCCGATGCCGGCCGTCGAATATGCCGAGGAGCCCTGCCGGAGCGCACTCAACCGCGTCTCCGGGATGCCGTTCAAGTGGTCGCTCAACCCCTACATGGGTTGCGTCCATCGCTGCACGTTCTGCTACGTGCGCGGCTTCGAGCGGCGGGCGGAGCGGCCCTGGGACGAGCGCTACGGCCAGCGCGTGCGCGTGAAGGTCAACGTCGTCGAACACCTTCGAGTGGAGCTCGCCCGGCGTTCCTGGCGGCGCGAGCAGGTCGTCATCGGTGCGGCGACCGATCCGTACCAGCCAGCCGAGGGCCGCCATCGATTGACGCGAGGTTGCATCGAAGCGCTGGCCCAGGCGCGGACCCCGCTCTCCCTGATCACGCGCGGCACGCTCGTCGTTCGCGACGTCGACGTCCTCGCCGAGGCCGCCCGCCGGGGCGGCGCGACGGTCAACCTGTCCGTGCCCACGCTCGACGAGCGGATCTGGCGCACGACCGAGCCATTCACGGCCCCGCCCCGCCAGCGGCTCCGCGCGGTCCGGATCCTCGTCGACGCCGGGATCCGGGCAGGCGTCGCGATCGCGCCCGTCCTTCCCGGCCTTTCCGATCGACCGGAGCTGCTGGGCCAGGTCGTCCGTGCCGCGCGGGAGGCCGGCGCCACCCACCTCTGGACGAACGTGCTGAACCTGCGTCCCGGAACGCGCGAGTACTTCCTCGATCACCTCGCGCGTGACTGGCCCGAGCTCCTTCCCCGCTACGAGCGGCTTTACGCCCACCGGTCCTACCTCTCGGAGTCGGATGTGCGCCCGATCCGCCAGCGGATCGGCGAGCTGCGCGACCGCTACGGGATCGCCGACCGGCGCGCGCGGCCGATCGATCCACTCCCAGAGCCGGAACAGCTCACCCTCCGGGCGGGCTGACGCCCAACCCTGCGTCGCGCTGGTCGGTCGGTGGACGGCGCCGCGCGGACGGAGGACACTCGGGGCGCCAGCGATGAGTGCCGACCGCCAGCCGCGCCAGGACGGGGTCGTGCCCGTCACGCCGCTCCGCCGTCGCGACCGCGGCCCGGATCCGGCTGCGATCGTCGCCTTCCTGCTCGTCACGTTCGTTGCGCTCGGCCTGCTGAAGCCCTGGCAGCCGAGCCGGGGCGGCACCGCGGAGGCGCCGCCCGTCGCGCCGGCTCGGCCGGCCGAGGCCGCTCCGTCGGCGGTCGGCGGGGGCGGTGACGCGCTGCGGGTGGCCTCGGAGGATCTGGGCCTGGGACCGCCGCGCTCCCTGGGCGCATTCCGCCTGGGCCTCCCCACGCTCCGCTGGGACGACGTACGCGCCCTCGAGCCGGAGCCCGACGAATGGGGCGTCCATGCCCTGATCGCGAGGCCGGATCGCCGACCCGCCGACCGTCCGCCGGCGGCCGACGAGGTGCTGGTCGATTCCTCCTGGTTCGTCGCCAGCCGGTGGGCGCCCGCCACGCCGCTCTCCCCCGGGCTTCTCTCCTACAGCGCGGATCCCGGCCGGATCGTGAGCGATGCTGTCATCGTCCCGACGGGGGAGGAGGCGGTCGCTGCGCTGGGCGTGACAAGCCCGCTCGACGAGATCCCGCTCGATATCCGGATCTGGCGGCTCCGACGCGGCGCCGTCCCCGAGCGACTGATCCTTCGCGAAATGCCCGGCCGGGAACCGGGCGGCCGGCGCCTCTTCCTCGCCCCGCCGGCGAAGGCCGTGGCGCGCGACCACTGGGCGCCCGGCCTCTACCGCGTCGACATGTTGCTTGGCGACCGGATCTCCCGGCTGACGGTCCTCCTGCCAGGACGGCCGCAGACCGGGCCCGAGCGCGAGGAGCCCGAGATCATCGACATCGCCGAGCTCAGCCGGCGTTTCGGGGACCTGCCGCCGGGCCCCTTCGTCGTCGACATCGCTCACGGCCCCGTCCACCTCACGGCCGCGCCGTCCCCGCCGCTCGACGAGCGCCAGGCCTGGCTGAGCGAGGGGCGCCCGGGCTCGGAGCGCTCGAACGTCCTGGCCCGAGTGGAGGACAGCGGGATCCTCGCCATGGGCTATTCCCTGGGCCCGGACAGGCGCTTCGCGAGCGCTCTCCTCTACCGGCTCGCACCTGACGGTGGTCGCGTTCCGGCGGCACCGATGGTGGGCCGGCCGACGCGCTGGCCGGAGCCGCCCGCGAACACCCGGATCGCCTGGGCCGTCTTTCAGCCGGAGGGTGGAGGGCTGAGCTGGGTGCCGGGGATCTACCGCATGGACGTCGAGTGGCTCGACGCCGCCGGTCGGCACCGCGCGTCCTGGCATATCGATCTCGTTCCGCTCGGGGCGCCGGCGCTCGAGCCGCCCTTCCTTGCCGCGGTCCGGGACTGGGCCGGATATGCCGGCCGACCGGGTGTCGTCGTCGGCACGGCGCGCCAGGACGAGGGCGGGCCTCGCTCCGCCCGGATGCGGGCATTCCCGCAGCCACCCGGCAGGGCCGATCCGGAGCCGGAGCGGCTCGGGCAGGAGTGCGGCGGCGGCGCGCTCATCGATGCCGGCCAGCACCTGGTTGGGATCGGCTACCAGGCGGTAGGCGCGGTGAGCGTCGCGGTCCGCCGTCGGTTCGTCGACGGGCAGGTCCTCGAGGTGCCCGTGGCTTCGGTGACCTCGGCCGTGCCCGGACTGGCGGTGCTCGGACTGGCGGAGGGTGGCCCCTGGCGGCCGGGCGTCTACGAAGTCGACCTTGCTCGGGGGGCCCTCTTCCCGCCCAACGGCGGCGCGCCGTCCCTGAGGGAGCAGCGATTTGTCGTCTGCGTCGGGCGAGCCGGGGCGGCCGGACTGCGAGTGCCATACTCCGCCGTCTCGGCCGAGGCCTACGCCGCCGCGTCCCGGGGACTGAGCAACCTGGGCGCGATCTGGCCACTCTTCGGGCCAGGCGAAACGCGCACGCTTCAACCCAGGTGAGAACGCCGCCCACGCTCGTCCTGGGGCATGGCGCTTCTGGCGACGCGACCTCGATGGGGCCTTACGTCGATGGGTTGGCGGAGCGGGGGATCGCCGCCGTCGCGATCGACCTTCCTCGTCGCGGTCGGTCGGTCGTGCCCGCCGAAGGCGCCGTCGACGCGTTCGCGGCGCAGGTCGCGGCGGGGGACGCGGTGGGCGGCCACTCGTACGGCGGCCGCGTGGCCTCTCTCGTCGCGGCTGCGCAACCCAACTCGATCGCGGCGCTCGTCCTGTACAGCTATCCCCTCCATGCGCCCGGCAGGCCCGAGGGCTGGGACGCGCGGACCGCCCACTGGTCATCGATCCGCTGCCCCGTGCTCCTGCTCGTGGGGGACGCAGACCCCTTCGTCCGCCTCGACCTGCTCGAGCAGGCGAGCGCCCGCCTGGCGCGCGCCGAGCTCGCCGTGATCCCCGGCGGTCGGCACGGGCTCCATCGCTCGGCCGCCTTCGGCGAGGTCCTCGACAGGAGCGCGGCGTTCCTCCGCTCGCTGGGCTGACGCGCGGACCGCGCCGCGATCGGCCGCGGGGCCGCCGTCACCCGCTAGCATCGCCTCGTGGCGATCACACTGTCGCGCAAGATCCCGCTCGTCGAGCTGCACTGCCATCTGGGCGGGGCCGTGGCGCCCGCGATCATGTGGGGGATCGCCCACGCCCAGGGGATCCGCCTGCCGACGAAGGATTACTGGGAGTTCCGGCGGCTGATCACCGTCTCGGCCCGGCACGGGCGCTCGTTCGACGGGTACCTCGAGCTCTTCCATTGGACTGAGCTCATCCAGTCGTCGCCGCTGGCGGTTGAGCGCTCGGTGTACGAGGTGATCGGCGGCGCCTATCGCAAGAACAACATCACGACGATCGAGCTGCGCTTCAATCCGATGAAGCGGAACCGGGGCGGCGAGCAGGACCTCGACCACATCATCAGCGCCGCGATTCGGGGCATGGATCGGGCGATGCTCGAGTACCCCGTCCGGCCAGGCCTGATCTTCTGCCTGGACCGGGCGTTCCCCTATGCGCTCAACGAGATCATCGCCGAGAAGGCGATCGCCTACTCTGGGCGAGGCGTCGTGGGCATCGACATCGCCGGCCCGGAGACCAAGGCCTTCCGGCCGCGGGAATACCGGCGGCTGTTCGATCGGGCCCGACGGAAGGGGCTGGGCATCACCGTCCACACCGGGGAGGTCGGGGAGCTCGAGGAGATCGGTCAGGTGATCGAGGCGCTCGAGCCGGCGCGGATCGGCCACGGCGTGAAGAGCGCCTTCGATCCGCGGACGATGGAGATGATCCGGGATCGCGACATCACCCTCGAGATCTGCCCAACCAGCAATATCAATACACGGGTGGTGTCCGGCTGGGACGAGTTCCGCTGGATCTTCGATACGTTCCGGCGAAACGGCATCCGCTTCACCGTCAACACCGACGGCCCCGAGATGCTGCGGACCTACATGCGCGACGAGCTCGCCGCGCTGGGCAGGCTGGGGATCCTCTCAGTCGACGAGCAGGCCCAGTCGATCGAGTGGGCTCGCCAGGCCTCCTTCGTGTCCGAGGTCAACGAGGTCCCGCCGCCCAGCCGCCCGCCGGCGGCCCGCCGCGCCCTCGAGAAAGAGGAGGCCTGATTCAGGCCCGGGCCGGTCGCTCCTCGATCCGGTACGTGCACGAGCGATCGCCCGACGCGATGTGCGACTCGCGCACGACGCGTGCCCCGAGCACCTCGCTGAACAGGCGGGCCTCCTCGCGGCAGGGCATCGGGTCGTGTCGAGCCACGTCGTAGATCGCACAGTTGTGCTCGCGCAGCCGGATGACGCCGCGTCCGTCGATGACGAGGGGATCGTCGGAGGCCGGTCCGTCGTGTCCGTTCGCCACGCCTGACGGTCCTCCGCGCCGGGACTCGCGCCGGCACTCGCAGAGATAGCCCTGATCGTCCTGGAAGCGCGCCAGCTCGAGCGCCCGGACCTCGAGCGGCGCCTCGAGCACGCCTCGCTCTGCGAAGCGCCTGAGGATCGCCTCGCGCAGACGAGCCCGTCGAAGCCGGAAGGCTCGCTCCGCGAGCTCACGACCCCCGAGATCCTCGAGCGCCCCTAGGAGGTCGCCCACGAGCGCCTCGTAGCCGTTCGGGAAGAGCGCCTGGGCCGAGCTGGTCAGGTCGTAGAGGTGTCGGGGCCGGCCGACGCCGTGACGGACGGCCCTGCGCGACACGAGGCCCTTCAGGGCCAGCCCGCGGAGTTGCTGAACCGCAGAGGTGCGGCTGATACCCAGGCGCTGGGCCAGCGCGTCGGGAGACAGTGGACCCGCGCGTCGGAGGGCGACCAGCACGGCCTCCCTCGTGACGTGGCCTGCCGGTGCGCCCGCGGATCGGACGCTGTGCATGAGGCGGGCAGGGTATCACCGGATTCCCGGCCCTGCCGTCCGCCGACGCCTCGGCGAATGCCTGTGGGGTCCGTCCGTCTGGCCGTGCGTGCGTGCTAGGCTGAGCCCTCCGTGGACTTCGATCTGCCGCCCGAGCACGAGCTGCTCCGCCAGACGATCCGCGACTTCGCCGCTCGAGAGATCGAGCCGGTCGTCGACGATCACGAGCGGCGGCGGCGCTTCCCGAACGAGGTCGTCGCGATGCTCGGGCCGATGGGCCTTCTCGGCGTCCCGTACCCGGAGGAGGAGGGCGGGGCAGGTCTCGACACGCTGGCCTACGCGATCGCCGTCGAGGAGCTTGCCCGCGTCTGGGGCTCGCTCGCCCTGATCGTGGCGGCCCATACCTCCCTTGGCTGCGGCCCGCTCCACCTCGCGGGCAGCCCGGAACAGAAGGAGCGTTTCCTCGTGCCCATGGCCCAGGGCCGCGTCCTGGGCGCCTACGGCCTGACCGAGCCGGAGGCCGGCTCCGACTCTGGTGGCACGCGCACGACGGCCCGGTACGAGGACGGACCGGAAGGGGGCAGCTGGGTCATCGACGGGCGGAAGCGCTTCATCACGAACGCGGGCCAGGCCGGGACCTACATCGTCACCGCCCGGACGGGCAGCCGCGACGACGGTTCGCCGGAGATCAGCGCCTTCATCGTCCAGGCGGACGCAGCCGGCTTCAGCGTCGGGCGGCTGGAGGAGAAAATGGGCCTCCACGCGAGCGCAACCGGGGAGCTGATCTTCGAGGATTGTCGGGTGTCCGCGGGGCAGATGCTGGGTGAGCGGGGCAGTGGCTGGAAGACGTTCCTTGCCATCCTCGACGGAGGGCGGATCTCGATCGGCGCGATGGCCGTCGGTCTCGCCCAGGCGGCGCTCGACGCGTCGGTCGACTACGCCCGCGAACGGAAGCAGTTCGGTCGCCCGATCGGCACCTTCGAGGGAGTCGCCTTCATGGTCGCCGACATGGCGACCGAGATCGAGGCGGCGCGCCAGCTGGTCTATCGCGCGGCCTGGCTCAAGGACCAGGGGCGCGATTACGCACTCGCTGCGGCGGAGGCGAAGCTCTTTGCGAGCGAGGCGTCGCAACGTGCGACGAACAACGGGGTCCAGATCCACGGCGGCTACGGCTACGTCGAGGAGTACCGCGTCGAGCGCTACCTGCGCGACGCGAAGCTGACCGAGATCGACGAGGGGACCAGCCAGATCCAGCGACTCGTCATCGGCCGCCGGATCCTCGGCCTGAAGGTCGAATGAGCTACCTCCGCTTCCTCCGACCGGGCGCCCGCGAAGGCTCGGCCCCGACCGGTCAGGAAACTGCCGCCATCCGGGCGATCTCGGCCCGACTCGAGCAGATGGACCCCCATCGGGCCGCCTTCCTGGCCGGCTTCGCCTACCTGCTCGGCCGGGTCGCCTATGCCGACCTCCACATCAGCGCCGACGAGACGGTGGAGATGGAGCGGATCGTCCGCGACTTCGGCGGGCTCGACGAGCCCACGGCGGTCCTGATCGTCGAGATCGCCAAGTCCCAGGCCCGCCTCGAGGGAGCGACCGAGGACTTCCTCGTCGCGCGACGCTTCGCCGAGATCTCGACCGACGACGAGCGCGAGCGATTGATGCACTGCCTGTTCGCCGTCGCGTCAGCGGCCGGCGACGTGATCACGGCCGATGAGAGCCACGAGATCCGCCAGATCGCCGAGACGCTTGGCTACACCCTGGCCGAGCTGAACGTCTTCCGTCGTCGATACGCCGACCGGCTCGCCGCGCTGCGGCGGCCCTCGGGAGAGGTATCCCGGGCCAGCGATCCGCCCGGCTAGCAGACAGGAGGAGGCCGCCCATGTCCGTCGCCCGCATCACAGAGATCAGCGCGACTTCGCCGAAGAGCTTCGAGGACGCGATCTCCCAGGGCATCTCGCGCGCCACGAAGACGCTCCGCAATGTTCGCAGCGCCTGGATCAAGGAGCAGGAGGTCCTCGTCGAGAACGATCGCGTGTCGGGCTACAAGGTGAACCTGCTCATCACCTTCGTCCTGGACGACTAGGGCGGCGCCCCGGGAGTCTTCAACCGCGGACGAGCGGGGAGATTGCTCGGATCGCCTCGAGCGTGAGCGGGTCGTCGAGCGCAGAGAGGTCGCCCGGATCGAGGCCCAGGTAGGCTGCCCGCGCGAGGCGGCGCATCACCTTGCCCGAGCGGGTCTTGGGGAGCGCCGGCAGGACCTCGACTCGCTCCGGCCGGAGCGGCTTGCCCAGATCCTGGGCGACGCGTGACGCGATCGAGGCCCGGAGGCCCGGGTCGTCCGACTCGGCCGGCCGCAGGACGCAAAAGAGGACGATCGCCTCGCCCTTGATCTCGTGCGGGACGCCGATCGCGGCCGCCTCGAGGACCGCCGGATGGGCCGTCGCCGCGCTCTCGACCTCGGCCGGCCCGACGCGTTTTCCGGCGATCTTCAGCGTGTCATCCGAGCGACCCTGGATGAACCAGTAGCCGTCCTCGTCGACGAGCGCCCAGTCGCCGTGGACCCAGACGTCGGGCACGCGGGACCAGTACGTTTCCAGGTACCGCTCGGGGTCGTTCCAGAAGCCGCGGGTCATCCCCGGCAGGGGCTGGCGGATGGCGAGCTCGCCGACCTGGCCACGGAGGCTCGACCCGTCCGGCCCGATGACGTCGGCGGCGGTCCCGATCGCCGGGCCGCCGAAGGAGCAGGGCTTGATCGGCGTCATCGGGTTGCACACGACGATCCCGCCCGAGACTTCCGTGCCGCCCGAGTAGTTGACGATCGGGAGACGCCCCCTCCCGACCTCCCGGAAGAGCCACCACCAGGGTTCGGGGTTCCAGGGCTCGCCCGTGGAGCCGAGGACCCGGAGCGAGGACAGGTCGTGCCCGCGGACCGGCCCCTCGCCGTGCGCCATGAGCGCCCGGATGACCGTGGGCGACAGCCCCAGGTGGGTGACCCGGTGCCGCTGGACGAGCGACCAGAGCCGGTCGGGGCCGGGATGGTCCGGCACGCCTTCGTACAGGAGGAGGCTCGCGCCCAGGAGGAGGGCCCCGGAGATGGCCCAGGGCCCCATCATCCAGCCCAGGTCGGTGAACCAGAACAGCCGGTCGCCCGGCTGCAGATCGAAGCCGTGGGCGAGATCCTGGGCGCCCTTGATCGGGAAGCCGCCGTGGACGTGGACCGCGCCCTTCGGTCGCCCCGTCGTCCCGGAGGTGTAGATGATCATGTAGGGGGTCTCCGGGTCGGTGGGCTCGGACGGCGGCAGGCTCCCCGGCTCCGCCGACTCGATCGACTCGTGCCACCAGCGGTCACGTTGGGGGTTCCAGCGGACCGTCCCGGCCGCCTCGCCCAGCCGCCGCACGACGATCAGGCGCCGGATGCTCGGGACGTCGGCCACGGCCGCATCGGCGGTCTGTTTCAGTGGCACGACGCTGCCGCGCCGCCTGAAGCCGTCGGCCGTGACGAGCACCGACGCCCCGCAGTCGCGCAGCCGGCTCGCCACGGCTGGAGCGCCGTAGCCCGAGAAGATCGGCGTGTAGATCGCGCCCAGGCGTCCGAGGGCCAGGACGGCGATCGCCGTCTCGGGCAGCATCGGCAGGAAGATCCCCACCCGGTCGCCTGCCTGGACACCCTGGGCCGCGAACATCGCCGCCGCCCCGGCGACGGCTGTCTTCAGCTCGGCGTTCGTCAGCGAGCGGACCTCTGCGTCCTCACCTTCCCAGGCGATCGCCGCCTCGTCGGGTCTGCCCGCCGCTCGCGGCTCCACTGCCGCCGCGGCGTAGTTGAACGCCCCGCCGCTCCACCAAAGCGCCCAGGGGATCCCGGCCGAGACGTCCAGGACCCTCTGAAACGGCCGCTCCCAGGAGAGCCCCAGGTCATCGGCGGCCGCACCCCAGAACCAGGCCGGATCGGCCTCGGCTCGCGCCTGGAGGGCTTCGAGATCGCGTTCCCCGGTCGCCCGCACAAAGCGCGCCAGCCGGCTCGCCTCCGCCCGCTCCGGATCTGGGCGCCAGGCCGCACCGGGGACGTCGCGGCCGAAGCGCGGCCAGTCGCTCCTCGCCACGCCGGCATCGTAGCGCCGGCCGCCGAGGGCGGCGGGGTCGTCGGTCTAGGGCGCGGCGACCTCGTGGAAGCGGACGAAGAGTCGCAGCTCACTGTTGGCGCCGACGCAGGTCTGAAGCGTCAGCGAGCTGCGCGACTGCGAGGCCCAGGCCCAGCGGGCTGAGGGGAGCGGCCGCCACGTCTTCCACCAGTCCAAGCGGTAGAAGTGTGTGCGGCCGTTGCCGTCCGCATAGGCCACGACCTGCCCGGCGGCCAGCGTTCCCGCGTAATAGGCGCGGTTCAGCGGCTTGAACCAGCTCCAGGCGTGGGCCAGGAGGTAGACGTTGTTCGAGCCCGCGCAGCCCCAGCGGTAGACGGGTGAGTCCGGCGGCCGGGAGCGGGAGCAGGAGAACCAGTCCACCGGACGATCGATCCCCAGCGCTGGATACCAGAAGTGGTTCCGACCGGAGTACCGGGCGGCTTCGCGGCGCGCCCTTTCCTCCGCGGCCGCCTTCGCCCGCGCCTCCGCTTCCGCTCGCCGCCGCTCGGCCTCCGCTCGGGCCCGCGCCTCCGCCTCGGCGCGCTCGCGGCGCTCCTGTACCTGGAGGGCCCGCGAACGGAGGGCGGGCATCGAGTCGAGCCAGCCGCGCTCTGCGCGCTCCGCCCTCCGCGACGCCGCCTGGCCGGCTTCGAGGGCGAGCGCGACTCGGCCCAGGGCTCCGGCCGACGCTGACGCGGTGGCTGCCGCCGAGGTCAGCCGATCGGCCGGCAGGCGAAAGGCGCCTTCGGCTGCCCGGGTGCCGGTCGTGGGCTGGCGCGCGGCCAGGGTGAGCTGGGCCGCGGGGGTCGAGCGGTGGAGGCCGGTGACCCCGCCGGGCATCGCGGCGAGGAGGAGGGCCGCGAGCACGAGGAGGGTGAGACGAACGATCGAAGCGCGGCCGGGGCGCGTGCGATCCATGACGGGAGCGTCCCGTGGGCCCCCCGTCGAATCCCTGCCCCGGAGGTCCCCCGGGCCTCAGTCTCTCGGGCTGGCCCGGACGGGTGCGGACCGATGGGACGGGGTCGGCGCACGTACGGCGCAGAGCGGGCCGCGCCGGGGCGGAGCGGGTGGGTCGGGTCCGGTCAGGTGGGGAGGCGGCCGGTCGAGGAGTCCTAGGACCTCTCCTAACGAGCCGTCAGGATCTCCCGCAGAAGGCGCAGGTCTTCGTCGGAGAGTCCTCGAGCGAGGAGTCGATACGGGCTCGACTCGAAGGAGTCGACGCGCTCTCCCGCGCCTGCCAACACGGTCGCGAGGCAGCGCCGGAAGCTCGTCGCTGCCGCCTCGAAGGCCATGCGGTCACGGAAGGTGAAGAGGTGGACCGTCCGCGGCACCGTCTCGTTCCGGCCACGGAGCTCGAAACGGATCGCGTTGTCGACGAGATCGGCCTCGTCGCAGCCCGGGTCACCGCCCACGATCCCGGTGACCGTGGCCCCGCGACTGGCGAGCGCCTCGAAAATCGTCTCCGCACCGGCCGGTGTCGGCGATGGTGCGGGACCGGCACAAGCGGCGACGAGCGCGATCAGGGCGAGCAGGCCGCCGCGGGACGTGAGA
>DASYTK010000042.1:0-31616 GCA_036002405.1 Candidatus Limnocylindrales bacterium
CCGAAGCGCCTTGCGGCTTTGATCGCACGATCGAACGTGCGGCCACATGCGGTATTAGCCACCCTTTCGGGCAGTTATCCCCCACTTCGGGGCAGGTCACCTACGCGTTACTCAGCCGTCCGCCACTCGCGATCCGGGCAAGCCCGAATCGCTCGTTCGACTTGCATGTCTCATGCACGCCGCCAGCGTTCATCCTGAGCCAGGATCAAACTCTCCAACAAAGACGGTCCGACCTTGCGGCCGGTCCGTTTCAGGTCGAAGGGTTTGCCCGCTCGGAACACGTGTCCGGTTCCATTACCTGTCACTCTTCACTTGTTAAGGTGCAACGCCCGGCAGGCGCCACGGCGCAACGGGCTAGTGTGTCGCACTGCCGATCGGGTTGTCAACTCCGCCGCCGGGGCGGTGCCCGCCGGCCGGAGGCGCCCGCCGACCCGCGAGGATCGAGGACGCGAGCGCACATCGTACGTGGCGGCCCTCCCACTGTCAACGGCGCGGGCCGTCGTGGGGGGCCGGGCCCGCGCGGTCGTCGGCAGAGCGGTCGCCGCCTCGCGAGCGCCTCAGATCGGGCTCGACTCGATCAGCAACACGAACGCGGCTCCGGCCAGCCAGGAGAGCAGCGCCAGCGTCAGCGAGGGTGATCCACCGAGCGGACCCACGATCACCAGGTAGATCCCCAGTCCGAGGACGCTCGCCCCGAGGACCTTCCCCAGCCGGAGGGCGAGCTCGGCCAGCAGATGGCTCACCTGGACGCCGTCAACGCTCCCCGACCCCGTCGAGCACCCGGCGGCCCTGGAGCGCGCGGACCAGGGTCACCTCGTCGGCGTACTCCAGGTCGCCACCGACGGGCAGCCCGCGCGCGATCCGGGTCACGGCCCCGACCTGCCCAGTCAGGCGCTCCGCGAGGTAGATCGCCGTCGCCTCTCCCTCGAGGGTCGGGTTCGTGGCCAGGATGACCTCCTCGAAGGGCCGTCCCTCGGCGGTGCGCTCGGCGACGCGCTCGAGGAGCTCGCGGATCCGCAGCCGATCGGGCCCGATCCCGTCGATCGGTGAGATCGCGCCGTTGAGGACGTGGTAGCGGCCCCGGTAGAAGCCGGTCCGCTCCAGGGCGAGGACGTCGAGGGCTTCCTCGACAACGCAGAGCCGGTCGTCATCGCGCCCCGGATCCGCACAGATCGGGCAGAGCGGTCCGGCGCTGATGTTGAAGCAGCGCTCGCAGAAGACGACCTCGTCGCGGACCGCGACGAGCGCGGCGGCGAGCGTGCGCGCCTCACCCTCGGGTGCGCGGAGGAGGTAGTAGGTCAGTCGCTGGGCCGTCTTCGGGCCCACCCCGGGCAGGCGAGCGAAGGCCTCGATCAACCGGGCGACGGGCTCGACGATGGCGCTCATCGGGCTGCCTCGCCGACAGGCGAAAACGCCCGCGCTCGGTCGATCGGGGCAGGCACGCCCTCAGCCCAGGCCCGGGAGGCGGAGGCCGCCGGTCACGCCCGAGAGCTTCCGCTCGGCCTCGGCGCGGGCGGCACGGAGAGCATCGTTCACCGCCGCCGTGATCAGGTCCTGGAGCATTTCGACGTCGTCCGGGTCGACGGCGGAGGGATCGATCCCGACGGACACGACCTCCTGCTTCCCGTTGACCGTCGCGCTCACGACGCCGCCTCCGGCCGTGCCATCGAAGGTCATCGCCTCGAGCTCGGCCTGGACGCGGGCCATCTCGGCCTGCATCTGCTGGGCCATCCGAGCGAGGTTGCCCATCCCCATCGCGGTCGCCTCCTCAGCTGATCTCGGCCACGTCCGCGAGGTCGCCGGCGAAGACGCGGCGGGCCTGCTCGATGACCTGGCGAGCCTCCTCGTCGATGGCCTCGGCCATCACCTCGACGTTCGCCGCGACGCAGCGGACGACGTAGTCCGACCCGAGGACCGCCTGGACGCCTTCCTCGAGAGCGGGGCGCTTCCGGTCGGCGATGTCACGAAGGAACCCCTGGTCCTCGGGGAAGCCGAGGACGACGATCCGCCCCTCGATCTGGAGCGGCCGGCAGGCCGCGACGAGCGGACGGTTGGCGGGGTTACGGCCGACGTGGGCGACGACCAGAGCCCACTCCCGCCGGAGCCTGCCGAGGGGGTCGTCGGAAGGAGCGGTCGGCTGGGCGTGACCCTCGACATCCGACGGCCCCCGGGCCGGGGGTTCCGGGACTACACCCTCCCGGGCCGGGGACTCCGGGGCCGGGGACTCCGGGGCCGGGGCCTCCGGGGCCGGGCCCTCCGGGGCTGGTACCTCCGAGGCCGGGGGCTCCGGGGCGCCGACCGGCACCGCCAGGGGGCTCGGCTCCGGGGCCTGCGCCTGGCCGCGAGTGGTCCCCGGCGGTTGGGTGGGCCGGCCGGATGGAGATGGATGGGCGGCGCGCACGGCGGGCTCCGGGGCCGGTGACTCGGCCAGTCCGGGCTGGGTGGCTTGACGAGTCGGGCCGTCGGCCGCCTGGAGAAGCGCGAGCTCGAGCTGGAAGCGGTAGCCCCCCGCGCCGGCGCGGTTCGAGTCGAGCCCTGCCAGTCGTCGCGCCGCGGCGGCCAGGGCGGGCGCCCCCGGATGCGCGCCCGAGCCGTCGGTCAGCCGCTCGAGGAGGAGCTCGCGCACGCGGATCACGACCTGGTCGGAGAACGCCACGAGATCTCGCCCCCCGGCCTCGAGCTCGTCGAGGACCGAGATCCCGGCCAGTGGATCGGGCCGTGCGAGAGCCTGGACGAAGGCATCGACCGCGGTCTCCTCGGCGAGGCCCATGAGGTCGCGTACCCGTCCCTCGGTGAGCGGCTCGTCGACGCCGGAGAGCAGCTGGTCGAGGATCGACTCGGCGTCGCGCATCCCGCCCGCGGCGAGGCGCGCGACGAGGCGGACCGCGCCCGGCTCCGCAGAACGGCCATCCTCCGCCAGGATCCGCTCGAGCTTGCCGCCGATCTCGTCGACCGTCAGGGGCCGGAACGTGAAGCGCTGGAGGCGGGAGACGACGGCGGGGCGGATCTGCGTCGGGTTCGTCGTGCAGAAGATGAAGACGACGTCGGGGGGCGGCTCCTCGAGCGTCTTGAGCAGGACGTCCCAGCCCTCCTTGATCCGCTGGACCTCGTCGATGATGAAGACCTTCCGGCGCAGGTCGGCGGAAGCCGTGTAGACGCGCGGGAGGAGCTCGCGCATGTCGTCCACCCGGTTGTTGGAGGCAGCGTCGAGCTCGACGACGTCGAGCGCGCGACCCTCGCGGATCGAGACGCAGGCCTCGCAGGCATCGCAAGGCTCGCCGTCGCGCGGGTCCGCGCAGTTGATCGCCTTGGCGACGATCCGGGCCATCGAGGTCTTGCCCGTCCCCCGAGGACCCACGAACAGGAGGCCGTGCGCGAGGCGGTCGAGGCGCACGGCGTTGCGGATGGTCTCGACGACCGGACCCTGGCCCACGATCGCCGAGAACGTCTGCGCCCGCCAGCGACGGTAGAGCGCCTGGTGGCTGGAGCTCGGGACGGTCGGATCCTCCGTGGTCATCTCGCTGCGGGCGTCAGTGCGCCGGGGCGCAGCGGGACACCGATTCTATGGGCCCACGCGGTAGCCCGGCGTGGGCGGCGGCCCGGCAGCGGACGTGGCCGGCCCATGGGCCGGTCCGGCAGCGGGCGTGGGCAGACTGAGGGATCGCCGTGCACCCTCCGTCGACCGGTGACGTCCGCGCGCCCTCCGTGGCGACCGGCTCGGACCAGGCCGTTCCGCGGCACCCGGCGGACAGCGCTTATCGCTGCTTCCTTCCGGACCTGACGAGGTTCGCGCGCCGTCGCTGCGCGGGACCCGGTCCTCAACGTCGATCGCCCCGGCGGCCTTCGCGGGCGCGGGCCTCGGGAGGGGATTCGGCCCTGCTGGAGCGGATTGCAGGTACAGGGCACCGCTAGTTCCCCGCCTAGCACGGCCCGCGGATTCTACGACGGACCCGCCGAGGGCTGGTACCAGGCGCAGCCTCGTTCCGATCAGGACATGGGCAGCGCCTTGGGGGAGCGTGGTGCCAGGCGGGATCTCGATCCGGGCGAGCGTGCGCTCGACCCGGAGGCCTTCTGTGACCTCGGCGTTTCTATCACCTCCGAGCCGGGTTCGAGCCGGCCCGCGCCGAGTTCGCGCCGGGTTCGCGCCGGGTTCGCGCCAGGTTCGCGCCAGGGAAGTGCAGGCGGTCGCCTGACAGGCCTTGGATCCGCCGGCGTTGCGCCACACGCACACAAGCGACCTTTCGCGAACCCTCGGTGCACCTTTGTTGCGCGTGACGCATCAAAACCGCTGAGATTGCGCCGACCTGCAGGTTTCGTGCGCAGGGCGCACAGAGCCTGCGGTTCAGCCCGCGCGAGGGCGGCGCTCTCCGCCAGGAAGGTCGCTTACGCGCGTCACACGCAAAGCCTGTCCCAGGCGTCGAACGGCGAGGGCAGGCAGGAGAACGATCGCGAGGATCGCTGCCGCATCGAACAGGGGGACAAGAGGGTCAACGTTGCCGGCAGCGCGACCGTGCGAATCACCGCCGGCGGTGGCCGTTTCGGGCAGCGTCTCGCCCGGCTTCAGCACCCACGTGACGAAGGTCAGTTCGGCTGCTCCGACGCGCGCCGTCACTTCCCAGCATCCGGACGTGGAGAAGATCAGGCCGCTCGCACGGAACCCGGTATCTCCATACCCGTCGGGCAGCTCCGCTCGAAGAGGTGCGGCGGGCGCGTCGAGGCGGCGACCCGTGATGTTGAGCTCGCCGGCGACGCCAGCGCCCCGCCACCATGGGAATTTCATGTGCACGGAGCCATCAGGCGCGACCTGGGCCGGGTCGGCACGGACAATGCCGCCGGGCCAGAGTACGGTCCATAGGTCGCCATTCCCGTGGTGCAACGGGCTTGGAGACTCGCCCGGTGACGGATTTCCATTCGGGAGAGTCACGTCGCAGGAAACCGACAAAGCGCGGCCAGCTGCTGCGATCGTTAGCGCGCCCGAGAAGGTGGTCGCGGCCGCGGCAGCGAGGAGGAGCCTCAGGACTCGCATGTCATACCTACACCGGACGCAGCCCGGTCGTTCGGAGGCGGCCCAGGAAGCGGAGTGGCGGAGAGGGAGGGATTCGAACCCTCGATGGGTTGCCCCATACCGCATTTCCAGTGCGGCGCCCTAGGCCTCTAGGCGACCTCTCCGCGGGGTGGGCGGGTGGCCTGCAGCCACAGATCGGGCCAGGTCGATGGCGGAGAGGGTGGGATTCGAACCCACGGTGCTTTCGCACACCGCTTTTCGAGAGCGGCACCTTAAACCACTCGGACACCTCTCCGCGCGAGAGGATAGCAAAGGGTCTCCGGCTGCCGACTCGACCGCAGACGACCTTGGCGCGGGCCGACTGGGACGTCCTGGAATGTTGCCTCCGGCGGCCGACTCGACCGCAGACGACTTTGGCGGGGGGCCGACTCGGACGTCCTGCGATGTTGCCGGCGGAGGCCGACTCGACCGCGGAGGGCTAGGCCCGGGCGGCTCCGGCGACGGCCGCCTCGAGCTCGGAAGCCTCCCTGGCGAGGATCCCCGAGACGACCTCCAGACGCCGGCCCAGCCGGCCGTCGGCCAGCTGGACGGCCGAGCCGGCGGCACCCAGGGCCGGGTCGGGGAGCGCGAAGACGAGCCCGTCGGCGTCGCATGCAAGGAGAGCCCCGACGCACATCGGGCAGGGCTCGACGGAGCTGAAGATCGTGAGGCCGGCCAGCGACGTCCGACCCAGCCGCTCGGCCGCTTCGCGAAGGGTGACGATGACGGCGTGCGCCGTGGGATCGCCCCGGGCGAGGACCTCCTCCTGGCCGCTCGCGACCATCGCCTCGCCGAGGACGGCGACCGCCCCGCGGGGACGCTCGCCCCTCCCGGCGGCGGCCCGAGCCTCGCCGAGCGCGGCCCCCATGAACATCTCGTAGTGCATCGCGAGGCATCGTAGCACCGGCCCGGCGCCGAGCCCGGGAGGTTCGCGGAGAGCGGTCCCGGGGCTACGATTCGGTGCCGCAGGGACGAGCGGCCTCTTCAGGAAGGACAGCGAGCATGCAGTCGACGCGGCGGATCGGGATCCTCACCGGTGGCGGGGACGTGCCTGGCCTGAACTCGGTCATCAAGAGCGTCGTCTATCGCTCGACCGAGCTCGGTTACGAGGTGCTCGGCATCCGTCGCGGCTGGCAGGGACTCACCCAGCTGCCTCCGGGCTCCGAGCTCGATCCGCAGTTCGTGCGTCGCCTCGACCGCGAGTCGACGCGGGCCATCGACAGGACCGGCGGGACGGTCCTCCATACCTCGCGCACGAATCCCCGGCGGATGCGGCGAAGCGCGCTCCCGCCGCATCTCTCCCCGCAGCGCGCGGCCGAGTTGGAGACCGAGGAGGGGCTCTTCGACCTGACGCCCGTCGTCCTGGAGAACATCGAGCGCCTGCGGCTCGACGACCTCGTGGCGATCGGGGGCGACGACACCCTGAGCTTCGCCTACGCGCTGGACCAGATCGGTGTGCCCGTGGTCGGCATCCCCAAGACGATGGACAACGACGTCCAGGGCACCGAGTACTGCATCGGCTTCTCGAGCGCGATCACGCGCGCGAAGGAGCTCATCAACCGGCAGCGCACGACGCTCGGCTCCCACGAGCGGATCGGCATCTTCCGGATCTTCGGGCGCGACTGCGGCTACACCGCGCTCTATACGGCGTACGTCACCTCAGCCCGCTGCTTGATCCCGGAGGCGCCCTTCGACCTCGAGCACCTCTGCGAGCTGCTGGCCGAGGACAAGCGGAACAACCCCAGCCGCTATGCCTTCGTGATCGCCGCCGAGGGCGCGATCTGGCAGGGCGGGTCGATCGGCGAATGGGGCGAGGCAGACGCCTTCGGTCACCGGCACAAGCTGAACATCGGGGAGGTCCTGGCGGACGAGATCGGGCGCCGAACCGGCGAGGAGACGGTCTTCAGCGAGCTGACCTACGACCTCCGAAGCGGCGAGCCCGACTCTCTCGACACGATGGTCGCGATCACCTTCGCGAACGTGGCGATGGACCTGATCCGGGAAGGGAAGCGGGGCCAGATGGTCGCGATCCGCGACGGCAAGTACGCCCACGTCCCGCTGCCCGATCCGGCGAAGGGGACGCGCCGGGTGGACCTGGAGATGTACAACCTCGACCGCTACCGCCCGCAGTACACGGACCGTCTCGGCCACCCGCTCCTGCTCGAGCGTTCGCTCGTCACCGCGGGTACGGCCACGTAGGGCCCGTGTAGGGGTTGGCGCGCCCGGCGAGACTCGAACTCACGACCTTCAGGTCCGCAACCTGACGCTCTATCCACTGAGCTACGGGCGCTCCGGGGGTCAGCTCCGCGGGGAGCTGGCGGAGAGGGAGGGATTCGAACCCTCGGAGCAGGTTACCCCACTCAACGGTTTAGCAAACCGCCGCACTCGGCCACTATGCGACCTCTCCGCGCGGACCGGCGGATTCTATCGACCGGCGCCGGGGAGCGTCCACCCGGGGTCGTCGGGGTAGTGGGTCAGCTGTCGCGTCGAGGAGCGGGTCGCCCGGGTCGGTCGGGGCGGACGAGGTTTCGCTAGTAGCGTAACCAGGCTGCGCTGTCCACAGCTCGAGACGATCCGAGCCGCCGCAAGGAGGAGCGGGACGACGCTCGGAGGGCTCGTTGTGGTGCGGTCGGGAGGTCCCTCGTGGGACTCGACGCCAGCCTGTGCCAGCGGGCAGCGTAATCAGCGCGTTCCGTTACGTTCGTAGCGAAACGGCGAGCGGTTGACCGGCCGCGCCAGGCTAACCCGAACGGCTGGCGCTCGCTGGGAGGGCGCCGTCAGAGCTGGACAGCCGGCGCTCGCTGGGAGGGCGCCGGCCGTCGTGGGCGATCTACCAGGTAGCGAGCGCGGAGCGGACCTGCGCCCGGAGCGATTCGTCCCGGGCCTTCGCGAGCGTGTCGTTGGCCGTCTTCCAGGGCGGACAGACCGATCCGTACGACGCTGCGGACTCTCCCGGGTTCTGGAAACGGCAGGGCATCGAGAGCTTCTCGACGAAGCGTCCGAAGACGTAGAGCCGCGGGCTGATCGTGCCGGAGACCTTCGCCGGCAGCGAGATGATCCCGGCCTCGGTGCGGATGTACTCGTAGGGAGGGCTGCACGAGCCGGTCGAGGGACAGACGTCGTAGCTGCCGCCCTTCCAGCGCCGCCACGTGTTCGCGATGAATGAGTTCGCCACCGCGGTCGATTTGCCCAGGGCGGTCGCTTCCTGCCGGATGATCGTCGCGAGCGGGCTCGTGCTGCTGATATAGCCACCGACCATGATCCCGTAGAACGTCGTCCGGTTGGCTCCGGACAGAAGCGAACCATTCCCGACGCCCTCGTAGAGTCGGCCGGCATCGACGAGCGTGAGATCGTTGCGCAGATCGTTCTGGAAGCCGCAGCCGATGATCTGTCGCAGCTGCGTGTTCGTCATGTGGACCGTGTTGTCGATGAAGTTGTTCAGCGTCGTTTGCGTGTAACGGAGCTGGAACCCGCGCGTCGTGCGATTGTCGGACGGACCCATCATCTGGGTCAGGCCGAAGCGCACCGTATCGATCTCCCGGTTCGCGACGGTCTCGTCAGCCAGGACCGGACAGGCGCCCGGCCCGTCGCCGTTCGTGGCCGAGGGATAGTGATACCAAACGAAATCCGCAGGGGCGTCGAGGTGCTCGGTCCCTGCCGCGACGCGGCGCATCGCGTAGAGATGGTGGACGACCTTGATCGAGCTGGCCGGCTCGAAGATCACGCCCTCCTGGAGATTCACGTTGACCACGCCGCCGACGCGCTTCAGGTAGATCCCGTACGAACCACCCGACAGGCCGGGACGCATGATCTCGCGGAGCCGGGTCGTCTCGGCGTTGACGTCATTGATGAGGACCGCTGCGAAGTACTTGCGGCCGAGGATGAAATACGGCTCGAGGTCGTAGATCCTCGCCCCGTTCTGCGAGGCGATCTTCGCGAGCGAGGTGGCCGACTGACCGTAATACCACCACCAGTACTCGGTGCCGGCCTGCTTCATGATCACGTTGAAACGGCCGCTCGAGAGGCGATCGATGTCGATCAGCCGGGCGTGGTTCGTATTCAGATACGACGAGACGTCCGACCCGGTGACGTTCAGGTACCACCACCAGCCTGCGGCATCGACGCCGGTGTTCGAGATCATCACCGCCACGTAACGCGTGCCGGACGAGGTGGAATAGGCCTCGAGGTCGATGAGGCGGGCGCTGTGCGCCGCGAGCTGCGAGGAGATGTACGAACTCGTCGCGCCGTAGTACCACCACCACGCCTTCGCGGCGACGCCCGTGTTGCTGACCATCACGACCGCGTAACGAGGCCCTGAAGACGTGTCGTACCGCTCGATATCGATGAGCCGGGCGTTGTTCGTGGTCAGGTGCGTGTTGATCGAGGTTATCGTCTGGCCGTAGTACCACCACCAGCCGCGGCTGTAGGTGCCCGTGTTCTTCACGAGCGCGGCGGTGAAGGTGGGCCCGGTCGCCGATTCGACCTCCAGATCGATGAGTCGCAGGCCGTTCGCTGCGATCGCGTTGTTCAGCGTCGTGGCGCTGACGCCGTGATACCAGGCCCAACCGGTGAGCGCGGTGCTATCGCGCTCCGGGTCGCGCGCCGGGGCGGCCGCGGCCGGCTGCGCCGGCAGCAGGACCGCGAGCAGGAGACAGATGAGAGCGGCGCGGCCGCCGGCCGCGCGCAAGCGTCGACGGCCGCTGGGCCGGGACGGGGTGGACATCGCGAGCGCTCCTCTACTGCGCAGGGATCTGCACGGGTGCCGCGTCGGTCGCGCCCTTCCGGCGTCCCTCCGCACCACGCGACGCCGGCGTTGCCGACAAATCCGGTCCACGAGGCCCCCTCGGCCTCGCCTTGCCCGGGATGGTACGACCGGGCGGTTCGGAGGGGAAGCCCCTGAGATCGAGTCTCTGCGGGTCCGCGTCCGTTGACACGGACCCGGGCCTGGGCTACCGTCCGGGAACCGTGACGCGCGCCTGGTCCTTTTACCGTCTCCCGGCCGGCCAGCCCGTGGGATAGCTCCCAGCGGGTGGGTCGCGCCGGGTGAGCAGAGGTCGCCAGACCTCTGCTCTTTTGTTTCTCCGGACCGCGCGGAATGCAGACGCAGCCGAGCCGAGCAGAAGGACGCGACGAACGATGTTCGTGGTCATGTCCGTGAACGCCTCCGAGGCGGAGATCAACGCGGTCAAGAGCCACATCCTCGAAGAGGGCCTCCAGCCCCACGACAGCCGGGGGGCGGAGCGCCTGGTGATCGCCCTCGTCGGCGAGATCGGCCCGCGGAAGGAGCTCATCCGCAGCCGGCTGGCCGCGCTGCCGGGGGTCGAGTCGGTGACGCCCATCAGCCGCCCGTTCAAGCTGACCAGCCGCGAGTTCCATCCCGTGGACACGGTCATCCGGATCCGGGACACCGCCGTGGGCGACGGGGCGCTGGCGATCATCGCTGGGCCATGCTCGGTGGAGAGTCGGGAGCAGCTCTTCGAGACCGCCGACGCCGTCGCCGCGGCGGGCGCGACGATCCTGCGGGGCGGCGCATTCAAGCCGCGGACGAGTCCATATTCGTTCCAGGGGCTGGGCGTCGAGGCGCTGCGCTACCTCGCCGAGGCCGGCGAGCAGACCGGCCTGCCCGTCGTGACCGAGGTCATGGAGCCCAGCCAGGTCGAGATCATCAGCCGCTACGCCGACATCCTCCAGATCGGCACACGGAACATGCAGAACTACTCGCTCCTGACCGCCGTCGGGCGGATCGCGAAGCCGGTCCTCCTGAAGCGGGGCTACGGGGCGACGGTCGAGGAGTGGCTGATGGCCGCCGAGTACGTGGTCAGCTCGGGCAACCCGGACGTCATCCTCTGCGAGCGCGGCATCCGGACGTTCGAGACGTACACGAGGAACACGCTCGACCTGGCGGCGGTCCCCCTCCTTCATCATCTGACCCACCTGCCGGTCGTCGTCGACCCCTCGCACGCGACGGGCAAGCGCTGGCTGGTCAAGCCCATGGCGCTGGCGGGCGTCGCGGCCGGTGCCGACGGCGTCATAGTGGAGGTCCACCCCCGCCCCGACGAGGCGCTCTCGGACGGCGACCAGTCGCTCACGCCGGAGCAGTTCCGCGACCTGATGGCCGCGATCGGCCCGATCCACGCCCAGGTCCGGCAGTTCCACGGGGATCCCGTCCCGGCCGGGACCGCGCTCGAGCTCGGCGCCACGAGCAAGCACTGAGCGAGATGACGATGGCCATCCGCTCCCAGGACGGGACCGTCCGCGTTCGCCAGGCCGGCCGCCTTCGCGGCCGGATCGGATTGCCCGGCGACAAGTCGATCACCCACCGGGCCCTGCTCCTGGCCGGGCTCGCCGAGGGATCGTCGCGAATCACCGGCGGCTCCGACGGGCAGGACGCGAACAGTACGGTGGCCTGCCTGGGGCAGCTCGGGGTGGAGATCGAGCGGCTCGGGCCCGCGAGCGATGGACGGGTCGACCGGATCGTCCGCTCGCCCGGGCTCGAGGGGTGGCGCCCCGTCTCGGAGGCCCTCGACTGCGGCAACTCGGGCACGACCCTCCGGCTGCTGGCGGGGATCCTCTCTGGGCGACCCTGGCGCTCGATCCTCGACGGCGACGCGTCGTTGCGGCGCCGACCGGTCGCCCGTATCATCGAACCGTTGCGCTCGATGGGCGCGACCCTCCGAGCCCGCTCCTCAGATACCGTCCCGCCCCTGACCGTCGTCGGACGCAGCCCGTTGCGCCCGATCGACTTCGCCTCCGCGGTCCCGAGCGCGCAGGTCAAGTCGGCCGTCCTCCTGGCCGGCCTTTCGGCAGCCGGCCGGACGACCGTCCACGAGCCGGTCAGAACGCGCGACCACACCGAGCGGATGCTTCGGGCGCGAGGGGTCGAGGTCACGAGCATCGATCACCCGACCGGTGCGCGGTCGGTCAGCGTAGAGGGTGGTGCCCGGGTGCAGCCGATCGACGAACTGGTCCCCGGCGACGTCTCGGCGGCTGCCTTCTGGCTCGTCGCCGGCGCCGCACACCCCGACGCGGAGCTCGTCCTCGAGGACGTCGGCGTCAACCCGACCCGGCGCGCGGTGATCGAGCTGCTCCGACGGATGGGCGCCCGGATCGACGAGCGCCCCCTGGCGGCAGGGAGTGAGCCCACAGCCGAGCTGACCGTCCGCTCGAGCAGCCTCGAGGGGATCGAGCTCGGGCCGGACGACGTCGCCCGCGCGATCGACGAGATCCCGATCCTCTGTCTCGCCGCTGCCTGCGCCAGGGGCACAACCGTGATCCGCGGCGCGACCGAGCTTCGACACAAGGAGAGCGATCGGATCGAGGGCATCCATCGGGGGCTGGCCGCCCTGGGCGCCGCGGTCGAGGTGGTCGGCGACGAGCTGCGGATCGCCGGCGGCGCCGGCCGGCCGGCGTTCGGTCTCCGCGGCGCCGAGGTCGACAGTCGCGACGATCACCGCCTGGCGATGATGTTCGCGGTAGCCGGACTGGTCGCCGAGGAGGAGACGACGATCGCCGGGAGTGCCTCGGCGGCGGTGTCGGATCCGGCCTTCTTCGAGCAGCTGGCCGGGCTCGCCCGATGACGAAGCGGGTCGTCCTCATCGGCCACCCGGTCGCCCATTCGCTCTCCGGGGCGATGCAGCAGGCGGCCTTCGACGAGCTCGGGATCGACGCCCGCTACGAGCTGCTCGATCGGACGGTCATCGAGCTGGCCGAGGCGATCGGTGAGCTGCGCGAGGACGAGTACCTGGGCGCGAACGTGACGATCCCGCACAAGGAGCGTGTCGTGCCCATGGTCGACCGGCTGACCGAGGACGCCCATGCCACCGGCGCGGTGAACACGATCACGAAGGAAGGCCGGCGGCTGGTGGGCCACAACACCGACGTTCCGGCCTTTCGCAAGGCGCTCGACCAGCTCGTCGGCCGCCAGAAGATGCCCCGCTCGGCGCTCGTCCTGGGGGCCGGCGGCGGCGCTCGCGCCGTCGTCCACGGTCTCATCAGCGAGGGCTTCCAGCGCGTGATCATCTTCAACCGTCACCTCCATCGAGCCGAGGCCCTGGTCCGCCACTTTGGCCGGCAAGCGGCGCACATGGAGCTCAAGGCGATGCCCTGGCACGAATCGGTCATCGAGGCCGAGCTGGCGAAGGCGAAGGTCGTCGTCAATGCCACCTCGGTCGGGCTCTCGTCGGACGAATCCCCGATCCCGGGCGAGATCCTGCCCCCCGAGCTGCTCGTCATCGACCTCATCTATGTCCCCGCCGAGACGCGGCTTCTCCGCGAGGCCCGGGCGGCCGGGGCCTCGGCGACGATGAACGGCGACGTGATGCTCCTCCACCAGGGAGCGGCCGCGTTCGAGCTCTGGACGGGACGCCCGGCGCCGCTCGAGCTCATGCGTCAGAAGCTCGAGGAGGCCCGTGCCGCCGGACCGGGGGGAGACGGGCCCAGTCCGATGACGGCGGCCGAGGAGCCGGCCACGGAGAAGCCGACCGGAGCCGGCTGAGCCGGCCGCTCCGGGCACGTCAGGCGCCGCCAGATGGGTTTCCGCTTCCTCACCGCTGGGGAGTCCCACGGCCCGGCCCTGGCCGCGACCATCGAGGGCCTGCCGGCCGGCGTGGCCATCTCGGCGGACGCGATCGCCGTCGACCTGGCCCGCCGGCAACGTGGCTACGGGCGGGGCGCACGGATGAAGATCGAGCAGGACCGCGCCGAGATCCTGGGCGGGGTCCGGCATGGCAGGACACTCGGCTCGCCGGTGCTCCTGCTCGTGCGCAACCGCGACTGGGAGAACTGGACCCGCGTGATGCAGGTCGAGGCACTGGGCGAATCGGAGCGCGCCGAGCTCGACGCGCTGGTCAGCTCCGGCAACACGCGGGCCCAGCCCGTGACGCGCGTCCGCCCGGGCCATGCCGACCTGGCCGGGGCCCTCAAGTACGGCTTCGACGACGTCCGTGACGTGCTCGAGCGAGCGAGTGCCCGGGAAACGACCGCGCGGGTCGCCGCGGGAGCCGTCTGTCGAGCGTTCCTCTCCGAGCTGGGCGTCGACGTGTGGAGCTTCACCGCCGAGGTCGGTGGGGTGGCCGTCGAGGCCGGGCAGGCGACGCGGACGCGGGAGGAGACCGAGGCAAGCCCGCTCCGCTGCCCCGATCCGGATGCCGAGGCTCGGATGGTCGCCGCGATCGACGCGGCGCGCTCGGCGGGAGACACGCTGGGCGGGGTCTTCGAGGTCGTCGCGACGGGGGTGCCGGTCGGTCTCGGGAGCTATGTCCACTGGGACCGGCGCCTCGACGGCGCGCTGGCGCAGGCGATCTGCTCCATCAACGCCGTGAAAGGGGTCGAGTTCGGGCTCGGTTTCGAGCAGACGCGCCGGCGCGGCTCGGAGGTCCACGATGTGATCGAAGGGATCGCCGAGGCCGCGGATCGCGGGCCCTCGGATCGCGGTGCCCCGGATCGCGAGCCGGTCCGACGCTGGCTGCACCGCACGAACCGCGCGGGTGGACTGACCGGCGGGATCAGCAATGGAGAGCCGATCGTCGTGCGCGGCGCCGTGAAGCCGATCTCCACCCTCGCCCGGCCCCTCGCCTCGGCGGACCTGCACACCGGGCTGCCAGTCGAGGTCGCCCACTACGAGCGGAGCGACATCAGCGTCGTGCCCGCGGCGGGAGTGATCGGCGAGGCGATGGTGCTCCTCACGCTGACCCGGTTCGTGGTCGAGAAGTTCGGGGGGGACTCCCTGGCCGACATCCGCGAGGCCCTCGATCGTTATCGCGGCCGGACGCTGAGCGCCGCCGAGGCGAGGACCGCGGACGCTGTCGCGCCGGCCGCCGAGGCCGAGGCCGGCTCCGGCGGGGACGACTGAGGGCACGATGGACCTCGTGCTCGTCGGCCTGCCCGGGAGCGGCAAGAGCGCCGTCGGCAGGCGCGTGGCGGCCCATCACGAGGCCGCCTTCGTCGACCTCGACGCCTCGATCGAGCAGGCGGCCGGCCGGCCGATCCCGGAGATCTTTGCGGCGCAGGGTGAAGAGGCCTTCCGAGGCCTCGAGTCCATTGCCATCGAAGCGCTCGGTCCGGCGGATGACGCTCCCGTGCTCCGCCGGGTGATCGCGACCGGCGGCGGCGCCATCCTCGCGCCCCGCAATCGCTGGCGCCTCTACCGCGGCCGGCACGCGGTGTGGCTCCAGGCCTCTGTCGGCGTGCTCGCCCGGCGCGTCCGCTTCGGGACGAAGCGTCCCCTGCTCACGGGCCCGGATCCCCGGGCGGGTCTCCGGGAGCTCGCCGAGCGTCGCGCGCGCTTCTATGCCGCGGCGCGAAGGATCGACGGGGAGGGACCGCGCGCCGGTGTCGTGGCCCGCGTCGACCAGGTCGTCGCCGCACCACCCCCCATGGGCACGGCGCTCTTGCACGCGGAGACGCCCGTCGGCGAGCTCCACATCGGGAGCGCGGACGGGCCGGATGCACTCGTGGAGCGGCTCGGCCGGTCGGGCTCGGGGCGCACCGCGATCGTGGCGGAGCCTGAGGTCTGGCGGCTCCACGGCGCGCGCTTCGCCGCCGCGCTGCGCGATGCGGGAATGGAGACCCTCACGTTCCTGATGCCCCGCGGCGAGGCCGCCAAGACGATCGCGGCCGTCGAGGCTCTCCTTCGGGACTTCGCGGGCGCCCGCCTGGAGCGCGGCGAATCGGTCGTCGCCCTGGGGGGCGGCGCGCTGGGCGACGCGGCGGGGTTCGCGGCCGCGGTGTGGCTCCGCGGCGTGCCGCTCGTCCACGTCCCGACCACGCTCCTTGCCCAGATGGATTCCGCGATCGGTGGAAAGACCGGCGTCGATCTGCCGGAGGGGAAGAACCTCGTGGGCGCTTTCCACCCGCCGAGCGCGACGATCGTCGACGTGTCGCTCCTCGAGACGCTTCCCGAGCGTGAGCGTCGGGCGGCACTGGGCGAGGCGGTGAAGATGGCCCTCCTCGGAGACGAGGCGCTTTTCGAGCTCCTCGAGCGCGAGGGCGCGGCGATCGCCCGGGGCGATCCAGTCGCGTTCGAGTCGGGCGCCCTCGCCGAGCTCGTCGAGCGCTGCGCCTGGCGGAAGGTCGAGATCGTCATTGCCGATCCCAGCGAGACACGGCTGGACGGGCGCATCGTCCTGAACCTGGGGCACACGATCGGCCACGCGGTCGAGGCGGCCTCGGGCTATCGGCTGCTCCACGGCGAGGCTGTTGCTCACGGCCTCCGGGGCGCTCTCGCGGTGGGCGGGAACCTCGGGGTCACGCCTCCCGAGCTGGCGCGCCGCGCGCTCGATCTGCTCGATGAGCTCGACCTCGCGCAGGATCCGTCGGCAGCCGACGCCCGGCTCGTCCGCTCCCTGATCGCGGCCGACAAGAAGCGCTCCTCGGGCCGGGTGCGCTGGGTCCTCGCCGGAGCCGAGGGTCCCGTCATCCGAGTCGACGTCCCGGAACTCGCGATCGAGGCGGGGATCGCGGCCGCCCTCGGGGCCGCGGATCGCGTCCCCCGGGTGGCCGCCGGTTGGAGAGGCGACCGTTGAGGCGGGTGCTCGTCCTCCAGGGACCGAACCTCAACCTGCTGGGGACGAGGGAACCCGAGATCTACGGCTACGAGACGCTCGACGAGATCCACGAACAGATGACGAAGCACGCGCGCGAGCTCGGGCTCCTGGTCGACTTCTTCCAGTCGAACCACGAGGGCGCGCTCATCGACCGGCTCCACCGGCGGGACTTCGAGGCGGCGATCGTGAACGCCGGCGCATACAGCCACACCAGCATCGCCCTGCGCGACGCGCTCGTCGCGGTCGCCCGACCCTTCATCAACGTCCATCTCTCCGACCCCGGGCGGCGCGAGGCTTTTCGGCAGGTCGACTACCTGCGGGACGTCGCGTTCGAGTCGATCGTCGGGCAGGGCGCCCGGGGCTACCATCTCGCGCTCGAGGCGATCGCCCGGCGCATCGGAGGCATCAGTGGCTGAGCGACGCCGGGTGGCGCCCGAGGAGCCAGCCGAGCTGCGGCGCCTTCGGCGCAGGATCGATGCCCTCGACCGGCGGATCATCCGCCTCCTGAACGAGCGGGCCGCGCTGGCGCTGAGCGCCGACGCGCACAAGGCCGCGGCGGGCCGGCTCACCGTGCGGGATACGGCTCGGGAGCGGGACGTCCTGGACCGCGTCGCCGCCGAGGCGGATGGCGGACCCCTCCCGCCCGCAGAGCTGGTCGGTTTCTACCGCCGCCTCATTGCCGCGATCCGGCGTCTCCAGGAGGAGTCCCGGAGGCTCGAAGCGGCCGCTCGCCGCGGGTACCATCGGGACTGACCGCGTCGGCGGCGGCCGGACGACGAGAGGAGGTCTGGGTGTTCCCGATCGGTGACGAGAACGAGCAGGGTCGCGGCTACGCCTGGGTAACGCTCGCGATCATCGCCGTCAACATCCTCGTCTTCGTTCTCCTCCAGCTGCCCGACGAGGATGGACGCTTCACGTACGGGTACTCGGCGATCCCCCGCGAGATCACCCACAACGTCGATCTCGTCGAGCCGACCCCTGTACAGGTCGGCGGCCAGACCGAAGAGATCCCGCAGGCGCCGGGACCCGACCCGATCTACCTGACCCTCCTCACGAGCATGTTCATGCACGGCGGGATCGCCCACATCTTCGGGAACATGCTCTTCCTCTGGATCTTTGGGGACAACGTCGAGCACCGGGCAGGTCCGATCGTCTACCTCGGCTTCTACCTGCTCGCCGGGATCGTCGCGGCGCTCGCCCAGATCTTCGTCAGCCCCGACTCCCCGATCCCCACCCTGGGCGCCTCGGGCGCGATCTCGGGCGTCCTGGGGGCATACATCGTCCTCTTCCCGCACAACCGCGTTCGTGTCATCGTCTTCCGCTTCATCACGGTGGTCCCGGCGATCGTCGCGATCGGGCTGTGGGCGCTCCTCCAGTTCATCAACGGGTTCGGCGCGCTCTTCATCTCCGACGAGACGACCGGCGGCGTCGCCTACATGGCCCATGTGGGCGGCTTCGTCGCGGGACTGATCGCGGGGCTGATCTTCCGCGGGATGGGTGGCGGCCGGGCGGGCGCGGTCCGCTACGCCGGCTGAGCAGAGCGGTCGACCCGCACCTCTGACGAGCGCGACGCCGGCGCTTGCGCGGCTCTACGAGGCGACGCTCGACCGGGTCCTCCACCGCGTCGCCGTTCGCGAGCCGGGTGCGATCCGGCCCGAGGTCCTCGCCTTCCACCGGTCGACCCCCGTCGTCGACCTCCTCGTCGGGACCGCCCTCTTCCACCGCGACCTCCTGCGGTCCCGGGCCGGTGGCCAGGTCGACCTCGCGCGGCTCCGGCAGGGAGGCATCGACCTCGTCGGGCTCTCGATCGCGACGCGTTTCCCGGATCTCCGGGGAACGCTCTCGGCGCCCCACTTCCGGCTGCTCGGTCTCCCCGTGGGCAAGGGGGAGCTCGCCCTTGTCGAGGCACTCGTCGGGCGGATCGAGGGCTGGGCGGAGCGGTCTGGCGGGGGACTCGTCCTCGTCCGCCGCCCGGCGGACCTGGCCGTGCTGGGCGACGGACGGGTCCACGCCTTCCTGGGCGTCCAGGGCGGGCACGTCCTCGAGGGCGAGCCGCGGAATGTCGAGCGGCTGACGGCCCTCGGGATACGCGTCTTCGGGATCGCCCACGTGATGGACAACGAGCTCGTCGGCTCGAACACCGGCCGCCGCGGATACGGGCTGACGCCCTTCGGGCGCGAGGTCATCGCGGAGCTCGAGGGCCGGGGGATCATCGTCGACCTCGCGCACGTCTCGTCGGCGGGGATCCGCGACGCGCTGCCGCTCCTCACCCGGCCCTTCCTCGTGAGCCATACCGGCCTGCTTGCGCTTGCCGGCGGCCGGAGCCGCTGGCGGCGGTACGCGCCTGCGACCCGGAACGTCTCGAGCGAGGACGCGCGGCTCGTGGCGCAGGCCGGCGGGGTGATCGGGCTCACGCTCTCGACCTCGCTGCTCGGGGCCCGGACACCGGCCGCCTTCGCCCAGGCCGTCCACCGGGCGGCCGAGACCGTGGGTCTGGAGCACCTCGCGATCGGATCGGACTTCGACGGCGGGCTCGAGACGATCGTGGACGCGGCGAGGCTGCCGGCGCTCACGCAGGCGCTCCTCGACAGCGGATTCTCCCGCGAGGCCGCCGCGGCAATCCTGGGCGGGAATGCGCTGCGCACCCTTCGAGCCACCTGGTCGTGAGGGCATTCGTCTGGCCCATCAGCGGCGTGAGGCGGCCGATGTGGTGTCAAATACGAGCCAACTCGTACCAGCCCTCGGAGCCGGCCGATGTGTTGTCAGATACGAGCCAGGCTCGTGGTAGACACCAGTTGACAGGCCGAGCCGCCGTCGAGACGCGTTCCCCGAGCGTGGGATTCCATCCACGGCCGGCTGAGACGTGTCAGCGGTCTGCCTAATACGAGCCTCACTCGCAGATGACAGAACTAGGCCAGCCCGCAGCGCCGTCGCGCCTCCACCGTCTGTCGGCTGGATGAGCGACAGGCTTTCGTGTCGTCGGCCTGCGAGCGGGACGGTGCGTCGTTGGACGTCGTCCCCTTTCCGCTCGCCTGGAGACGACTCGATCGCAGGGCGGCGGGATGGGGGGCACCGCCGCCCATTTCGCCGGCGAACACCGCGCCCGCAAGGTGTGTGTGAGGGTCAGCCGGACGTACCGGAGGGCGTCTAGCGCTCCGGCACGTCCCCGTAGCCGGCGCGCCAGGGCCCGGTCAGGACCTCGATCTGATCGGCCGAGAGAAGGTCGCGCACCGCGAGCGCCTCGCCTGCGGCCGAGATCGCCGCTCGGAGCTCGTCGGGCACCTGCGGCTCGCTCTCGGGCTCGAGCGGGTCGCCGAGGCGGAAGCCGTGCGCCGCGGCAAGGTCCGACTCGCGCCCGGAGGCCCGCGCCGTCTCACGCAGGGCGTCGAGCGTCGCGTCGAACTCGCGTGGCCGGCGCTTGAACGCGCGCACGACTCTGGCGACCTGCTCGTCGGTGGGTTGTCGGCTGCGCGTGAGGAGGGCGCCGAGTGGCGCCAGACGGGGGTCGCGAACCGGCTCGTTCGCCGGCGGCTCCCAGCGGTAGCGCGCGTACCGTTGCTGGCGGAGGACGAACTCGTCCTGCGGATAGAGGTATGCCTTGAGGTCCTCGGGAAGCTGCTCGTCCGCCTCGATCGGGAGCTCCTCCTCTCCGAGCGCCGCCTCCTCGCGGGTCGTTTCACGGGCGGCGCTCCCTTCGTCGGGCCGCGCCATTCGGTCTTCCTGCCCACCGCCCAGGAGCCGCCGGATGAAGCTCATCCGGCACCCCCGGCGGCGGCGAGGTCGGCCACGAGACGGCCCATCCGCCCGACGTCCCGTCCGTCGCGACCGAGCGCGTCGACGAGGGCGCTCGCGACGATGGCGCCGTCTGCGGCCCGGCGGAGCCTCCGGACGTGGGCCGGCCGCGAGATCCCGAAGCCGACCGCGACGGGAACCGGGCTGGCCGCACGCACCTCACGGACGAAGCGCACGACCTCGGGCGCGAGGCTCGTCCGGGCGCCGGTCACCCCGACGAGCGATACGGCATAGAGGAAGCCGCCCGAGCGCGCCGCGATCCGGGCGCGCCGGTCGGGGGGCGTCGTCGGGGTCACGAGGTAGACGAGCGCAAGGCCCACCTCCCGGGCGAGCGCCTCGAGGGGTTCGCCCTCGTCGGGCGTCAGGTCGGCCAGGATCAGCCCGCTCGCGCCGGCAGCCGCCAGGCGGGCGAGGACGTCGTGTCCGTCCCCGTGGCCCAGCACCTGGTTCACGTAGGCCATCGGGACGAGGGGGATCCCCGGGCGTGCCTCGTGGACGAGGCGGAGCAGGTCGATCGAGCCGGCCAGCGTCGCGCCTGCCTGGAGAGCCGTCGAGCTGGCGCGCTGGAGCGTCGTCCCGTCGGCGAGCGGATCGGAGTACGGAAGACCGAGCTCCAGGATGTCCGCGCCCCCGTCGATCGCGGCCAGGGCCGCCGCCCGGCTCGTGGCGGCATCGGGATAGCCCGCCACGACGTAGGGGATCAGGCAGATCCGACCGACCTCCCGCGCGCGGGCGAAGGCCTCGCCGATCCGGCGCGCGCCTTGCGTCCCGTTCGTCCCGAGCACCTGGTCGCGGGTCGGGGCACGGCTCACATCGCTCACGGGGCTCAGCTCGGTGAGACTCACGTCATCGCCTCGTCCGCCACGCGTTCCTCGCCGTCGCCCAGCACGCCCAGGTCCTTGTCTCCGCGACCGGAGAGTCCCAGCAGGACGAGCGCCCGGTCCGGCAGAGGCGCGATCCCGTCGCCAGCGATGAGTCGCGGCAGCGCCGCGATCGCATGCGCCGGCTCGAGGGCAGCCAGGATCCCCTCGCGACGGGCGGTCAGGCGCAGGGCCTCGAGAGCCTCCCCGTCGGAGGCCGCGAGGACCTCCAGCCGGCCGGCCTCGTAGAGCGCCGAGAGCTGTGGCCCGATGCCCGGGTAGTCGAGCCCGGCCGAGATCGAGTGGGCCTCCACGACCTGCCCGTCGGCGTCCTGGAGCAGGTATGAGCGAGACCCGTGGAGGACGCCCGGCGAGCCCCCGGCCAGCGCCGCCGCGTGCCGCCCGGTGGCGATGCCTTCGCCAGCCGCCTCGACCCCCACGAGCCGGACGCCCTGCTCCCCGATGAACCGGCTGAACAACCCGATCGCGTTCGACCCTCCGCCCAGGCAGGCGACCGCCACGTCGGGCAGGCGCCCCTCGACGGCGGCGAGCTGGGCGGCGGCCTCGTCGCCGATCACCCGCTGGAGGTCGCGGACGATCGTCGGGTAGGGATGCGGTCCGACCGCCGAGCCGAGCACGTAATGGGTCGTCGCCACGTTCGTGACCCAGTCCCGCATCGCCTCGTTGATCGCGTCCTTGAGCGTCGCGGATCCAGTCGCCACCTCGCGCACCTCCGCGCCGAGGGCGCGCATCCGCAGGACGTTCGGGGCCTGCCGCCGGACGTCCTCGGTGCCCATGTAGACGACGCAGGGCAGGTCGAGCAGGGCACACGCGGTGGCCGTCGCGACCCCGTGCTGGCCGGCGCCGGTCTCGGCGATGATCCGACGCTTCCCGAGCCTCCGGGCGAGCAGCGCCTGGCCGAGTGCGTTCGTGATCTTGTGCGCCCCGGTGTGGTCGAGGTCCTCCCGCTTCAGGAAGAGCCGGAGGTCCCCGGGCTGTCGGCCCGCGCGGCGCTCGAGCGCGGAGGCGAGCCGGTCGGCCCGGTAGAGGGCCGAGGGTCGCCCGACGTAGTCGCGGCCGAGCTCCCGAAGCCGGGCCCAGAAGCGCGGATCGTGGCGGACAATGTCATACGCCGTCTGAAGCTCGACCAGGGCCGCCATCAGCGTCTCGGGGACGTAGCGCCCACCGAAACTCCGCTCGGTCCCCCACCGCCCGCGTACGTCGGCCTCGAGCAGGCCCGGATCGACCGGGGTGGGGCGGACGGCGAGCTGCGGCCGATCGAGCCGGGCGGCCTTCGCCCGCTTCGCGAAAAGCCCGACCCGGACGGGGTCCTTCCGCGGACGGCGGGCGGCCGGCCTGCGGGCGCGAGGAGGGATCGACCGCTCGACCCCGGAGGCGACGTCGACGCCGACGGCGGGGATCCCCCGTAGGGCGGGACCGACGCTCGCCGCATCGAGCCCACCGGCGAGGATGACGGGAACCTCACGGGCGACGGCCGCCGCGAGGGCCGGGTCGACGCGCTGGCCGGTCCCCCCACGCCTGCCGGCCTCGGCAGTGTCGAGGAGGATCCCCAGGCAGTTCGGCTCGGCGAGATAGGTGCGTGCCCGCTCGACGAGGAGCTCGGCGAGGCCGGGGCGGTCGAGCCGGCCGGCCTCCGATGGTAGATGCAGCACCTTGAAACAGGGGATGCCGACCGCTTCGAGCGAGCCGGGCGGCTCGTCCCCCGAGAGCTGGAGTGCGTCGAGGCCGAGCCTCTGGGCGAGCGCGGCCGCCTCGGCTGGCTGGCGATCGGCGACGACGCCGACGAGGAGCGATCGAAGGCCGGGCACGGTCCGCGCCAGGCCAGGCCGCGGGGCGGCCCTCCGGGGCGAGGGGGTGGAGGCGGAGCGGGCGAGCCCGGCGAGCCTGGCCGCCTCGCGTTCGGAGAGCGCCCTCGGCGTGCCGGGTACGAGGTTGAGGCCGATCGCGTCGGCGTCCGCCCGGATCGCGGCGAAGATGCCGGCCTCGTCGGTGATCCCGCAGATCTTCACGAACGGGAGCCGGTCGGCGGCGGCAGGATCCTCGGACGGCGCGGGCTCACGGCCCGCCGCCACGAAGGCCGCCACTCGTGCCTCGACCGCCGCTGCACCGTCACCGGCGGTCATGAGCGCCTCGCCGACGAGTGCGGCGTCGAGGCCGAGCGCGCGCCATTCGGCGAGGGCCGCCGGATCGTCGACGCCCGATTCGCCCACGACGAGCCGGTCGTCCGGGATCCGCGACCGGAGCCGGGCGGCAAGGCCCGGATCGACGGCGAGCGTCCGGAGATCCCGGTTGTTCAGGCCGATCAGCCGGGCCCCGCTCGCGAGCGCGCGCGGAAGCTCCCGCTCCCGGTGAACCTCGACGAGTGGCTCGAGACCGATCCTGCGGGCGGCACGGACGAGTGTCCGCAGCCCAGCCGCGTCGTGGAGCGCGGCGAGGAGGAGGACGCCATCCGCGCCGGCCGCCCGGAGAAGGGGGAGCTGCCGCCCGTCGACGACGAACTCCTTCGCCAGAAGCGGCACCGCCACTCCGCGCCTGACGGCCCGGAGGTCCTCGAACGATCCCGCGAACCAGTGTGGCTCGACGAGCACGGAGATGATCGCCGCGCCCCCTCGCTCGTAGGCTCGGGCTCGGTCGACGAGGTCGACGCCCTCCGCGGTGAGGCGGCCGGCCGAGGGCGAGCGGCGCTTCAGCTCGCCGATCAGGTGGAGACCGGGACGCAGGAGAGGCGCGAGGAGGTCCCGGGCCGGCGGCGCTACCGCGAGCAGCCGGCGGACCTCTGCGGGATCGTACCGGGCCAGCTCGGCCTCGAGATCCGTCCGCCGCCGCTCGGCGATCTCGCCCAGGATCCCCAGGCCGGATCGCCGGCGGGTCCCCGGGGCCCGCTCGATCGTCCCGCTGGCGGGGCGCTCGAGGAGCTCGGTCATCGTGCCGCCACCGGCGCTCCGGCGCCTGCCTCGGGCGCTGGGCTCTTCCGCGCCCGGCGGGCCCTGAGCCGGTCGAGCAGCGAGGCCGCCCGGCCCGAGTCGATCGCCTCGGCGGCGATCGAGATGCCCTCGGCGAGCGAGCCCGCCCGGCCGGCGACCTGGAGGGCGGCCCCCGCGTTGAGGAGCACGACGTCGCGTCGAGGACCGCTCGCTCCGGCCAGGATCGCCTCGATCAGGACGGCATTCTCCGCCGGCGACCCTCCCGTGAGTTGCTCCGTCGCCGCGCGGCGGAGACCGAGCCCGCGCGTCGTGACGGTCTGCTGCCGCACCCCGTCCGGGGAGACGTCGTAGAGAACGCCCGTGCCATCGAGCGGCAGCTCGTCGATCCGGTCGCCGTGGACGATGAAGGCTCGCTCGACCCCGAGGGCCTGGCTGACCATCGCGAGCCTGGCCGCGGCGGTGGGCTCCGCGGTCCCGATCAGCTGGCGGGTCGCGCCGGCCGGGTTCGTCAGGGGTCCGAGCAGGTTGAAGGCCGTGCGGATGCCGATCTCGCGGCGGGTCGGCCCGGCGTGCCGCATCGCCGGATGGAAGCCCGGAGCGAAGAGGAAGGCGAAGCCGTCCTCGCGCAGCGATGCCGCTGCCTCCTCGGGAGTCTGCTCGACCGGGATCCCGAGCGCCTCGAGGACGTCCGACGAGCCGCTCTGCGAGGTGATCGCCCGGTTGCCATGCTTGGCGACGGGCACGCCGGCGGCGGCCGCGACGAGCGCCGCGGCGGTCGAGATGTTGAACGTCCCCCGTCCGTCGCCTCCGGTGCCGCAGGTGTCGATCGTCCCGGGGGGCGCCTCGACCCGGACGACGCGCTCCCGCATCGCGAGGGCGAAGCCGGCCAGCTCGTCGACCGTCTCGCCCCGCATCCGGAGGGCGACGAGGAGGGCGGCGAGCTGCGCCGGGGTCGCTTCCCCGTCCATGATCGCGCCCATCGCGAGGCGAGCCTCGTCGCGGCCCAGTGCCCGTCCCTCGACGACGGCGGCGAGAGCGGCCCGGACCTGGTCGCTCATCGGTGCGCCCCGGCCGCGACGGCCTCGCGTGCAGCCTCACCCGCCGGGTCGGCCGGGGCAGGGGCGGCCGCGAGGCCGCGGATCGCGAATGCACCCTCAGCCTCGAGAACCGCGGCGCTCCCCTCCCCGATCCGCCGGAGGAAGTTGGCGAGGAGCCGTGGCCCATCGGGTGTGAGCACCGATTCGGGATGGAACTGGACGCCCTCGAGTGGAAGCTGGCGGTGGCGCATCGCCATGATCACCCCGTCGTCGGTCCGCGCCGTGACCTCGATCTCGGCGGGGAGCGTCTGCTCATCGACGCAGAGCGAGTGGTACCGCCCGGCGAGGAAGGGATCGGGCAGGCCGGCGAGGAGTCCGGCGCCCTCGTGGCGGACGGCGCTCGACTCGCCGTGGACGAGGCTGGGAGCGCGGACGATGGAGGCGCCGTACGCCGCGGCGAGGCACTGGTGGCCCAGGCAGACGCCCAACAGCGGCGTGCCGGTGGTGGCCGCAAGACGGATCGCGTTGACCGAGATCCCTGCATCGTCCGGATCCCCGGGTCCCGGGGAGATGACGATCCCGCTGAGCGCCTTCTCCCCGCGCTCCGCGAGCCGTGCCTCCAGCGCGGCTGGGTCCAGCCGGTCGTTCCGGACGACCTCGACCGGGGCGCCCGCTGCCTCGAGCGCCTGGACGAGGTTGAACGTGAAGCTGTCGTAGTTGTCGATGACGAGGATCACCGCGTCGCTCCCGCCCCCTCTCGGAGGGTCGATGCCCGGCCGGGCATGGACGGGGCGCCCGACTCGGCCATGCCGGCTGCCAGCTCGATCGCCCGCCGCAGCGCGGCCGCCTTGTGCTCGGTCTCCTCGAACTCGCGCTCAGGTATGGAGCCCGCCACGATCCCGGCGCCCGCGTGGATGTGCGCGATGCCGTCGCGAAGGACGGCACTGCGAATGGTGATCGCCGTATCGAGGTTCCCGTCGTAACCGATGTACCCGACCGCGCCACCGTAGAGACCGCGCCGTTCGCCCTCCGCTTCGGCGATGAGCTGCATCGCGCGGACCTTCGGCGCACCAGACAACGTGCCCGCGGGGAAGACCGCCCGCAACGCATCCAGCGCATCGACGCCTGGCCGCAGCCGGCCCTCGACGTGGCTGACGAGATGGAGGACGTGGCTGTAGCGCTCGACCTCCATGTAGCGCGTGACCGCGACGCTGCCCGGCCGGGCCACGCGGCCGAGATCGTTCCGGCCCAGGTCGACGAGCATCACGTGCTCGGCCCGCTCTTTCGGGTCGCGCTTCAGCTCCTCGGCGATGAGCTCGTCCTCGTCCGGATCGGCGCCGCGCGGCCGCGTGCCCGCGATCGGATGGGTCGTCAGGCGATCCCCCTCGACCCGCAGGAGCAGCTCCGGGCTCGCTCCCACGACCTCGAACGCCTCCGTGCGGACGAAGAAGAGGTACGGGCTGGGGTTGATCCGGCGGAGTGCGCGATAGAGCGCCAGCCCGTCGACGGGTTCCCCGGACGGTCGCTGCGGAAGTGTGAGCGACTGCCGACGGGCCAGCACGACCTGGATCGCCTCCCCCGCAGCGATCGCGTCTTTCGCGGCGCGGACCGCAGCCTCGAAACGTTCGCGCGAGAGGCTCGTCTCGACCTCGTCGGCGTCGCGCGCGTTCGCCGGGTCGAGGCCGTTCCCGTCGGTCGCGACCGGGTGGAGCGTGCCATTCGAGCCACCCGGAGCGAGTTCGGCGGAGCTCGGCTGGCCGGTCCGATCGAGCGCGTCGAACACGGCGCGCTCGGCGATCCGGTAGCGACCCTCCAGGTCGGGCGCGTCCGTGTGGAGCGAGGCGATCGCGCTCAGGGTGTGGGTCAGGTGGTCGAACACGAGGACGAGGTCCGTCTCCAGGAACGCCGCCGTCGGTACGCCGACTGGGTCGCGATCGGGAAGCTCGACCGGTTCGAACGCGCTGATGGCGTCGTATGCGAGCGCGCCGACCGCGCCGCCCGTGAACCGCGGCATGCCCTCGGTCGGGGCGACGCGTCGGGGTCGCACGAACGCCCGGACGGCCGCCAGGGGATCGGGGGCATCCGCGACCTCGGCGGGCAGGTCGGGCCTGAAGGTCGGCACATCGAGGGGGCGAGACACCCTGCGGGCACGACCGTCGCGGACCTCGAGCGTCCGGCGTGGGCCGATCCCCAGGAAGGAGTAGCGTCCCAGCCGCTCTCCACCCTCGACCGACTCGAGCAGGTAACAGGGCCCGCCATCGTCCAGCCGCAGGAGCGCGCCGACGGGCGTCTCCAGGTCGGCCTGCCGGCTGGCCCGAAGGAGGATCGTGTCGACCGATGGGGCGAGGAGCTGCGCCTCGCCGAGGCTGAGCGGCGGTGTCACGGTCATGTGTCTGGTCTCCGATCGTGCGGTCCCACGCGCAGGGCCCGGAAAACGAAAACGACCCTTCGTCCCCGGGACGAAAGGCCGTGCCTTCCGCGGTACCACCCGCGTTCGGTGCCGCCGCGCGGTCACCGCACTCTTCGCCGACGGACCACGAGGCGGTCGATCGGTGCTGCCCTGATAACGCTGGCGCGCTGCGCCGGAGCCTACCGAGGTCGTCCGACCCGTTCGGTCCGGGGGCTCCCGAGCCCATTCCCCGTCGCTCCCGTACCGGCTCGCACCACCGCCGGCTCTCTGCCCGGGATCCGCGTCATCAGGCGCGGCGTCGGGTACTCCTCTCGTTCGTCGCCCGCTTCTTCGGTTGAGGCCGGGAGTCTAGGAGCGACCTCCATGGGTGTCAAGGCTGCTCGGCGGGGAGTGGGTCAGTCTGACCGGACGGGAATCCTGACGGGGGAGGAAATCGCGCGACTGCTGGACTGACCAGCGAGCGCCCGAGAACACGCCTAGTTGATGTCCACGACACAGAAGCGGTTGCCCTCGGGATCGGCGAGGATGACGTAGTCCGCGTCCGGCGGTCGCTTGTCCCAGTGGACCTCGGTGGCACCCAACGCGATCAGGCGCTCGACCTCGCCCGCCTGATCCTCTGTGTATAGGTCAAGATGGATGCGCGGCGGCACTTGTACCGTCGAGTGAACCTGGTCGAGGGAGAGGTTCGGCCCGACGCCGTCTCTCGGGCGTAGCAGCACGAAATCGTCGTCCCCGCCCTCCCGACGCACGTAGTCCAGTGCCGCCGCCCAGAACTCAGCCTGGCGCTGCAGATCGTCGACGCGCAGAACGATCGAGCCGACGCGAATCATCGAGCCACTGTACACGGCAGCCCGCGAAGGCCGGTCGCCTCACGCCTGAACCCCGGCGGGAGCGGTCGCCCGCCGAACTCGAACTGACCCACTACCTGGCGGGGCCCGGCCGGAGGGGGCAATGCGCTATCGTCGGGTAGCACGATGGCGACCGCAATCGACCGGCCCCGCCCGAGCCCGACCGCGCGGCGATCCGCCGAGGAGGTCCGGCTCGCCTTCGCCGACGCCTGGGGCGAGATGGGCAGCGCCTGGGGTGTTCCGCCGTCGGTCGCCCGCGTCCACGGGTACTTCCTGGCGCACCGGGGCGTGCTCACCGAGCGGGAGGTGCGCGAAGCGCTCCAGCTGAGCCATCGTGCCGCGAGCATCGCCGTCGCGGAGTGCGAAGCGTGGGGCCTGATCGCGCGGATCACGGACACCTCCCGGAGCGGCCGCCGCGGCCCCAGCGCGACCGCGTACACGGTCCTCGCCGACAAGCTGACCTGGTTCCAGCGGATCGTCGAGCAGCGCAAGGTCCGCGAGACCGACCCAATCAAGCCGCGGATCCAGCGCGCCCTCGCCCGCGCGGAGCAGATCGCGGCCGACTACCCAGACGACTCGGAGGTGGCCGACCTGCGCAGCTGGCTGGCCGAGCTCCTCGAGTTCATCGCCCTGGTCGACAAGGCCGTCCGGGTCATCGCCCGGGCCAGGACGGACGAACTCGCGCGCGCCTTCGGGATCCTCGACCGGCTCCCGGACGAGACCCTCGACCGGCTGCTGCGGCTCCTGGGCGCGCTTTCGGAGGAGGAATTCGCGGAGACGCTCGAGGCGGTGTCGCGCGTCTCGCCCTCGACCGCCGGCAAGGTCCTCGCCGCCGCCGCCCGGGTCGCGCGTCTTGGCCGCTAGAGCTCGCCTGTGAAGCCGACGCAAAAGCCCGAGGCCCGGGCGCCGGAGCGGTACATCGCGGACCTTGCGGAACCCAGGCGCGGGGAGATCCGGCGGCTCCACGATCGCGTCCGCGAGCTTGCGCCCCGGATGCGGCCCAAGGTAGACCGCGGCTTCCTCACTTACGGCCGGTACGAGTACCGCTATGCGTCCGGCGGCGAGGGCGAATGGTTCGTCCTTGGCCTCGCCTGGAACAAGGCGCAGATCTCGCTCTACGCACCGACGCTCAGGCTCGAGCCGTATGTCGCCCGTCTGCCCAAGGCGAACCTGGGGCGGGGCTGCATCCGGTTCAAGCGACTCGACGACGTCGACATCGCGGTGCTCGACGAGGTGATCCGCGCCTCCGCCGAGAACGACGGGAAGCGGCTCGTCAGCTAACCGCTTTCGAGGCGCACACGCGGTGGCGGAAGGCCGTCAGCGCGCTGAGTAGGGCGATCGACGCGAGCAGTGGCGCCACCTCGCGGCCGCTCCCGCCCGCCGCGCTTGAGACATCCGTGGCCGCAGGTGACCCTATCGTGATGGCGATCGACCCGCGGCCTCCTCCAGGGTCGCAGCTCTTCGAGGTCAACACGACCACGGCGACGGGACCGGCAGGGGCGCGGATCTCGGATGGTCGAAATATCCGACGGAACGCTCCGTCCCGAGATGTCCGCACGACGTGCTCGGAGTAGAGTCCGTCGCCGTCGATGTCCACGAACGCGATGACCACGCGCTGCAGCGGCCGGAAGACGAGATCAATACTGATCCCCTCGTTCGCTCTGCGGTCCAGTTGGATCTCCTGACGGCAGCCTTCTCCGGTGATCGCCACGGCGGCGACCACCTCGGCCTGGAGCAGCACGAGGGCTATCGAGGCGGCCGCGACAAGGCGGCGGATCACAGGGGTTGGCGGAGAGGGAGGGATTCGAACCCCCGAGGCTTGCGCCCTGCGGTTTTCAAGACCGCCGCCTTCAACCACTCGGCCACCTCTCCGCGGCTGCCCCGATTCTACGGCCCCCTTTCCGCGGACCCCGGCCTGGGAGCGGCCGGCCATCGGGCCAGATGCACACACACGGAACGTAAGGCCGGTCGGAGCCAGCCGTTCCTGGCCATCTGCTTGTACGGCGAGCGCTACCAGGTCCGCCGCGGTCGCCGGGCTGCGCGGGGCGGAAGCCATGCCCTTGGCTGGTGGCCAACGTTCCGGTGGTGAGCAGATGGCCGACAAGCTGTCCGGTCCCGCGCGAGAGTGCTCACCCGGTGAGCATTTGGTCGTGGGTGAGCATTTGGCCGTGGGTGAGCATGTGGTCGTGGGTGAGCATGTGGTCGTGGGTGAGGATGTGGCCGTGAGGGGGTGGCCATGGGCGCCTGGGCGACTCGGATCGGTCGAGGCTGCCTTCAGGGGTGGTCGATCCGTTCTCCAAGCGTCGGCCGGAGCACCTCCGGCACCTCGAGTGACCCATCCGGCTGCTGGTAGACCTCGAGGATCGCGGCGACGGTCCGAGCCAGCGCCAGGCCGGAGCCGTTGAGCGTGTGGAGGATCTCGGGCTTCGCTCCGGGCTTGGGGCGCCAGCGGATGTTCATCCGGCGCGCCTGGTAGTCGCGGAAGTTCGAGACGGAGCTCACCTCGAGCCATTCCTCGACCCCCGGCGCCCACGCCTCGAGGTCGTACTTCTTCGCGTGCGCGGGTCCCAGGTCAGCGGTCGACATCAGTCGGACGCGGTAGGGCAGACCGAGCCGCTGGAGGCAGACCTCCGCCCGTTCGGTCAGCCATTCGAGCGTCTCTGCCGAATCGGCCGGCCTCTCGAAGCAGACCATCTCGACCTTGTCGAACTGGTGGACCCGGAGGATGCCTCGGGTGGCGCGCCCGGCCGCGCCGGCTTCTCTTCGGAAGCAGGGCGAGTAAGCGACGTAGCGGATCGGCAGCCGGTCCGCCTCGATGATCTCGTCGCGATGGACGTTCGTGACCGGGACTTCCGCAGTGGGCGCGAGGTAGAGCTCGTCGCGGGTCACGACGTACATCTGCTCTTCCTTGTCCGGGAGCTGGCCGGTGCCGCGCGCCGAGTCGGCGTTGACGAGGATCGGCGGCCAGATCTCGATGAAGCCGTGCTCGCCGACGTGCAGCGCCAGGAAGAAGTCGACGAGGGCGCGCTGGAGGGCCGCTCCGGCGCCGCGATAGAGCGCGAAGCCCGAGCCGGCGACCTTCGCTCCCGCGGCGAGGTCAAGCATCCCGAGGGATTCTCCGACCTCCCAGTGAGGCC
>DASYTK010000043.1:0-11401 GCA_036002405.1 Candidatus Limnocylindrales bacterium
GCGCTTGCCGAGCGCCACTACGCGGTCCACCGCGAGAAGCCCTTCTTCGGCGGTCTCGTCGACTTCATCACGTCGGGCCCGCTCGTCGCGATGGCGCTCGAGGGTCCGAACGCGATCGCGGTCGCCCGGGCGATCAACGGCGCGACGCGCCCGGTCGAGGCGGCGCCGGGGACGATCCGCGGCGATCTTGCCCTCGAAGTCACCCAAAACGTTGTCCACGCCTCCGACGGAGCCGAGACGGCGTCCGGCGAGCTCGAGCTCTGGTTCTCGCCGGACGAGCTGATCGAGTACGGGCGTGACGTCGACCGCTGGATCAGCGAGACCGGGTAGCGAAACATTCCCTCGGTCGGGTCAGCGGCCGGCGGCGATCGGCGGCGAGCCCGCCGCGGCGCCACGGAGGTCGGCCAGGCCCACGACGAGCGCCAGCGGCAGGAGCGCGAGGAGCAGCCCGAGGAGCGCGGTCGCGGGCGCTCGGTTCGCGCCCCAGGCGATAGGCAGCCAGCGGATCTCCCGGAGGACCACCCGGCCGACGCGGGCGAGTCGCTCGCGGACGATCGCGGGTCGGTCCTCGTACTCCTCCCGGAATCCGCTCGCCGGCAGTCGTGGGCGTTCCGGCACCGCGACCGGCGGCAGCACGCGCCAGCGGTCGGTGCCGCGGACTCCGATCCAGAGCGCCCTGATGAACGCGATCGCCGGGAGGAGCGAACAGAGCAGCACGAGCGTGCCCGCGGGTCCGGGCAGCGAGAGCCCGATCAGGTCGGCCCGCACCTGGAAGGGCAGCGCGCCCGGCCAGCCGTAGGTCGCGACGACGATCGCGGCCAGGGCGATCGCCAGCGATGGCGTCCGGCGGGCCCAGCCGACGAGGTCGGGCACGCGACGCGTGCCTTCGAGCGCCCCGATCGCGAGGACGAGGCCAGCCGTGGCCGTCTTCACGAGCGCGAAGATCAGGAGCCAGGCCCGGATCGCGGTGGCCCCGGCCGGATCCGACTGGGCGAGGGCGAGGAGCACGAGAGCGCCGTCCTGGACGATGCTGTAGCCGACGAGGTTGGCCAGGTCCTCCTGGAGGAGGGCCGCCACGCCGGCCAGGACGAGCGTTCCGGCGCCGATGAGAAGCGTGATCTGACGGGCCGCGCCCAGGTCCGGCTGGAGCGGCACGACGGCGAACTGGTGCCAGCTGACGGCGACGACCGCGAAGGCCGCTGGGAGCCAGGCGACGAGGAGCGGCACCCCCGACATCGGTGCGCTGCGCACGATCCGCACCTCGGGAAGGTGGAGCGGGATCGAGCCCATCCGCTGGACGAGGGCGGCGACCACGAGCAGATAGGCGGCGAGGACGATGACCGGCTCCGGCCTGGGCCCTCCGGCCACCGCCCAGCTCGCGCCGAGGACGGCCAGCGCCGCGCTTGCCGCTGTCGCACGAAGGGCGTCGGCGGCGACCCGTAGCTCCGCTACCGGCGCGGGCAGGACGATCGTGGTCCCGAGCGCGAGGAGCGCTCCGGACGCAGCCGCGAGAAGCGCCGAACCATGATCTGTCAGGGCCAGCGCGACGGCCATCGTCGCGAGGCCGGAGAACATCGCCGGCGGGACGTTGCGCTGCCAGGCGCTGGCGAGCCCGAGCAGATGGAGGACCAGGAAGGAGAGGCTCGCGCTGGCGAGCCAGAGGCGGAGGTACGGCGTGGCGACGAGCCGCGCCTCACCGACCCGGAGCTGCTCGCCCGGCTGCACGAGCAGTGCCGCCAGGGCGCAACAGATCAAGCCGACGGTCGCGATCGCCCGAAGCGCCGGCGCAGAGCGTCTCGTCGCGAGCGAGAGGACCACGCCCGCCGAGGTGACCCCGAGGAAGAGGATGAGTCCCAGGCTCAACCGATCTCCCGCAGCTCCCGGCCGCGTGTCTCCAGGTCGAGTGCACCGCGGGCGCGGAACGTGATGAGCGTCAGCCAGGCCGTGGCCGCCGCCGCCGCGAGGATCGCAGAGGCCAGCGCCAGCTGGGCGAGATCCGTTGTGGTGCCCGTCAGCCAGGCCTGCCCGAGACCGGCCGCGAGGAGACCGAGGATCGCACCTGTCCCGACCCGCAACGGGTCGCGACCAAAGACGAGCAGGCTCAGGGCGGCGAGCCCCGTCGCGAGTGCGGCCGCGAGCGGCGCGGCGCTTCCCTCGCCCGAGCCGTAGCCCAGGACCAGTCCGAGGACGAAGCCCACCCCGACGAAGGCCGCCTCGGCGGTCCCACCCAGCCGCGGCGGGCTCACGAACGGCGTCGTCGTGCGGACCGCCATCCAGAGCAGGTAGGCCGACAGGAGCGCGGCGACGATCCGATACGCCAGGGCGATGGCGTCCGGGAGGGCGCCCGAGGCGACAGGCGCGAGGAGGAGCGTAAGCGCGGCGCCGAGCGCGATCGCTCGACCGTCCGGCGCGCGCACGATCAGGATCGTCCCGATCGCGACGCCGGCCGCCGCGAGCAGGCCGAGGGGATTCAGGGCGCCGTCGCCTCCGTCGAGCGCAGGTTCGGGTAGCGGGGCACCTGGATGATCGCGAGCGAATCGACCGGCCAGTAGCGCAGGACCGCGCGGCCGATCACGTTCGTGAGCGGGATCGCTCCGAAGACGCGCGAGTCGGTCGAGTTGCTGCGGTGGTCGCCGAGGACGAAGAGCGTGCCTTCCTTGACCACGAACGCCACCTGGTCACCGGTCGCCTCGGTCGGCTGGCCGTCGTAGACATACGGCTCGTCGAGCTCGATCCCGTTGACGAGCAGCTGGCCGTCCCGGATCTCGATCCGGTCGCCGGGCAGGCCGATGACCCGCTTGATGAACGGGACGCTCTCGCCGGGAGCTTCCCCCGGAGGCGTGAAGACGACGATGTCCCCGCGCGAGTAGGGATCGACACGCGGGGTCAGCTTGTCGACGAGCAGGTACTGACCCTGTTCCAGCGTCCGCTCCATGCTTTCCTGCTCCACCCGGTAGGGCTGGGCCACGAAGTTCTGGATGACGAGGAAGATGACGACCGTCAGGACGAGGGTCTCGACGACCTCGAACAGGCAGCCGAAGGGGCGCTTGTTCACAAGGTCGGGAGTATAGGGTCGGGGCCCGTGCTATCGTCCCGCCCCGTGTCCAGCCGGCAGGTGCGGGTCGGTGCGATCCTCATCGCCCTGGCGGCCCTCCTCCTGATGCTCGCCAGCGCGACGCTGATCGACCGCCGGAGTCCGGGGGTGGAGCGCGTCTCGATCAGCCGGACGACCGAATCCGGACTGGCCCTCACCCACGCGGCGCTCGACATCGAGTTCAGCGAGCCGGTCGTCCAGCGAACGGCCGAGGTGCGTCTCCGGATCAGCCCGGCGGTCGACGGTTCTCTGAGCTGGGACGGCGAGCGGACGCTGATCTTCACGCCGAACGACCGATTCCCGCTTGCCACCGAGTTCCGGGTCTGGCTCGAGCGAGGCTTCGCCGACCGGGCGGGAAACGTCGCCGAGCGTGCCAGCGACCCCTTCATCTTCCACACCGTCGACCTGCCCGCGCTCGCCTCGAGCGACCCCGCCGACGAGGGCCGCGACATCCCGGTCGACGCCACCGTCAGCCTGACGTTCGACCGACTGATGGACACCCAGCGGACTGCCGCCGCAGTTCGGCTCGATCCCGCCCGTCCGCTCGTGACGGCCTGGCGCGGCACGACCCTGCTGATCAGTCCCCAAGGCGGACTCGCGCCCGGCACGCGTTATCGGCTGACCGTGGAGGGATCGGCGGCGGACGGGGACGGGAACGAGCTCGGCCGCCCGATCGTGATCGACTTCGCGACCCTCGCCGCGGGCCTCGAGGCGACCGCCCTCATACCGGCCGACGGCTCGGCGGGCGTCTCGCCGAGCGGACCGATCGCGATCCGCTTCGACCGCCCGATTGAGACAGACGCGGCGGCCGGGGCGGTCCGACTCACGCCCGAAGTGAGCGGGCGGGTCAGCCTCGAGGCCCCGGTCGTCGACGTGGGCGGGGTGGGACCCGGAGCGCCGACCCTGCTCGTCTTCCGACCCGACGCCCCGCTCGCGCCCAGCACGACCTACACGGTCGCGCTCCAGGCTGGCGTCGTCCACGCGCTCGGCGGGGGCGAAACGGCCGCCGCGCGGAGCTGGTCATTCACGACCGGCAGCGGGCTCGAGCCACCACAGAACCAGATCCTCTTTCTCTCCAGCCGGGCCGGGCCGCGGAACGTCTGGGCGATGAATCCCGACGGGACGAACGCGCGGCAGCTCACGGCCGAGCTCGGGCCCGTGACCAGCTACGACGTGACCGCCGACGGTGGCCGGCTCGTCTTCGCGGCCGGGGGAGTCGTCGCTTCCCTCTCGCTACCCGATGGGCGTCGGACCGTGCTGACCGGGCCAGACGTCGCCGAGTACGCGCCCCGCCTGCTGCCCGACGGGACACAGGTCGTCGTCGGCCGGCGCGAACGTGCCACCGGCCGGGACCTGGGCAGCTGGCTCGTGGCGATCGATGGCGGCGGATCGGCTCGCCAGCTCCTGCCCGACGGCGCGCCACCGCTCGGCTCGACAGCCTCGAGCGGACTCCCCGATCCCGACGGGCGCGAGGCGCCCTGGTCCCTGCTCCCCGCGGTTTCGGCCGATGGTGAGCTCGCGCTCCTCACGGGGGCCGATACGGAGCTGCGACAGGTGCGACTCGACGACGCGGCGGCGACCCTCACGGGGCTGCTCGAGCCGGCGGGCCGGCCGGTCTGGCTGGCGTCCGCGGGCGGCTTCCTCGTCCCGGCGCGCAGGGAGCGCGACGGCGCGACCGGTACGTGGCTCATCCCCCGACACGGATCGATCTCGGCGGGACCGCCGGTACGCGACGCGATCGGAGCGGGTCGCGGGGGCATCGTCGGCCTCGACGCGCCGGCAGGCCGGCACGTCACGTACCTGGCCGGCCTGGGCTCGGAGCCGACCGTCCTCACCTCCGACGAGCTGCTCGACCGGCAGCCGAGCCTCTCGCCGGGGGGCGACGAAGTCGTCTTCGCGCGTGTCTCCGTGGAGCGCCCCGAGGTCTCGGCCGGGATCTGGGCCGTGGCCATCGAGGGTGGGGATCCGCGGCAGCTTTCGGCGGACGGAAGCGACCCTCGCTGGCTGCCCTGACGGGCGGCTTCCGACCGCGGCGAGAGCGGCGGACCGCGGCGCGGCGGGGGTCCGCCGCCCGGCACGCGTGATACACTGCGCGCCGCTCCGGAGCGGCCACGGCCCCAGGGTCGCCGGGGCTCTTCTCATGTCCCGCGACCCGCGACCCTGCGGCGTGCGCCCCACGCGGGCGGGGACTCGACACTGACGTCCCGTGGCCCTGCCCCGGCCCACGACGAGGAGGCTCGAGAACCGAGGTGGAGATCGCCCCCGCCCTCACCTGGATCATCCCGATCGCCGGCCTGACGGCGGTGCTGTTCGCGATCTACCTCGCCCGCGACGTCCTTGCCCGCGACCCGGGGACCCAGGAGATGCAGGACGTGGCCGGCACGATCTTCGAGGGGGCCGTCGCCTTCATCCGCCGCCAGTACTCGACGATCGCCCTGATCGCCGTCGTGGCCGCGGTGGCGATCGCGGTGTTCATCGGGATCTTCGAGACGGCGGCCGTCGCCGATACGCCGATCTTCGGAGTCGAGCTCGGCATCCGGACCGGGGTCGCCTTCCTCGTCGGCGCGGCCTGCTCGATGGCCTCGGGGATCATCGGGATGTACGTCAGCGTCCGCTCGAACGTCCGCACCGCGGCGGCCGCGCGGCGCAGCCTCGTGGAGGCGGTCACGGTCGCGTTCCGCGGCGGCGCCGTGTCGGGCTTCCTCGTCGTGGCGCTCTCACTGCTCGGCGTCTGGGGCATCTTCGCCGTGTACGGGGGGCTCGACCCGGCCAACGTCCGCTACGCCCCCTTCCTCATCGTGGGCTTCGGGTTCGGCGCCTCGTTCGTGGCGCTGTTCGCCCAGCTGGGCGGAGGCATCTACACGAAAGCCGCCGACGTCGGCTCCGACCTGGTCGGCAAGGTCGAGGCCGGCATCCCCGAGGACGACCCGCGGAACGCCGCCGTGGTGGCGGACCTGGTCGGGGACAACGTGGGCGACTGCGCCGGCCGCGGCGCCGACCTGTTCGAGTCCACCGCCGCCGAGAACATCGGCGCGATGATCCTGGGCGTCAGCGTCTACCTCGTCGCGCGCGAATCGGGCTGGCCGAATCCCGAACTCTGGATCTTCTTCCCCCTCGTCGTGCGCGCCTTCGGCCTCCTCTCGACGATCGTCTCGACGTTCTTCGTCCGTGGCCGGGAGGACGAGGATCCGATGAACATGCTCAACCGGGGCTACTGGGTCACGACGGCGTTCTCGGCCGTGGGGCTCCTGATCACAACGAGCCTGATGATGAACACGGGCTCCCAGGCCGGGGCCGGCGGCATCCCGGCCTGGGTCTTCTTCTTCGGGGCCGGGCTGGTCGGCCTGGCGACGAGCGTCGTCTTCGTCTACCTGACCCAGTACTACACCTCGGGCACGTACCGCCCGGTGCGCGAGATCGCGGAGGCCTCCAAGACGGGCCCTGCGACGAACATCATCGCGGGCGTTGCGGTCGGCTTCGAGACGACCTTCGTGACGGCGATCACGATCGGCATCGCGCTCTTCGCCAGTCACTGGCTGGGCGAGCAGGCCGGGATCTCCAACGTCGAGGGCCGCAACGTGGGCGGCATCTTCGGCACGGCGGTGGCGACGATGGGGATGCTCATGACGACCGCCTTCATCCTGGCCGAGGACACCTTCGGGCCGATCACCGACAACGCCGGCGGGATCGCCCAGTTCAGCCGCGCGGAGCAGAGTGCCCGCGAGATCACGGACCGGCTCGACGCGGTGGGGAACACGACGAAGGCGCTCACGAAGGGCTACGCGATCGCCTCGGCGAGCCTATCCGCCTTCCTCCTCTTCAGCGCCTATATCGACAAGGTGAACCTGATCCTCTCGCGCCAGATCGAGAGTGGCGCGCGCGAGGCGGGAACGCTTCTCGTGGCCGTGAACCTCGCCGACGTGCGCGTCTTCATCGCGGCCCTCCTGGCGGCGATGCTCGTCTACTTCTTCAGCTCGCTCGCGATCCGTGCCGTGGGGCGGGCGGCCCAGGCGATCATCGTCGAGGTGCGCCGCCAGTTCCGGGAGCACCCGGGGATCATGGATTACAGCGAGCGGCCGGACTACGCGCGGGTCGTGGACATCACGACGCGGTCGGCCCTGCGCGAGATGGTGCTGCCCGGGATGGTGGCCGTCGTCGCGCCGATGGTGGTCGGGTTCCTCCTTGGCCACGAGGCAGTGGCGGGGATGCTGATGGTCGGGACGATCGGCGGCGTCCTGCTCGCGACCGTGTTGAACAACGGCGGCGGTGCCTGGGACAATGCGAAGAAGTACATCGAATCGGGCCACCTGCTCGACGCCGACGGGAACGTGATCGGCAAGGGCACTCCGGCGCACGCCGCGGGTGTAGTGGGAGACACCGTGGGCGATCCCTTCAAGGACACCGCGGGACCCTCGCTCCACGTGCTCGTGAAGCTGCTCGCCACGATCACCCTCGTGTTCGCTCCGCTCTTCATCCGATAGGCGCGATCGAGGCGCTTCGCGGGCGCAAGGCGGCACCGCCCGCGGCCGTTCCATGGAAACGCTCCTCGAGGCGATCGTCATCGGCATCGTCCAGGGCCTGACCGAGTTCCTGCCCATCTCGTCATCGGCCCACCTGATCGCCGTTCCACGGCTGCTCGGCTGGAACGACCCGTTCCTCAACAGCGCGGGCTTCGACGTCATGCTCCATCTCGGCACGCTCGCCGCGCTTCTGGCGGTCTTCTGGCGTGACCTGTGGCGACTCGCCGGCGCATGGGTCCTGTCGCTGCGGGAGCGCTCCCTGGCCGGCGATCCCGACCGGCGTCTCGCCTGGTTCGTCGCCCTGAGCCTCGTCCCGGCGGCCCTCGTCGGCGCCTCGTTCGAGGACCTCTTCGACACGTACTTCCGCGAGCGGCTCCTCCTCGTCGCGATCTTCGTCCTCGCCGGCGCGGGGATCCTCTGGCTGGCCGAGCGCCGCGCGACCCAGGAGCGAGACCTGGGCGGGATGCGGTTCTCCGATGCGGTCCTCGTGGGGCTTGCCCAGGCGCTCGCGCTCTTCCCGGGGATCAGCCGCTCGGGGATCACGATCGCCGCCGGGCTGCTGGTGGGGCTGGAGCGCGAGGCGGCGGCACGGTTCTCCTTCCTCATCGGCACCCCGATCATCGCGGGCGCCGGCCTGTGGAAGCTCCGCCTGCTCGCGAGTGGGGGCTTCGGCGAGTTCGATCCGCTCGTCCTCCTGGCTGGGGTCGCCGCGTCGGCCGTGGCAGGGCTCGCCGCGATCCGCTTCCTGCTCGCCTACCTCCGGCGGCGCGACACGGGCATCTTCATCGGGTACCGGCTCGTGTTCGCGGCCGTCATCGTCGCCTTCCTGCTCCGCGGGTAGTGCCGCCGCAGGTGAGCGCGCACTCTGACCAAGACGGTTCTCCATATGTCCTGCCAGGTATCACCCAGGCTCGTACGAAGGCGGGTTTGGCCACGGGGTGCTGTCAGGTACGAGCGAGGCTCGTGTAAGTCAGGACCCAGGCACGTCTTCGAGCCGACCGGGGCTGCGAACGCGAGGCCACACGCTCGCCCCGGAAGCCAATGGCGGGTCGCCCGAGCGGGCTCCCTGTCAGAAAGTTGCCTAAGACGAGCCTGGCTTGTAAATGACAGAAACGGGGCGCGGCCCCTCGCCGACCGTGCTTCCGGAGACCCGGCCGAGCGCCGTTTGACGGCCGCCGCAGGGCCGCCTACCATACGCGCCCGACCGAACCCCGCCGCGCGACGAGGTCGTCCGCGACGAGGGTTCTTTCTCTCTCAGGTGACGGGTGAAGGCCGTGAACAACAAGCCTGCATATCTCTCGAAGGAGGGGCTCGCGCGGCTCCGGGAGGAGCTCGACGAGCTCGTCAACGTGCGCCGCCCGGAGATCGCCACCCGGATCCACGACGCGAAGGAGCACGGCGACCTCTCGGAGAACGCGGAGTACGAGGACGCGAAGAACGAGCAGGCCTTCATCGAGGGTCGGATCCAGGCACTCGAGGCGCTGATCAAGAACGCCGTCCTCATCGACGAGAACCACTCCACCGATCACGTCCAGATCGGGTCGACCGTCCTCGTGCAGACTCCCGACGGGAAGGAGACCTACACGATCGTCGGATCCGCGGAGGCCGCGCCGGCGGAGGGCCGGATCTCGAACGAGTCGCCCGTCGGACGCGCGCTCCTGGGTCACCGCAAGGGAGAATCGGTGAGCGTCGCCGTCCCGGCCGGGAACTCCGAGTACCGGATCGTCAAGATCACCTAACCGGCGCGCCGGTCGCCTCGACCGGCTGGTCCACGAGGTCCGCTCGATGTACTGGGCCGACGAGCTGGCGGCCGCGGCCAGCGGACCCCAGGTCGTCAACGACTCGAAGACTCCGTCTGGCACGGTCCACGTTGGCAGCCTGCGCGGCGTCGTCCTCCACGATGCGATCTGGCGTGCCCTGCGCGATCGGGGGCTGGAGACCACCTTCCTCTACGGGGTCGACGACCTCGACGCGATGGACGCCGCCTCGCTCGTCACGGCCGAAGCGAGCGAGCGCTACATGGGCGTCCCCCTGGCGAACGTCCCGGCTCCGGAAGGCAGCAGCTCTCCCAACTATGCCCGGCACTACGTCGGCACCCTCTTCCTGCCGGTCTTCGAAGGCCTGGGCATCCATCCCCGCTTCTACTGGATGAGCGATCTCTACGCCGAAGGCTCGATGGATCGCTTCGTCCGCACGGCGCTCGACCGGGCCGACCGGGTGCGCGAGATCTACCGGCGCGTGAGCCGGGTCGAGAAGCCCCCGGGCTGGTTGCCGGTCCAGGTGATCTGCGAGAACTGCGGCCGGGTCGGGACGACGATCGCCACCGACTGGGACGGCCAGACCGTGCGCTACGAATGCCAGCCGGATCTCGTCAAGTGGGCGCGCGGGTGCGGGCACGCCGGCAGGCTGGCGCCCTTCGGCGGCCGGGCGACGCTGCCCTGGAACCTCGAGTGGGCCGCGAAGTGGAGTCACTTCGGCGTCACGATCGAGGGCTGCGGCAAGGACCTCGCGACGGCCGGCGGCTCGCGCGACCGCTCGGACGCGATCAGCCGGGAGGTCTTCGAGCGCGAGCCGCCGGTGAACGTGCCCTACGAGTTCCTCACCACCGGCGGACGGAGGATGAGTACCAGCCGCGGCGAGGGGGCCGCCGCCCACGAAGTCGCGGCGCTCCTTCCGCCCGAGCTCCTGCGCTTCCTCTTCCTGCGCTACCCGCCGCGCCGTGCCCTGGAGTTCGACCCGGCCGGTGAGACGCTGCCCGCTCTCTTCGATGAGTTCGATCGGGTCGCGGCCGCGGTGGGTGGGCGGCCGGTGAGGGGCGAACCGCCACGGGATGCCGACCGGATCCTCGCCGCGAGCCTGCCCGACCCGGATGCCGACCCGCTCGTGGAGGCGGCCCGCTTCCGCCCGTCCTTCCGGCACCTGGCGGTCCTGGTCCAGGTGCCCGGCGTCGATCTCGTCAGCGTGATGACGGCCGAGAAGGGCGCCCCCCTCGACGAGGTCGAGCGGCGGATCCTCGACGAGCGTGCCCGGATCGCCGCCGAGTGGGTGACGACGCTGGCCCCGGAGCGCTACCGACTGGAGGTCCACAGAGAGGCGCTGCCGCGGGAGGCGGCGGCGCTGAGCGAAGCGCAGCGTGACTACCTGGCCGCGGTCGCGAGCGTGGCCGCGGAGGACGCACCCGACCGCGGCGACGCCTGGCAGGAGCTCATCTACCGGGTCGCCCGGGCCCGTGGCCTGACGAGCGGGGAGGCCTTCGGCGCGATCTACCTCGTCTTCCTCGGACGTCCGAACGGTCCGCGCGCGGGCTGGCTGCTCGCCTCGCTCGAGGACGGCTTCGTCGTCGCGCGGCTCCGCGATGCCGCCCTGACGCCCCCGACCGCCGTGGGAGGGATCGCGTGAGCGTCGGGCTCCAGCGGCTGCGCGACGAGCCGGAGCGGCTCCGCCGGGGGGCCGTCGACAAGAACGAGGACCCCGGAGCGATCGACGAAGCGCTGCGACTGGACGAACGGCGCCGCACCCTCACCGGAGAGGCCGACACGCTCAAAGCCGAACGTAATGCGCTCTCGAAGGAGATCGGGGAACGGGTCCGCGCGGGGGCCGATCCGAACGGCTCGGAGGTCGCCCGGCTGCGCGCACGGTCGGGCGAGATCGGGGCCCGGATCGAGCGGCTGGACGAGGAGCTTGCCGGGATCGAAGCGGCGCTCGACGAGCTCCTGCTGCGGATCCCCGCTCCGCCCGACCCGGACGTCCCGGTCGGCGGCGAGGAGGCCCACGTCGTCGTACGGAC
>DASYTK010000044.1:0-6479 GCA_036002405.1 Candidatus Limnocylindrales bacterium
ACGAAAGTCGGGCTTAGTGATCTGGTACCTCCGAGTGGAAGGGGTATCACTCAACGGATAAAAGCTACCCCGGGGATAACAGGCTGATGGTGCCCAAGAGTTCACATCGACGGCACCGTTTGGCACCTCGATGTCGGCTCATCGCATCCTGGGGCGGAAGTACGTCCCAAGGGTTTGGCTGTTCGCCAATTAAAGCGGTACGTGAGCTGGGTTCAGAACGTCGTGAGACAGTTCGGTCTCTATCCAGCGTGGGCGTAGGGAACTTGAGAGGATCTGCTCCTAGTACGAGAGGACCGGAGTGGACGAACCACTGGTGTGCCAGTTGTCCCGCCAGGGGCATCGCTGGGTAGCCATGTTCGGTCGTGATAAGCGCTGAAAGCATCTAAGTGCGAAGCTCGCCTCGAGATGAGGTTCCCCACCGGGACTACCGGGTAAGACCGCAGGGAGACCACCTGTTCTATAGGCGGCATGTGGAAGCCGGGCAACCGGTGAAGCTGAGCCGTACTAATGGTCGAGGGCTTGACCTTCTTCAGCGGCCCACCCAGGGCCAGTCCGAATGGATCCACCGCGTCGTCGGAGGATCGAGGATCTCGCGTCTGCCGGCCGGAGCCGGCGCCGGTCACATCTCTCACGCGCAAGCAGGATCCTGGTGACCCGAGCGGAGAGGCAACACCCGTTCCCATCCCGAACACGGTAGTTAAGCTCTCCAGCGCCGAAGATACTGAGAGGGCAGCCTCTCGGGAAAATAGGTCGTCGCCAGGATCTTTTGCTGTCGCCTGGACCCGCCCGCGGGGTCGCGCCTACGGGAGTCGGACCGAGCGATCGGTGGGCCGGCGTGGATCGCGCCAGGCCGTGCGCTGGACCCGGCCGAGTCGCTGGCTATCATTCTCTCGATGGATCCCCGCCGCGCGACCAAACAGCCGGATACGGAGGAGGCGGTCCAGGGGGAGCCCTCGGGCGTCACGACGCTCACGGCCGAGCCCGCCCTCGGGCCCACCCCCGACACCGACCGGGAGCCCTTCGAACCGCTCGAGCCCGAGCCCGAGGCGCCGGGCGACGGGGTGGGCCTCGGCGCCCTTGCACCCGGCCGCGACACGCAGCGGGTGCTTGCGGCGATCTGCCCGTACCTGCTGGCCGAGGATGGCTCGTGGCGGGCGGCCCGCCCGCTCCGGGAGCACCGCTGCTCCGCCGTCCGGCCCCCCGCCACGCTGCCACTCAACAAGCAGCGGCGCCTCTGTCTCGTCGACGCCCACCGGACCTGCCCAGCCTTCCAGGCCGCGCAGGAGCGGCGTGCGACGGAGCTCGCGGCGGCGGGGATCACGCTGGGTGCTCTCGCCGCACGACAGAGCCGGCCACTCGCCCGGACCGTTCCCACCGCCCTCGATCGCCCGAGCGCCGTCCCCGGGAGCGCCTCGCTCGTGGCGAACTACCGGCGGCTCGTCCAGGTCGGCCTCGCCGGGCTCATGCTGCTCGCCGCGGGCCTGCTCATCCTCGCCCGGTTCTCGGGCGGGTCGACGGGACCGCCGGCGACCCCGTCAGCGACGCCCTCGGCCCCTGCCGTCATCGCGACAGAGACGCCGAGCCCCAGCCAGACGACGGGCGCAGAGAGTGCGGCTCCTACGGCGGAGGCCACCGCAACGCCGAGACCGTCGGCGACCCGTCGGCCGCGCCGCACGTACGTCGTCCAGCCGGGCGACTCGTTGAGCTCGATCGCCGAGCACTTCGGTACCACGGTCGAGCGGCTCGTCCAGCTCAACGACATCGAAGATCCGTCCTATATCCGGCCTGGGGACGAGCTGATCATCCGCTGACCCCACCGGCCGGCCCCGCGTGACCTCGTGGCGCGCAGCGCAGGGGCTCGTCAACGCTGGCAGGCGCGGCAGAAATCGGTCACGAACCCGCCCGCCGAGACCTCGCTGATCGGCGCTCCGCAGCGGGGGCATGGCTCGCCCCCGTGCCGGTGGACCCGGAGGAAGTCGCGAACCTCGACCTCGAACCGGGGCGGGACCCGCTCCCTGAGCTCGTCGACTGCCCAGGGGAGGACCTCGCGAACGGCGCGATAGAGGGTGTCCACCTCGTCGGGCGCGAGAGTCGCGCGCTTTCGAAACGGTGCCAGTCGAGCGGCCCACAGGATCTCGTCGCTGTACGCGTTGCCGATCCCGGCCACGAAGGACTGGTTCCGAAGCAGGTTCTTGAGCTCACCGGAATGACGCCGGATCCGGGTCTGCCACGTCTCGAGGTCGAGCCGCGGGTCGTCGGCGTCGGGCCCCAGCTCGTCCCAGCCGGGGATCGGCCGCTCGACTCCGGTGGGCAGGACGTAGACCTTCCCCATCCGGGTCTGGTCGCGGTAGCGCACCTCGACCGCTGCGGTGGGCGAGGGGAGCCATGCCCCGTCTCGCGTCCAGGCTGCAAAGGGTTCGCTCCTGCCGACGTCTCGGCGCGCCCCGAGGCGCACGATCAGGGCAAGCTTCGCGCCCGGCTTCGCGCCCGGCGTGGCGAGGCCGAGCCGGCCCGTGAGCATCGGGTTGAAGACGAGCCGGTCCCGCTCCAGCTCGAAGACGAGGAACTTTCCTCGGCGCCAGACCCGCCTGACAGGCTGTCCGAGGAGGGCCGCGAGCTCGGCGGGGGTGCCCCGGACGACGAGGGACTCGCGTACCTCGATGTGCTCGACCGGGCGCCCCACGAGGGCCGCCTGGAAGGCGTCGGCGAGGATCGCCACGTCGGGGAGCTCGGGCACGGTCGGCGATTGTAGCGACGCTCCTCGCGTGCTAACATTCCCGCTCCTTGCCGGAGGCGAATACGAGAGTCCGCGCACGCCACGAAGGAGCCTGAACGAGCCGATCTCGGACACGGACGGGAGGCCTGACGACGGAGCGAGGCTCGAGCGCTGCTCGAGCCTTCTCGATTCCCGGCGGGGAATGACGCCGAGGAGATGGATCGTTGACAGCAGAGAAGACGAGCGAGACGCGGCCGGAGGCCGGGGCGATGGATGCCCAGGACCAGGCCGCGGAGGGCGTCGGTACGGCGGTCGTCGAAACGACCGACCCGACCGGTGGAGAGACGAACGGAGCGCTGGACGTGACCGGCGCGAGCCGCGGCGTTGACGATCGCGAGACCGCCGAGACAGCGAGCGAGGAGGTCGACCCCCCCGCGCCTGTGGCAGTCTCCGCCTCTGCCGCCCCCGCCGACGATCCTGCTGAGCCGACCGTCGCGGACAGCCCGACCACACTCGGCGCCGTCGACGCGCCTGCGGTCGAGGAGGGGCCGGGTGAGCCTGCCGCCGAAGAGCCGAGCGCGGAAGAGCCGAGCGCCGAAGAGCCGAGCGCCGAAGAGCCCAGCGCCGAAGAGCCTGCCGGCGAAGAGCCGAGCGTCGACCAGCCGAGCGCCGAAGGGCCAAGCGCCGAAGAGCCGGCACCCCAGCCCGTCAGCCCATCCACGGACGGTCCGTCCGCCATCGCTGCGGCGACCGAGCCGCGTCGGACCAGGGCCCGCGCGTCGGCCCGCGCCGAGCCCACGACGATGGAGGAGCTCCTCGCCGAGCAGGACGAGGACATCCGCTCGTTCAAGCACGGCGACGTCGTCGAGGGGACGATCGTGCGGATCGACAAGGACGAGATCCTCGTCGACATCGGCGCGAAGTCCGAGGGCGTCGTCAGCAACCGGGAGCTCTACGGCCGCCACGCCGAGAACCCGCCCGTGCTCAACATGGGCGACACCGTCCTCGTGTACGTTCTCCAGCCCGAGTCGCCCGAAGGCCACGCCGTCCTGTCCCTCCGGCGGGCCGGCCTCGAGCGGAAGTGGCGGTCGATGCAGGAGCTCTTCGAGGCCGGCACGATCATCGAGGCGCCCGTGATCGATCACAACAAGGGGGGGCTGATCGTCGACTGCGGCATCCGTGGCTTCGTCCCGATCAGCCAGATCGTCGACTTCCCCCGTCGACCCCAGAACGAGCAGCCTCGCGACGCCGCGCAGGAGATCGCCGAGAAGCTCCAGCCCTACGTCGGCCGGAAGCTCCGCCTGAAGATCCTCGAGGTCAACCGGAAGGCCAACCGGCTGATCCTCTCGGAGAAGGTCGCCCTCTACGAGGAGCGGCGCGAGAAGCGCGACGAGCTCTTCAGCAGCCTGCAGGTCGGCCAGAAGGTCACGGGCACGATCCGCTCGATCGCTCCGTTCGGGATCTTCGTCGACCTGGGTGGGATCGACGGCCTCGTCCACAAGAGCGAGCTCTCCTGGAACAAGGTCAACAACCCCGAGAGCGGCTACAGGGTCGGCGAGGATGTCGAGGCCGAGGTCATCGACATCAACCACGAGCGCGGACGGATCAGCCTCTCGATCCGCCGTCTCCAGCCGGACCCCTGGGAGTCGACGGTGGCCGACTTCAACGTCGGGGATCTGATCGACGGCACCGTCACGAAGATCGTCAACTTCGGAGCCTTCGTCCGGGTCCGTGACGGGCTCGAGGGCCTGATCCACATCAGCGAGCTCTCGCACCAGCGGGTGGCCCACCCGAGCGACGTCGTCCACGAAGGCCAGCATCTCCAGCTCAAGATCATCTCGCTCGACTCCGAGCGGCATCGGCTCGGCCTCAGTCTGAAGCAGGCCGAGGAGCCGCCCGCCCGCGAGGCGCGCGAGCGGCGCCGGCCGGCCGAGCGGGAGTACGACTCGTCCCAGGCGGTCCAGGAGCCCGAGGGCGGCATCGACAACACGCTCGCCGCGGCCTTCGCCCAGGTCCGCCAGCAGATGGCGGAGACCGAGGCCGCACGGAGCGAAGTCGGCGAGACCGAGGCGCCGCCCGAGCCGACGACTGCGACCGTCGAGGAAGCCACCGAGGCGCCGCCCGAGCCGACGACTGCTACGGCCGACGAAGCCACCGAGGCGCCGCCCGAGGCAGGAACTGCTACGGCCGAGGAAGCCACCGAGGCGCCGCCCGAGCCGGAAGTCGAGCCGTCCGCCGCGACGGCCGAGGTCCGACCGGACGACGAACCGGCCGCGTCGGCGGCCCCGGATGAGGCGCCGCCCGCGGCACGTGAAGACGCACCTTCCGCGGACGAGGCGGCGATGAACGAGCCGACCGCCGAGGCCGGGACATCTACGGACGAGCCCACCGCAACGTCCGCCAGCGACGTCGTGGGTGAAGAACCCGCCGCCGCCGCCGAGGCCGGGCGGGCGCGCGGCGAAGGCGAGGAGCGCGGATCGCCCGAGCCCTGAATCCGGGCGGCTCCTGAGCCCTCACGGGAGATCCCGCGAGGACCCGGCAGGCTGGTCCGGGCGGTCCCCGCCCGAGCCGTCGCGGCCGCAGATTCGGCGCAACGAACAAGGCCCCGCTGGCGCCCGCGCCGGGTAACGCCGCGGTTGCCCACCCGTACTGACGGGTGATCGAGGGGCAGGAACATCGTGCTAGCATGGGCCGGCCGGTCGACCAGCCCGCTCACCGGGAAAACGGACCTTCGAGACCGATGGATCGATTCGACAAGTTCACGGACCGGGCGCGTAAGGTCCTGACGCTTGCTCAGGACGAGGCGCAGCGGTTCAACCACAACTACATCGGCACCGAGCACCTCCTTCTCGGGCTCGTGCGCGAGGGCGAGGGCGTCGCCGCGCGCGTGCTCGAGAACATGAACGTCGAGCTGGCCAAGGTCCGCACCGCGGTCGAGTTCATCATCGGCCGGGGCGACCGGCCGGTCGTCGGCGAGGTCGGCCTCACTCCGCGAGCCAAGCGCGTCATCGAGCTCGCGATCGACGAGGCCCGCAGGCTGGGCCACAACTACATCGGAACGGAGCACCTGCTGCTCGGACTCGTGCGCGAAGGCGAGGGGATCGCCGCCGGCGTGCTCGAGTCACTCGGCGTGAACCTGGACAAGGTCCGGCACGAGGTCATCCGCGTCCTCTCCCAGTCGAGCTCGGTCGGGCCCGCCGCGGAGACGAAGCGGGCGAGCAAGACGCCCACCGTCGACCAGCTCGGGATCAACCTCACCGAGGCAGTTCGGGCGGGCAAGGTCGACCCGATCATCGGCCGGGAGAAGGAGATCGAGCGCGTCATCCAGATCCTCTCCCGCCGGACGAAGAACAACCCCGCCCTGATCGGCGAGCCGGGCGTCGGAAAGACGGCCATCGCCGAGGGCCTTGCCCAGCGGATCGTCAACGGTGACGTGCCCGAGACGCTCACGAACAAGCGCGTGCTCACGCTCGACATCGGCTCACTCGTCGCCGGGACGAAGTACCGCGGCGAGTTCGAGGAGCGGCTGAAGAAGATCATCGAGGAGCTCCGGAACACGAGCGACGCGATCCTCTTCATCGACGAGCTGCATACGCTCGTCGGGGCCGGCGCGGCGGAAGGCGCGATCGATGCCGCCAACATTCTCAAGCCGCCCCTCGCACGCGGCGAGCTGCAGTGCATCGGGGCGACGACGCTGGACGAGTACCGCAAGTACATCGAGCGTGACGCGGCGCTCGAACGTCGCTTCCAGCCCGTCATGGTC
>DASYTK010000045.1:0-43006 GCA_036002405.1 Candidatus Limnocylindrales bacterium
ACTACCCCGAGCTCAAGGCCAACCAGAACGTCCTCGAGCTCCAGGAACAGCTGACCACCACCGAGAACCAGATCGCGTTCTCGCGTCAGCACTACAACGCCACCGTGCTCGACTACAACACGGCGATCGCGACGATCCCGAACGCCCTAATCGCGGGGCCCTTCGGGTTCCGACCGCGTGACTTCTTCGACGCCGAGCCGGCGGCAGCGGCGGTCCCCAGGGTCGACCTCAGCGTCACCTCACCCGCCAGCCCGGTTTCGCCACCTTCTGTTCCCCCGACCTCGCCACCCCCGGCCACACCGCCACAGATGCCGCCCACAGGGCAGGTCTAGCGCTCCCATCCCGCGAGGGCCGGTCCCTTATCCCAGATCCGGTGGGGGTCGGCTCGCGCGCGGCCTCGGTCGGGCCGTACGAGAGCCTGTGGCGTGAACGCCGTGTGCATGAGCTCCGGCGACGGTTTCGCCTGGGCTGACACGACACCCTGAGCACTGAATGCTCGCTCCCACCGTCACCTTCTACGAGCAGGTTGCCGCGAACCGGCGGAACTCCCTCCTCCTCGTCTTCCTCATCGCGGCGCTACTCGCCCTGCTCGGCTTCACGATCGGCTATGGGCTGACGGGGGAGCTCGGCGGCGGCCTCTTCGCGATCGTGGGAGCGCTCATCTTCGCGGGCGCGCTTTCGGCGGGCTCGTACCTCAGCGGCGACAGCCTCGTCCTGGCTGCCTCGCAGGCCCGTGAGGTCACAGAGGCGGATGCGCCGCGTCTGCTCGACGTCGTCCGCGAGATCGCGATCGCCGCGAACATCCCGATGCCCCGCGTCTACGTCATCGACGACTCGGCACCGAACGCCTTCGCCACGGGGCGCGATCCTGGCCACGCCTCGATCGCGATCACGACCGGGCTGCTCGAGAAGCTCGACCGCGAGGAGCTCCAGGGGGTGATCGGCCACGAGCTCTCCCACGTCCACAACCTCGACATCCGCTTCACCCTGCTCGTCGCGGTCCTCGTGGGCAGCATCGCCCTGCTGGCCGATTTCTTCCTGCGCTTCACCTTCTGGGGCGGCGGCGGCCGGAGCTCGTCGCGCGACCGCGGCGGGGGAGGCGGCCTCCAGCTCATCGTCCTCGTGATCGCGATCGTGCTGGCCATCCTTGCTCCGCTCTTCGCCCAGCTCGTCCAGCTCGCCGTCAGCCGCCAGCGCGAGTACCTCGCCGACGCCTCGAGCGTCGAGCTCACCCGCAACCCGTACGGTCTCCAGCGAGCGCTCGCGAAGATCGCCGCCGACAAGGAGGTGCTCGAGGTGGCGAACCGGGCCACCCAGCACCTCTACATCGTCAACCCGATCAAGAAGTTCGAGGCCCGCTCGGCGGGGCTGCTCTCGACCCACCCGCCGATCATCGACCGGATCAACCGGCTCCGGAGCCTGACCGGCCAGCCGCCCCTGGAGGGCCTCACTTCGCAGGCGCTCGCGGGCCTGGACTGAGCCCGGAGGCCCGTCGCCCGCGGGGTCGGCGCGGTGTTTCCCGTTTGCGTCAGCCGCACGTATCGGCCACCGTAGCTCCCGCCGACCCGCCAAGAGTGCCTGCTCGGGCCTCTTGGCTGGCCTGTCGTTGCGTCCGCCGCAAGCGACGGCCATCGAGAGCCGATCCGGCTAGGGTCGATCGCGGATACGTGCGCCGGCCGCAAACGATCGCGGCCCAACCCGCGACCCGGAACATGCCCTGTCTTCGGTGGCGCAGAGCGCCCGGTGATGCCTCTCCGCGAGCCTCGGACCGGCCTGGAGCCTGTGGTACCCTCTAGCGCGCCGCGGGCCGGCGACGGTCATCGTGTTCGTGCCGAGATAGCTCAGTTGGTAGAGCACGTGACTGAAAATCACGGTGTCGCCGGTTCGATTCCGGCTCTCGGCACCACCAGCCGTTGGCGGTTCGAGAAGGCGATCGGCGAGCGGAAGTGGCTCAGTTGGTAGAGCATCACCTTGCCAAGGTGAGGGTCGCGGGTTCGAGTCCCGTCTTCCGCTCCACTCCCTCCACCTCCCTGTCCGGCACAATGACGCCGCGGGCGTCCGCCCGTCGGGGCGTGCCACTGGCCCTTCGTCTAGTGGTAGGACAGCGGACTTTGGATCCGTTAAGCGAGGTTCGAATCCTCGAGGGCCAGCCAGGCTCCCAGCGGCGCTGACGGAGACGCCCGTCCGGGGGCGACGTACCCAAGTGGTCTAAGGGGGAGGTCTGCAAAACCTCTATTCACCGGTTCGAATCCGGTCGTCGCCTCCACCCTCGCCAGATGAAGAACGGCCGCGGGACGATCCCGCGGCCGTTCGCCGTGATGGCCGAGAAGGGGGCCTCAGGGCAGCTCGGCAAGCGCCTGGGCCACGAGGTCCTCGTCGGTCGACTGGACGAAGAAGATCACCTCGCCGGCAGGGTAGATGTAGGACGGTCCGAGGTCCTCGAGATCTGCCGGGTCGGCCACGCGCGTGACGTTCTTGCCCGCGATCGTCGTCTGATCGACCAACGTGTCGGGCTCCTGGATCTGGCCCACCTGGATGAGGGCCTGGAGGAGCCGGGCCCCGTCGATGCCCTCGACCCGGATCGCTCCGATCTGGACGTTCGTGCCACCGACCTCGCCGCCCGCAGCCGCGATCGCGTAGTCGTCGGGGCGGGCACCCAGAGCCTGGATGAGGGCCTGGAACTGCTGATCGTTCTCGTCGTTCGGGTCGTCTCCGAAGAGGTCGCTGCCACGGAAGCTGAACTTCTGGAGGGTGGTGCCGCCCAGCTCGTCGGGCAGGATCGCCTCGAGATCCTCGGCCCGCGTGAACGAGGGGAGCACGAAGCTCGGGAAGCCGCTGGGCAGGCTGGGAAGAGCCGACTCGGGCGGCGTTTCCGACTCGACCGCCGTGGGCGCGGCGCTCGGGGGCTGGCTCGGGAATGCGGGGGGCGAGGACGCGGTGGGCGCGCCCGTCTGGCAGGCCGCCAGGGCGAACGCGAGCAGGGCCGGGGCGGCGAGTCGAGCGCGACGTGTCACGGTGGATCCCTCGGTGAATAGCTGGGGGTGGACCGCGCCGGCCGCGGCGCATCCTGGGCGAGCGCGCATCGTAACCCGCCTTGGCCCTCCGTGCCACCGAGGCCGACTAGACTGACACCGCCGGAGTGGCGGAACAGGCAGACGCGGCGGACTTAAACTCCGCTGCCCGTGAGGGCGTCAGGGTTCGAACCCCTGCTTCGGCACCACGACACGTGTGGGGTGCTTTCGCGCTAGTGACACCCGGCACGGCAGCGCAGCAGCCCGGAGGCTGCGGCCGCCTCAGAAACGGCGGTGGCGACGGGCCTTGACCGGCTCGGCCCGTGCAGCCGCCGGGGCGCGAGCGGCCAGGGCGGCCTCGACCTCGTTGCGGAAGCGACGGCCATTCGGGGTTCGGATCAGCCACTCGAGATAGTCCGGATCGTGCCGAGCGAGGTCCTTGATCGACCAATCGACATACCGGCCGAAGTCCAGGACCGAGGAGGAATCGGGTCGACGGCCGGTCGCCCGCCTCATCGGCTCTGGATCCCGGGTAGCTTCGCGATCACGGGGCCCGCGCCCGTTCTCGGCGCCCGCCGTTGCCAGGCGTTTGCCGTCGTACACCGAGCGCGTCCTCGGGTGCCTGAGCACCGTCCAGGCGGCGTTGAGGGCGGCCATCCGCTCCGTCGACCCGCCGGGCACGTCCGGGTGGTACTTCGTCGCCAGCGCCCGATAGGCGGCGCGGATGACCTCGTGATCCGCTTCCGGCACGACCTGGAGCACGCGGTAGTAGTCCTCGAGGGCTGGCATCGCCGACCGACGCTAGCGCTCGCCGCTCGGACGGGCAATCGGCGCGACGTCCCACCCGCTCGCGGTCGATTCACCTAGCGCCTCGGGCTCGGACGAGACCCTCCGCTGAGGCGGGAGGGCGAGCGAGGTATACTGCCCGCCTGTCGCCCCGGCCTCACGGACCGGGCTCCGTTCAGCTCCGCCGCCGAGGCCGCCAGGTCGGGCGAGCGGGGCGTTCCCCGATGGAAGGAGCGATCACGGCGGATGCGTCGCTATGAACTGATGCTTGTCCTCCGTCCGGACGTCCCTGACGACCGGACGCAGGCGACGATCGACCGGATCACGCGTTCCGTGGGCACCGCCGGAGGCCAGATCGTCAAGGTCAGCCCGTGGGGCCGACGGCGCCTGGCCTACCCGATCAAGCAGTACCGCGAGGGCTCGTACCACCTGCTCGTCTTCGATGCCGAGGCGGTCTTCGTCACCGAGCTCGAGCGCTCCCTGGGCATCACCGAGGAGGTCATGCGGCACCTCGTCACGCGGATCGAGCGCCCGGCCGGCGCACGTCGCCCGGCGCTCGCCGATCGCGCCGAGGCAGAGGAAACGGCCCCGCCGCCGGAGGAGGAGCCCGAGCCGGAGACAGAGGTCATCGACGAGTCGGAGACCGAAGCGGCTCCGGCTGCGATCGAGTAGCGCCGCGGGGCGGCTGGGAGGCGGAGTCGTGTCCCTGAACAAGTGCATGATCATCGGCAATCTCGGACGCGATCCCGAGATGCGCTACACGCCCAGCGGCCAGCCCGTGACCCAGTTCACCGTGGCCGTCAACCGCAATTACCGCGACCAGCAGGGGGAGTGGCAGGAAGAGACCGAGTGGTTCCGGATCGTGGCCTGGGGACCGCTCGCCGAGCGGACCGCCGAGTACCTCCGAAAGGGTCGGAAGGTCTACGTCGAGGGCCGCCTCCAGACTCGCCAGTGGGAGGGCCAGGACGGCCAGAAGCGGTACACGACCGAGCTGATCGCGAACACCGTGACGGCCCTCGACCGGCGCCCGGTCGAGGAAGGCGCTGAGGGCGGCGAAGCCCGAGCGCAGGCCCCTGCCGAGCCGCGACCGGCCCGACACGAACGCCCGGCCGCCGCCGAGCCGCCGGCCCAAGCTCCGGCCGAAGCTCCGGCCGAAGAGCTGGACGACCTGCCCTTCTAGGCAAGCGCCGAGGCCCCAGAGAGGAGCGACCGAGCACAAATGCCATCCGCCCGCTCGCGTAAGCGAGACGACTACTACCGGGACCGCCGTCGCCGGAAGGTCTGTGCCTTCTGCGCCGACAAGACCGTCCAGATCGACTACAAGGAAGTCAACCGGCTCCGGCGGTATCTCTCGGAGCGCGCGAAGATCGAGCCCCGACGGAAGACCGGGACCTGCGCGCAGCACCAGCGCGAGCTCTCGGTGGCGCTGAAGCGCGCCCGGCACGTGGCGCTCCTTCCCTACGCGCCGCAGCACCTACGCGTCTGATCCCCGAACGACCCTGAGCCTCCCTCCCGCCGCTCGACCAGCGAGTGCCGCGCGGTGGAGGTGACCCTCCTGCTTGCCGCCGGCGGCCTGCTGGCGGGCGTCTTCGGGGCTCTCCTCGGGCTGGGCGGGGGGATCCTCATCGTGCCGCTGCTGACGCTGGGCTTCGGCGTGCCCTTCCGAGAGGCGGTCGCGGTCAGCCTCCTGGCCGTCATCACGACCTCCTCGGCCGGGGCCGCGGTCTACCTCCGCCAGCGCCTCGCGAACCTCAGGCTGGGTCTCACGCTCGAGCTCGCCACGGCTCTCGGCGCTCTGGTCGGTGGTCTGGTCGCCTTCACCGTCTCTGATCGGCTCCTCGCCGGGGCCTTCGCGATCCTGCTCGTCTACACGGCGACCTCGATGCTGCGATCGCGTTCCACCGATCGCGCCCCGGGGCTCGACGAGCTGCCCGCCGGGGCGTCGGAGACGGTCCTTCAGGCGGCCGACGACACGGACGCCTGGGTGGGCTACGCCGCCACGCTCGGTGGCTCCGGCTACGGCGTCCGGCGGCTCCCACTGGGCCTCGTCCTGTCGTGGTTCGCGGGGATCGTGTCGGCCCTGCTGGGGGTCGGCGGGGGGACCGTGAAGGTGCCCGCGATGCATCTCGTGATGGGCGTGCCGCTCCGCGTTGCGACCGCGACGAGCAACCTGATGATCGGTGTGACCGCCTCGGCGAGCGCGCTGCTCTACCTCGCGAGGGGAGCGGTCGATCCCCTCCTCGCCGGTCCGGTCGTCGTCGGCGTCTTCGTCGGGGCGGCGGGTGCGTCTCGGGCCGCCGGCAGGGTGCCGGTCGGGGTCCTGCGCCTCCTCTTCGTCCTCGTCCTGGGCTACGTCGCCCTCGAGATGGCCGCACGCGCGCTCGGGATCTCGCTGCTCGGTCCGGCGCGGTGAGCCCCATCCAGGGCCCGGCTCGGGACGAGGGCCCCGATCCGACGGTCGAGCAGGTCAGCCGGCTCCTCTCGGGCGGGACCCTCCTCGTCCTCGGGCTCGTCGTCCTGGGGAGCGGCCTGATGATCGCCACCGGCCGAGGACCGCTCGCCGAGCCCGGGCCGGCGCTCGATCCGGGCCGCCTCGTCGCCGACCTCGTCGCCCTGCGGCCGGAAGGGGTCCTCTGGCTGGGGCTCCTGCTCGGCCTCTGCCTGCCGACGGCGAGGACGGCCGTGGCCTGCCTCGGCTTCGCACGCCAGGGGGACCGGCGGGCGGCCCTCGTTGCGGCCGGGGTCCTCACGGTGCTGGCCGCCTCGGCCGTCGTCGCGCTCCTCACCAGCTAGGCCTCGGACGGAACCTGCCGCCGAGCGGCTACTCTGGAGAGCCCGTGGACGTCCTCCTCCTCCTCGTCGCGTTCGTCGTCATCCTCGCCGGGGCGGAGCTCTTCACGAACGGGATCGAGTGGTTCGGACGGAAGCTGAACCTCGCCGAGGGCGCGGTCGGGAGCGTCCTCGCCGCCGTGGGGACGGCCCTGCCCGAGACGATGATCCCGATCGTCGCGATCCTCTTCAGCGCCCGTGGCTCGGAGGCTGCGAGGGAGGCCGGCAACGAGGTCGGGGTCGGCGCGATCCTGGGAGCGCCCTTCATGCTCTCGACGCTGGCGATGTTCGTGACCGGCGTCGCCGTGCTCGTCCAGGCGCGAAGCCGCCCCGGTGGCGACACGATGCCGGTCGACGCGGTCGTCCTGGGCAAGGACATCCGCTTCTTCTTCGTCGCCTATGCCGTCGCGGTCGCCGTGGCCTTCGTCCCCCCCGAGCTCGGTCCGCTGCGGCTCGTCGCGGCGGCGCTCCTGCTGGCGATCTATGGCCTCTACGTCAAGGACCATTTCGAGGCCGATCCGGACGTCGATGCGGCCGACCTCGCGCCGCTTCGTTTCGGCCGTCTCGACCTCGCCGGCCATCGCGAGGACCCCGCCGCCCCCCGGCTGCGCATCGTGAGCTTCCAGGTGGTCTTCGCCCTCGGCCTGATCATCGGGGGGGCGGTCGTCTTCGTCGACGCGGTCGAGCACCTCGCGGAGCAGCTTTCCATCGCCCCAGCGATCCTCGCCCTCGTGATCGCCCCGATCGCCACGGAGCTGCCCGAGAAGTTCAACAGCATCCTCTGGGTTCGCCAGGGGAAGGACACCCTGGCGATGGGCAACATCACCGGGGCGATGGTCTTCCAGTCCTGCATCCCGACGGTCGTCGCGCTGCTCTTCGCCGGCGAGGCCTGGCGCGTCACCGCCGACAGCCTCGTGCCCTTCGCCTCGGCGGGGATCGCCTTCCTGTCGACGGCCGCGATCTTCCTCCCGATGTCGCGGAGGGCCCGCCTCACCGGGCGGGGCCTGCTCGTTGGCGGACCGTTCTACCTTCTCTATCTCGGGCTCGTCGGCCTGGCAGTTTCGGGCATGGTCTAGGGCTATACTCGCCGGGCCATGCTGACCGGGAAGCGCGCGGAGGGCCGAGCGGCCGCCGCGACCGGCGACTCCAGCGGCGCTCTCCCGGCCGAGCGGGCGCTCGTCTGCTGGTACGACGGAGAGTTCGTCCCCCTCGCCGAGGCCAAGATCGGCGTGATGACGCACGCCTTCCTCTACGGAACGGCGATCTTCGAGGGCATCCGCGCCTACTGGAACGAGGACCAGGACCAGCTCTTCGGGCTCTTCCTGCTCGAGCACTATCGACGGATGGCCGCCTCGGCGCGGGTGATGTTCATGGACCTGCCCGGCCCGCCCGAGGCGATGGTCGAGCTGACGGCCGACCTGCTTCGGCGGAACGGCTTCCGCGAGGACACGTACGTGCGGCCCTCGCTCTTCAAGTCGACCGAGGCGATCGGCGTGAGGCTGCACAACCTCGAGCATCGCCTCATCGTCTTCTGCCTCCCCTTCGGCGACTACATCGACACGACGCGCGGGATCAGCGCGATGACGGTCTCGTGGCGGCGGAACAGCGACATCTCGATCCCCGCCCGCTCAAAGATCGTCGGTGCCTACGTGAACAGCGCATTTGCGAAGACCGAAGCACAACTGAATGGCTACGACGAGGCGATCGTCCTGACGCTCGACGGACACGCCTCGGAGGGGAGCGCCGAGAACCTGTTCATGGTCCGCAACGGGAAGCTCGTCACGCCTCCGGTGAGCGACGACATCCTCGAGGGGATCACGCGCACCGCGCTCATCGAGCTGGCCCGGACGGAGCTCGGCATCGACGTCGTCGAGCGCCCGATCGATCGCTCGGAGCTGTACGTCGCCGAGGAGGTCCTCCTCTGCGGCACCGGGGCGCAGGTCTCACCGGTCGTGTCGATCGACCACCGCGCGATCGGGGAGGGGCGGATCGGCCCGATCGGCGCCCGCCTGCGAGATCTTTATTTCGACGCCGTCAGAGGACGGCTGCCGGCCTACGCCCACTGGCTGACGCCGATCTACTGATCGGCCGTCGCCCATGGCCACGACCGCTGGCACCCGGGACGTCGCGGCCGCATCGGCGCCGGCCGACCCCTTTGCGATCGAGACGACCGTCGCACGAGCCGAGCTCGTCGGACAGCCTCCCTCGCCGCCCACCGAGCGGGTCACGCGCCCGCCTCGCTATCACCGCCTGCTCGAGATCCTGCCGGGTGTCGTCACCCTCGCTCTCATCCTCGTGCCGGTCGCGCTCTCGTTCCGCTTCCCCGAGCTCGTCGCCTGGTTCGTCCTTTCCTTTGACTTCTACTGGCTGTTCAAGGCCTTCGCCCTCTGCTTCAGCGTCCTCCTCTGCTTCGTCCGGATCCGCGAGGTCGTGGAGGTCGACTGGCGCGAGCGGCTGGCAGGCCTCGCCGATCCGGCCGGTCGCGAACGTGCGCTGGCCACGCGGCTTGCCGCCGTCGAGGCACGGGTGGACGAGCTTCGGCGGCGCCGGCGGTGGCGGGCCGCTCGAGGTGGCCGGCGCGTCTGTCGCGCGCTTCGCGCCGAGCTGACCGAGCTGCGCCGGCTGCGCGTAGCGGGGATCGAGCCGCTCGATCCCTCGAGCCTCGTCCAGGTCGCGCTGATCCCGACCTACACGGAGCCGTACGAAAAGGTCTACGAGACCGTACGCGCGCTGGCGGAGGCGGACTGGCCGGTCGAGCGCAAGCTGATCGCGATCATCACGCGGGAGACGGACCTGCCGGGTCGCGAGAACGTGGCCCGCCTCCAGGAGGTCTTCGGCGACCGGTTCGGCCGTTTCTTCCATGTCCTCGACCCGCTCGAGCCGGGGATCGTGATCGGCAAGTCGAGTGCGATGGCCTACGGCGGGCGCTGGCTCTACCGCGAGCTGGTCGGCCTTGGCTACGACCCAGCCCGCGTGATCGTCACCGACCTCGATTCGGACTACCGCGTGCATCGAAAGTACTTCGTCTACCTCGCTCACCGGTTCGCCACCGACCCGGAGCGGTGGCGGCGGCTCTACCAGCCGGTGCCGATGTTCCACAACAACCTGTGGGAGGTGCCGACCCCGGTGCGCCTCGTGGCCGTCGGCGCGACCCACCTCCAGATGTGGCGCGCGCTGACCCCCGAGCGCCTCGTCAGCTTCAGCTCCTATGCGGTCTGCCTCAAGACGGTCCACGAGGTGGGCTACTGGGCGACCGATGCGATCCCCGAGGACTCACGGTTCTACTGGCGGAGCTTCTTCACCTACGCCGGCGAGTTCCGGGCCGAGCCGCTCTTCATCCCGATCTACGGCGACGCCGTCCGGGCGCGCTCGTACCCCCGCAGCCTCGCGCAGCAATACATGCAGATCCGCCGCTGGGCCTGGGGGGTGACGGACATCCCGTACTACGTCCACCAGGCGTTGACCCACCCCGAGATCCCACTCCGCCGCCGGATCCATCGCCTGGCCGACCTCTGGTCCGACCACATCAACTGGGCGATCGCGCCGTTCGTCCTGATCTTCGGCTCGAACCTGCCGCTCTTCCTGAACCCGGCCTTCCGCCAGACGACCCTGGGGCAGAACCTGCCCTTCTACACGGCGACGATGCTGACGATCGCCTTCTGCATCCTCGTCCTGCTCGTCTACATCGAGGACCGGATCGCGCCCCGTCGGCCAGCCGGCTGGAGCCCATTCCGGCGTCTCCTGACCTACCTCGAGTGGCTTGCCGTGCCGATCGTGGGCGTCCTCTTCAGCAATCTGCCCGCGCTGGACGCGCAGATGCGGCTGCTGACGGGGCGCTACCTGGAGTACCGCGTCACGGAGAAGGCCTAGGCGCACCCCGAGCTGGGGCGAGCCTCACTGAGCGGGCGCGAGTGCCGGTGCCGTGGGGCCCGTCGTCACGACGACGTCGGCCGCGACGGCCGGATCGCTGGCGGTGATCGCCTCGACGCCGAAGATCCGCTCGAGCAGCCCGAGCGTCTCGGGGATCCGCCATTCGGCGCCGTTGTAGACGGTGACGCTCGCGGTGTCCGTGTCGGGAGCGGGCGGCGCCGTGACCGTCGTCGGGACGCTCGCCGAAAGCCCGCTCGCGGCGAGATAGGCCGCCGTTGCGCTCGCCCGTTCGGGACCGCTCCCGCCGTCCGCGACCCAGATCACGGCACCCTCCGCGACGAGGGCCTCTCGCGAGGCGCTCGCCGCCGGATCCGGGGCGATCGCCTGCTCCACGGCCATCCGGATCGCCTGGACGTTCGGGCGGATGTTGTAGCACTCGAGGCACTCCGTCCCGTACCGCGGCGGCGAGAAGACGAGCGACCGCGCCCTCCCGACGTCCACTTCCTGTCCCAGGGTGATGAGCCGCGGCAGCATCTCTGCGGGCACGTCCGTCCGGATCGCCTCCTTGAGGGCGCCCACGAGCGCTTCCAGCCGGCCGGGGACGAGCAGGCTCGCGAGATCGACCCGATCGCGAAGGGCACGGACGAGCCGCTGCTGCCGCCCCGCGCGGTCGAAGTCGGAGGTCTTCGTGCGGGCGCGGGCATAGGCGAGGGCCTGCGCGCCGTCCATGTGCTGGATGCCCGGGGGGATATAGATATTGAGCGACCCCCGCCCGTCCTCGGCCGGGTAGTGATCGTCCGAAACGGGGACCTGGACGTCGACGGTGACGCCTCCCACGGTGTCGACGACCGTCTTGAAGCCCTCGAAGTTGACCTCGACGAAGTAATGGATCGGCAGGCCGAGGAGCTCGCCGATCGCGCCCTTGATCGCAACGTAGCCGCGGTCCGCGTCGTCACCGGGGAATAGTTGCGGGTTCTGCCTGGCGCGGTACCAGAGCGTGTTGATCTTGTAAGGGAACGAACCGCCATAGGCGGCGTAGGCGGGCCACGAGGCGGGGAGCGGGACGCGAATGGTGTCGCGCGGCACGCTGAACATCGCCACCGCCTTCGTCTGCGGGTCGACGGAGGCGACGATGAGAGTGTCGGTCAGGTAGTGGTCCGCAGAGAGCTCCGGATGGGAGTCGCTGCCGACGAGGAGCACGTTCAGCCGCCCCGAGCCGTCCCACTGGGCGGGGGTGCTCGGCTGGGGCGTGTCGGACAGGGGGGTCGCGGGCGGCGTCGCTGCGGATGGGGCGGCCCCGCTCGAGCCATCTGTGGGACTCGATCGTCCGCCGGCCGGCGGCGTCGGCCGCGTGTCTGTGGAGCCGCTCGGTCGGGCTGTTCCGCTCGCCCCGGCCGAGTCCCCCGGGGTCGGACTCCCTCCCTGGCCGGGGAGGCCGCCCTGGGGATTGGCGCTCGGGAACGTAGGCCGTGAGGTCGTGATGCCGGTGACGAGGTCGTAGGCGAGGAGGTCGAAGCGGGCCACCGCCAGGTGACCGCCGGCCAGCACGAGCAGGACCGCGCCCAGGCCGGCGAGCGAGAGGATCCGGGACGGGATCGGGGGGAGCAGCTCCCGGCCGGGGCTGGTGCTCGGATCACTCGCCGCGTCGGCGGCTCGGTACGCGTCCACGACGGCCAGGGCGCGATAGAAGAGCAGCCCGACGTCGAGAGCGAGCAGGGTCAGCAGGAACGTCGGGCTGGCCAGGCTGGCGAGCAGCTGGGTCCGACCGGTCGGGGTAGCCGCGGCGAGGAGGAGAGCCACCAGGCCCAGGGCGGGCAGCACCGCGAAGATCAGCGCCCGGCGGGCGAGCCCCGCATACGCCTGGCCCAGGCCGGGAAAGACGAACGAGAGGAAACAGGCCGCGAACGCCGAGCGATGGCCGGCCGGAACGAGTCGGTGGAGCACGCGGCGGATGATAGAACCTCCGTTCGCTCCGCCCGGTCGGGGCCCCTGATTCCGTTATCCTCGCCAGCGATGACCCCCGAGTCACCGTTCCCGCCGGTGGGCGGGCAACCCGACTTTCCCGCCCTCGAGCACGACATCCTGCGCCTCTGGCACGAGCGGCAGACGTTCGAGCTGCTGCGAGCGCAGAACCGCGGCGGCCCGACCTGGTCGTTCCTCGACGGACCGATCACCGCCAACAACCCGATGGCGGTCCACCACGCCTGGGGCCGGACCTACAAGGACCTCTTCCAGCGCTTCCGGGCGATGCTGGGCTACGACCAGCGCTGGCAGAACGGCTTCGACTGCCAGGGTCTCTGGGTGGAGGTCGAGGCGGAGCGCGAGCTGGGGTTCACGAGCAAGCGCGACATCGAACGCCTCGGCATCGCCGAGTTCGTCAGCCTCTGCAAGCGCCGCGTCCTGACGTATGCCGCGATGCAGACCGAGCAGTCGATCCGGCTCGGGATGTGGATGGACTGGAACGATCCCGGCGAGCTCCGCCGGCTACGCGACCTCCTGGCCGAGGATCCCGGGCGGATCGTGACCGTCGAGGGACCGCGCGGTCCGGTCACGGACACCGTCGAGATGATCGTGGGGCGGCTCGGGATGCCCGAACTTGGCGGGAGCTATTTCACCTTCTCGAACGAGAACAACGACCTGATCTGGGGCTTCCTGAAGGAGTGCCATCGGCGGGGCTGGCTCTACAAGGGGCACGACACGATGCCCTGGTGCGCCCGCTGCGGGACGGGCATCAGCCAGATGGAGATGAACGAGGGCTATCAGGATCGCCAGGACCCCGGCCTGACCGTCACGTTCCCGCTTCGGGAACGGCCCGGGGAGTCGCTGCTCGTCTGGACGACGACGCCCTGGACGCTGACCTCGAACGTCGCGGCGGCGGTCGGGCCCGAGCTCGCCTATGTGCTCGTCGCGCAGGGGGACCGGCGCTTGTGGCTGGGCAAGGGAACGCTTCGCCAGGCGCTCGACGCTCCCTTCGAGGTGCTCGAGGAGCGGCCGGGGAGCGATCTCGTCGGCTGGACCTACGAGGGTCCGTTCGACGACCTGCCCGCCGTGCGCGAGGCGTTTGCCGGCGGTGGTAACGGCGCCGCGCCCGGGAAGGCCCCGTACGTCCACCGCGTCGTTCCCTGGGACGAGGTGGGCGAAGAGGAGGGGACCGGGATCGTCCACGTCGCTCCCGGCTGCGGCGCGGAGGACTTCCAGCTTGGCAGGGCCCTCGGCCTGCCGATCGTCGCACCGCTCGACGAGGACGGTGTCTTCGTCGATGGATTCGCCGCCCTGAGCGGGACGGACGTGCGTGACTCGGTCGAGCCGATCGTCGACCATCTGCGCCGGAGCGGCCGCTTCTACCGCCTCGAACCCTATGTCCACCGCTACCCGCACTGCTGGCGCTGCGGCACGCCGCTCGTCTTCCGGCTCGTCGACGAGTGGTACATCTCCATGGGTCCGGTCTACGACCAGCCTCGCGGGACGCTTTCACAGGAGCAGGTCGAGGCGAGCCTGCGCTACCAGATCGTGGAGATCATCGATCGGATCCGCTGGATCCCCGCTTTCGGCTACGAGCGCGAGCTCGACTGGCTCCTGAACATGCACGACTGGATGATCAGCAAGAAGCGCTACTACGGGCTCGCGCTGCCGATCTACGACTGCGCGCGCTGCGGCAGCTTCGAGGTGATCGGTGGACGCGAGGAGCTGCGGGAGCGCGCGATCGAGGGTTGGGAGGAATTCGAGGGCCACACCCCGCACCGTCCCTGGGTCGACGCCGTACAGATCGCCTGCCCCGGGTGTGGCGAGCCCGTGGCGCGGATCCCGGACGTGGGCAATCCCTGGCTGGACGCCGGGATCGTGCCCTTCTCGACGCTCCACTACCGCGAGGACCGGGCCTACTGGGAACGCTGGTTCCCGGCCGACTTCGTCACCGAGAGCTTCCCCGGCCAGTTCCGGAACTGGTTCTACGCGCTGCTCGCGATGAGCACCGTCCTCCGCCGCGAGGAACCGTTCCGGACGATCCTCGGCTACGCCCTGCTCGTCGACGAGCAGGGGCGACCGATGCACAAGAGCTGGGGCAACGCGATCGACTTCGACGAGGCGGCCGAGCGGATGGGCGTCGATGTCATGCGCTGGCTCTTCGCGCTCCAGCGGCCCGAGGACAACATGCGCTTCGGCTATCACATCGCCGACGAGGCGCGCCGCGAGCTGCTGGTCCTCTGGAACGTCTTCAGCTTTTTCGTGAGGTATGCCCGACTCGGTGACTGGCGCCCAGGGGCGGAGGCGGGCGGTCCGCTCGAGCCGGACGGCAGGCGCGCGCTACTCGACCGCTGGATCCTCTCGCGCCTGGGACGCCTGGCGGCCGAGACACGAGTCGACCTCGAGGGCTTCGATGCACGCGCCGCCGCCCTGAGGATCGCGGCCTTCGTCGAGGAGCTCTCGACCTGGTATCTCCGGCGGAGTCGGCGGCGCTTCTCGCGCGGCGACGACGAGGCGCGCCGCGGCGCCTTCGCGACACTCCACCGGACACTCGCCGACCTGGCCCGGATCCTCGCGCCCACGCTGCCGTTCCTGAGCGAGCGTTTCCACCAGGTGCTCGTTGCCGGAGTCGCCCCGGGAGGGCCCGAGTCGGTCCATCTCACGAGATGGCCGGACGAAGAGCTGGCTGCGATCCGCGACGACGACCTCGAGGAGGCGATGGCGGCGATCCTCCGCGCGGTGGAACTGGGGCGAACGATCCGCTCGCGCTCCCACCTGCGGATCCGCCAGCCGCTCGCTCGGGTCTGGCTGGCGCTGCCGGCGGGAATCCTCGCGGCCCGGTCGGAGGCCGATCGGAGCGGACTCCTCGACCTCTTCCGCGACGAGCTGAACGTGCGTGAGGTCGAGCTGATCGGGGACGAGTCGGAGCTCGTCCAGCGGCGAGTGCGACCGCTCCTCCCCGTGCTCGGCGGCCGCGGTCGGGGCAGCGCGATCCCGGACATCATGGCCGCGGCCCGCAGCAACGACTTCGAGCTCCTCCCCGACGGTCGCGTCCGGCTGGCCGGCACGGAGCTCGCCCCAGACGAGGTGGAGATCCTCGCCGTCCCGCGGGCCGGCATGGCGATCGAGCACGACGGAGGGATCGTCGTGGCGCTCGACACGACGATCACCGACGAGCTCCGCGCCGAGGGCGACGCACGGGAGCTGCAGCGGGCGGTCCAGGACCTGCGCAAGCAGGCCGAGCTCGCGCTCGACGATCGGATCGAGGTCTGGCTCGACGCTCGCGATGGACTGCTGGCGGGGCTGGCCCCGTTCCTCGAGGGAGTCGCCGTCGAGACGCTGGCGGATGCGATCCACCACCAGCCGCCGCCGCCGGGGCTCCCGTCGACGACCGTCGAGCTCGACGGTGGCGCGGCCACGATTGCGCTTCGACGGCGCGAGCGGACCGGCTAGCATCGCGGCGTGACCGACGCGCACGAGGCGGCAGCGCCGGCAGCCGGCTGGACCCGGTGGACGGCGTTCGCCGGCCTCGCCCTCGTCGTCCTCCTGGCCGATCAGCTCACGAAGGCCTGGGTCGACGCAGCGTTCCCGGAGGCATGGATCCATGCGCCCCGGAGCGGCCTCGCGCCTCCCTCGGAGATCGTGGGCGACCTGGTCAGGATCGCGAAGACGTACAACGACGGCGGGATCTTCGGGTTGCTCGGCAGCGGGGCGCCGTTCCTCGCCGTTGCCAGCGTCCTTGTCGCGGCCGGCATCGTCGTCTACCAGTGGCGCTCCGGTGCGCAGGGTCCGCCGGCGCTCACCGTAGCGCTCGGGCTCCTCCTCGGAGGGGCCCTGGGCAATCTCATCGACCGGATCCGGCTCGGCCACGTCATCGACTTCGTCGATCTCGGCGTGGACGGTCTCCGCTGGTACACCTTCAACGTCGCCGACGCGTCGATCAGCATCGCCGTCGCGCTCCTCATCCTGCTCGCGGTCGGCGGTGACCGGCTCGCCGCGGTTCCCGGCTTCCGAATGCCACCGGCGAGGACGCCCCAGCCCGACGCACCCGCACCGAGGCGGAACCGGTTCGCAGCCGGCTCCCGGGCCACAGATCCATCGGGTCGGTGATGTGGCCGGCCGGGTGACCGTCCGCGTCCCGGACGGCATCGCGGGCGGCCGGGCCGATCGGTTCGTCGCCGACGCCTCCGGGCTCTCCCGCTCGTACGTCCAGCGCCTGATCGCGGAGGGGCGTCTCACGGAGGGCGGCCTGCGAGTCCGCGCGAACACGCCACTCCACGCCGGCGCAGAGCTCGTCCTCGACGTTCCCGAGCCCCGGGCCTGGCACGTCGAGCCGGAGGAGATCCCCCTGGCCGTCCTCTACGAGGATGACGACGTGCTGGCCGTCGACAAGCCGGCGGGTCTCGTCACACATCCCGGGCCGGGCCACCCGTCCGGCACGCTCGTCAACGCGCTCCTCGCGCGGGCCGATCACTCGTCGTACGGCGGGATCGCCGGCGTCGAGAAGCCCGGTCTCGTGCACCGTCTCGACCGCGACACGAGTGGCGTCCTCGTCGTTGCGAAGCACGACGCGGCCCAGGCGCACCTGATGTCGCTCCTGAAGAGCCGGCGGATGAAGAAGCGCTACCTCGCCCTCGTCGGCGGCTCGGTCGGGGCGCAGCTCGGACGGATCGAGGCGCCGATCGGCCGCGATCCTCGCAACCGGATGCGGATGGCGATCGTGGCCACGGGCCGGCCGTCCGTGACGGGCTACCGCGTCCGCGAGCGGTTCGAGGGCTGGACGCTCCTGGAGCTCGATCTCGTCACCGGCCGGACGCACCAGCTGCGCGTCCACCTTGCCTCGATCGGCCACGCCGTGGCGGGCGATCCCGTCTACGCGACCGGGCGCGTACGGCAGGGCCCACTCGGCCTGGAGCGGCTCTTCCTCCACGCCTGGCGGATCGAGTTTCCGGCCCGGGGCGGGGATCGCCTGATCCGCATCACGGCGCCGCTGCCCCTGGAGCTCGAGCGCCCGCTCGACGCCCTCCGCGGCCCCGGCGCCTCGAAGAGCGCCTGACCGGGGCCGGGACGCATCGTGGGCCTGGAGCGACGCCCCTACGTCGGAGCACCGGGGGCAATGCTCGTCATCATCTCGGGCCCTTCGGGTGTCGGAAAGGACACGATCATCCGCGCGCTCAAACGGCGCCATCCCTCCGCCGAACGGCACTTCGTCGTGACCTACAAGACACGTGAGCGCCGGCCTGCGGAGACAGACGGAGTCGACTACCACTTCGTCTCGGAGGACGAGTTCGCGGCGATGAAGGAGCAGGGCGCCTTCCTCGAGGCGACCGAGGTCCACGGTCACTGGGCGGGTACGCCTCGCGACCAGGTCGGCGGGGCGCTCGAGGCGGGCCGAGACACCGTCCTGAAGATCGACGTGCGCGGGGCCGAGACGGTCAAGGAACAGGTCCCCGATGCGCTTCGGATCTTCGTCGCGCCACCGTCGCTCGAGGAGCTGATCGGGCGGTTGCGGGACCGCGGGACGGAGACGCCGGAGGAGCAGGACCGGCGCCGCCGAGACGCCGCGACCGAGCTCGCGCACCAGGACGACTACGACTACGTCCTCATCAACGAGACCGGCCAGGCCGAGCGGACGGCCGACCAGATCGACGGGATCATCACCGCCGAGCGAGCGCGCCACGCCGACCGCCGCATCGCCCTCTAGCCCGGTGCCCGACCTCGCCGCGGTGTCGCGCCACGTCGAGGTCGCGGTGGATGCGGCCGGCGTGCCGGCCGGCCGGACCTACACGTACGAGGTCCCGCAGCGACTGGCCGATCTCCGTCCCGGGGAGGTGGTGCTCGTCGAGTTCGGCCGGCGGCGGGCACTCGGGATCGTGCTCGAGGAAGGTGACGCTCCAACGGGGGTCGCGCTGAAGCCGGTCCTCGAGCGCGTCCGCTCGGACGGCCCCCTCCTCCCCCCGCTCCAGCTGGCGCTTGCCGGGGTCATCGCGGAGCGGTACCTGGCCCCGCCCGCGCATGTCGTCCGAGCGATGCTTCCGCCCGGGTTGCTCGAGCGCCTCGCCCTCGTCGCCCGGCTCGCCAGCGAGCCGGCGGGCTCGCCCGCTGCCGGCCCGTGGGAGGCCGGATCGCCCGGTGCCGAGGACCGCGCGCTCCTGGAACGACTGGCGGAGGCCGGGGCCGGAGGGGTCGACGTCGCCCGGCTCGCCCGGGGCGGCTCCCGGGCGCCGGTGCTTCAGAGGCTTCGTGCCCTCGAGCGACGAGGCGCGGTCCGACTCGACTGGGAGCTGCTCGCCCCGACGAGCGTGCCCAGGCTCGAGCGCCGGGTCAATCTCACGACCGAGGGACGCGCGGCGGCCGCTGCGCAGGACGAGGGCGGCGGCAGTCCCCAGGTGCGCCGCCTCGGGCCCCGGCAGCGGGCCCTCCTCGCCGAGATGATCAGTCACGGCGACGGCCCCATGAGCGCGGCCGATCTCGCCCGCCGTCACGGCGCCTCGGCGCTGAGCGGCCTCGCCCGGCGGCGCCTCGTCGAGCTCTCGGTCGAGCTGACCGAGCGCCGGGCGCTCGAGGGCCGGCCCGCGCCGGTCCGCGGTGCCCTTCCCGAGGACGCGACCCTGAGCCCGGAGCAGGCCTCGGCCGTGGCGCGGATCGGCCGCGCGATCGAGTCGGGCCTGCCGGAGGGCTTTCTTCTCCGTGGCGTGGCCGCGGGCGGCAAGACGGCCGTCTACGCGGCCCTCGTGGCGCGTGCCTTGGCCAGGGGTCGACAGGCGCTCCTGCTCGTGCCCGAGATCCCACTCGCCGTCCCGCTCCTCGATCGGATCCGGGGGGAGCTCGGCGTCGAGCCGGCCGTCCTCCACAGCGCGTTGGGCGCGGGCGAGCGGACGGACGAGTGGCGCCGCGTCCGGAGCGGGACGGTCCCGGTCGTCGTCGGCACACGGATCGCTGCCTTGGCCCCGGTCTCGGATCCGGGGGTCGTGATCGTCGACGAAGAGCACGACGGGGCCTACAAGTCCGATCGGACGCCGCGCTACCAGGCCCGCGACGTCTGTCTCGAGCTCGGCCGCCTCGCCGGTGCCCCCGTCGTGCTCGGGTCGGCGACGCCGGACGTCGTGAGCGTCGGGCGAGCGCGACAGGGCGAGCTCACCGAGATCCGCCTGGAGGAACGGCTCGCCGGGCGGCCTGCAGAGGTGCACGTCGTCGATCTCCGTCGGGAGCTCGCCGAGGGCGTTCGCGGGCTCCTTTCTCGTCCGCTCTTCGCTGCACTCGAGGCGCTGGACACACGGGCCGGCGAGCGCGCCGTTCTCGTCATCAACCGCCGCGGCTCGGCCACGGTCGTGCTTTGTCGCGACTGCGGCTACGTCCAGGTCTGCCCGGAGTGCCAGCGGCCGCTCGTCTACCACGCGAACGCGTCCGTCCTCCGCTGCCACCACTGCGGGGCGAGCGCCCCGCCGGCACGGCGCTGTCCGGCCTGTGGCTCGCCGCGCATCCGATACCTCGGCGGGGGCACGCAGCGGGTCGAACGCGAGCTGCGCCTGACGTTCCCGGGCCTGCGCGTGGGAAGGCTCGATCGTGACGTCGTCGAGCACAAAGGGGCAGCGGAGCGGGTCGTGGACGCCTTCACCGACGGCCACCTGGACGTCCTCGTCGGCACGAGCCTCGTCACGAAGGGACTCGACGTGCCGGAGGTCACGCTCGTCGGGATCGTCTCGGCCGACGTCGCGCTGAATCTCCCCGACGAGCGCGCGGTCGAGCGGACGTTCCAGCTGCTCAGTCAGGCCGTCGGGAGAGCCGGCAGAGGAGAGCGACCCGGGCGCGCGATCATCCAGACCTACCTCCCAGACCACCCCGCGATCGTCGCGGTCGCGAGCGGCCGCGCCGACGAGTTCTACGAGGCGGAGCTCGCCGCGCGGCGGCGCTTCGGCTCCCCGCCCTACGGCCGGATCGTGAAGCTGACGGTCGCCGACGAGGACCGCGCCCGCGCGGAGGGGGAGGGGAAGCGGATGGTGGAACGGCTCCGGGCGCGCTCCGGCGAGCTCGGAATCTCCGCTGCCGTCCTCGGGCCGGCTCCGGCCTACATCGCTCGCCGGGCCGGTCGGTGGCGGTTCACCGTCATCATCCGGGGGGAGGATCCGCTCGCCGTCCTCGGCGGGGACCCGGGTGCCCCCTGGAGCGTTGACGTCGACCCGGAAAGCCTGCTTTGAGCGAGGGCGGGTCACCCGTCCTTCGACTCTCGAGCGAGCCGGACTCGCGCGACGTCGCGCGTGAGCTCGACGATCGGATCAACGCCCACAACGTGGCGGTCACCGGGATCCCGTTTGGCGGCGCGGTGACGATCTGCCTGCGCGACGGAGGCGGGAACCTCCGAGGCGGCGCCCACGGCTGGGTCTGGGCAGGCTGGTTCTACGTCGACTCGCTCTGGGTCGACCCGGACCTCCGCGGTCACGGGTGGGGTCACCGTCTCCTGCGCGATGCCGAGACCGAGGCCGAGCGGCTGGGCGCCCGTCGGGCCTACCTCGAGACGCACAGCTTCCAGGCCCGTCCCTTCTACGAGGCGCACGGCTACCGCGTCGTGGGCGAGCTGCCTGACTATCCGCCCGGTGGGGCCTACTACCTGATGGCGAAAGCGCTCGTCGAGCCACCCGACTCCGAGGCCGCGCTGGGCGGGCCGGAAAAGGGCCACGGCTATACTCGGCGCCCATGAGCGTCCTGCCCATCGTCACCCTGGGCGATCCCCGGTTGCGCCTGAAGGGAGAGCCGGTCGAAAGCTTCGGCCACTACCTCCACGAGCTGCTCGATGACCTGGCCGAGACGATGCGGGACGCGCCCGGGGTGGGCCTCGCAGCGCCCCAGCTCGGGGTCGCCCTCCAGGCCTGCGTGATCGAGGTCGAGGGTCGCCTGCATGAGCTCGTCAACCCGCGGATCGTTCGAGCGAGCGGCGAGGATCGCGACCTCGAGGGCTGCCTCTCGATCCCGGGCTACGTCGCCTACGTCACCCGCAAGGAGCGCGTCTGGGTCGCGGCGCAGAATCGCCACGGCCGCCGGATCAAGCTCGCCAGCGGCGGGCTCCTGGGCAGGGCAGTCCAGCACGAAGTCGACCATCTCGACGGCAAGCTCTACATCGACTACCTCGATTCGCTCGACGAGCTGATCCCCGTCGGCCGGACCGCCGACGAGGAGTCGGCCGAGGAGGTCACGGCCCCGCTCGCGTGAGTGCGGACGCTGCGCGCTCGACCGGTCGGCCGGCACGCACGGCGCGCCCGGCACCCGTGCGGACCGTCTTCCTGGGATCAGGGCCGTTCGCGATCCCGATCCTCGAGGCCGTGGCCCGACATCCGCGCCTGGAGCTCGTCGCCGTCGTGACGGCGCCGCCGAGGCCTGCAGGGCGCGGCCATGAGCTCCGGCCGTCGCCGGTCGCCGGCTGGGTCGAGGGGCGGCGCGGCGCCCAGGGTCGGCTGCCCTTCACGCTGCTCGAGCCTCCCAGGCTCGGCGCGCCCGAGGCGGTCGCGACGCTGCGCTCGCTGGAGCCGGAGCTGATCGTCCTCGCCGATTACGGGCAGATCGTGCCGGCCGAGCTGCTCGAGGTGCCCCGCCACGGCGCCCTGAATCTCCACCCCTCGCTCCTGCCCCGGCATCGCGGCGCCTCGCCCATCCCCGCCACGATCCTGGCCGGGGATCGGGAGACCGGGGTGAGCCTGATCCGGATGGACGCCGGCGTCGACACCGGCCCGATCGTCGCGCTCAGCCGGCAGCGCCTCCGCGGGGACGAGACGGCCCCCGAGCTCGAGGGGCTCCTTGCCCGGAAGGCCGCCCAGCTCCTCGGACGGAGCCTGAAAGGGTGGCTCGAGGGGCGTCTCGCGGAGCGGCCTCAGCCATCGGAGGGCGCAACGGTTACCCGGCCATTCAACCGGGAGGATGGCCGGATCGATCCGCAGCGCTCGGCCGAGGAGCTCGCCCGCCAGGTCCGCGCGTTCCAGCCGTGGCCGGGCTCGTTCATCGAGACGGGGTTCGACCGGCTGATCGTCCTCGCCGCCGAGTCCGCCGCCCTGCCCGAAGAGATCGCGTTCCTGGCTCCCGGAGCGGCCGCTACCGACCAGCCGCCCGTGCCGACACCTCCCGGTACCTTCGTTCCCGACGGTGAGGGCATCGCCCTCGTCGCCTCGGACGGGCTGCTTCGGCTCCTCGAGGTCCAACCCTCTGGCGGCAGGCGGATGACCGGGGCCGAGCTCCGGCGCGGGCGGCCAGGGCTCGTCGGGAGCCGGGCCCTTCCTGCCGCGCTAGGATGACCGCCGCGATGACGACGGGCGCCCTGCTGCCGACCGGCGAGCGACCGCTCTTCGACTCCCCTCGACCGGGCAAACGCGATCCGCGGCCGGGCCTGGCCGGGGTCGGCGTCGAGGAGCTGGGCGTTTGGATGAGCGGGCGCGGAGAGCCGGCCTATCGGACCCGCCAGGTGTTCGAGGCGATCTGGTCGCGATCCGCCGAGACGATGCGCGCGATCCACGTCCTCCCGGTCTCCCTCCGGGCTCAGCTGGACGACGCATTCCGGGCCGACACGCTCGTCGAGACGACCGTCCGGCCCGGCGACGAGGGGATGACCGAGAAAGCTCTCCACCGGCTGGACGACGGTCTCCTGGTCGAGTCGGTCCTCATGCGCTACCCCGCCCGCGGCGCGCGCCGGGAGCGGATGACCGTGTGCATCTCGAGCCAGGCCGGCTGTGCCGTCGGCTGTCCGTTCTGCGCGACGGGCGAGCTGGGCTTTGGGCGCGACCTCGACACGGCCGAGATCGTCGACCAGGTCCGCTTCTGGGATCGGCGGCTTGCCCCGACCCGGCGCCGGGTCACGAATGTCGTGTTCATGGGGATGGGCGAGCCCCTCCTCAATCTCGACGCGGTCGTCGGCGCTGCGTCCGCCCTCGGCGATCCTCGACGGGGCGCGATCAGCGCCCGCCACCTGACGATCAGCACGAGCGGCGTGACTCCAGCGATCGAGCACCTGGCCGCGCTCCGCCCGCACTGGACGCTGGCCGTCTCGCTGCACGCGGCGCGGCCGGCACTGCGCGACGTCCTCGTGCCCCTGAACCGTCGCTACCCCGTCGACGGTGTCGTCGCCGCGGCCGCCGCCTACGGCCGGCAGACGGGTCGGAGAGTGAGCTACGAGTACGTGATGATCGACGCGATCAACGACACGCCGGCGGATGCCCGGGAGGTCGCAGCCCTTCTGCGGGGGAAGCCCGCCCACGTGAACCTCATCCCGATGAACCCGGTCGCGCACACCCCGTGGCAGCCGAGTCGGCCCGGAAGGGTTCTCGCCTTTGCGGAGGTCCTCCGGGGGACCGGGCTGGCGACGACGATCCGGCGAAACCGGGGGACGGAGATCGGCGCGGCCTGCGGCCAGCTGGCGGCGGAGCGCGCCGGTCAGCCGGTGCCGGCCGCGGTCCGCCGCCGCCGCGATCGCCTCGAGACGCGGAGCGCGGCCGCCCTCGCGGTCGAGAGCGGCGGCTGATGCCGCCCGCCCGCGTCGTCGTCGCCGCAAGCGTTCTCGACGCGGACTTCGGGAACCTCTACCGGGTCGTGCGGAAGCTCGAGAGGGCTGGCGTCGATCGGCTCCACCTCGACGTCATGGACGGGCATTTCGTGCCCAACATCTCCTTCGGCCCGGCAATCGTGGGTGCCTTCCGCCGTCTCACGGAGCTGCCCCTCGACGTTCACCTGATGATCGCCGAGCCCTCCCGCTACGTCTCCCGGTTCATCGAGGCGGGCTCGGACTCGATCACGTTCCACATCGAGGTCGGCGAGCCCCGCGCCGTGAAAGAGCAGACCCTGGCCACGATCCGTCAGGCGGACCGGCGGGCCGGCCTCGCGGTGAGCCCGGGGACGAGCGTTGGACAGGTCCGCTCGTACCTGCCGATGCTCGACCTGATCATGATCATGACCGTCGAGCCGGGCTTCGGCGGCCAGCGCTTCATGGCCGAGAAGGCCCCGAAGCTGGCCGAGGCGTGCGCCCTCTTCAGCGGCCGGCCGGACGGCTGGGAGGTCCACGTCGACGGCGGCCTCAGTGGTGAGACGGCTGACGTCGCCGCCGAGCACGGCGCCGACGTCCTGGTCGTCGGCTCGGCCCTCTTCCAGCGCGGCCACGACATGAGCCGGGAGGTCGAGCTCGTCCGGCGGCGCGCCGACGAGGCTCGTGCTCGGCGGGAGAAGGTGCGCCCCAGCCGCGCGGACCGCAGGTCGGAGCCGGTATCGATCGGTTCGCGGGAGCGACCGTGAGCGAGGGCCTCCGCCGGCCGGTCGGGCTCGAAGTGATCGCCCCCTCCGGCCAGCCGGCGCTGCCGGAGCTCCGGCGGCTGGGGGCGCGGAACGAGCGGCTCCTCCTCGGGGGAGTGGCGCTCTACGTCGCGCTCCTCAGCGGCCTGATGATCGCCCGTGGGGTCGCGGTGACGCCGGACGTCCTGCTCCTCGCGCTGGGGCTGGCCGCGGCCGTGCTCGGGCGGGCCCGGCTGTTCTTCCGGGACTGGATCCCGTTCGTGGCGCTCTTCTTCGCCTACGAGCTGATGCGTGGATACGCCGACGATCTCGGCAGCGCGATCGTGGGGATCCACGTGACGGACGTGATCGACCTCGAGCGGATCGTCCACGGAGGAGCGCTTCCGACGCAGCTGCTCCAGGACGTCTTCCATCCGGCCTCTGGTGTCGATCCCTGGGCGATCCTCGGGACTGTCGTCTACTTCCTTCATTTCCCGCTGCCACTCGCGGTCGGGTTCCTGCTCTGGCTCCGGCGACGGGCGCTCTACTACGACTACGTCGCGGCGCTGATCGTCCTCTGCCTGGCCGGCTTCGCGACGTTCCTCCTCGTGCCCGTGGCGCCGCCCTGGTTGGCCGCCGAATGGGGATTCCTCTCCGCACCGAATGGCGGACCCGTGATCGCCTACCTGAAGCCTGAGGGCTTCGCCGCGCTGGCGAGCGCGCTCGGCTTCGATGGTCGCGACCTCTACACCTACACCTTCTACCAGGTCGGCCCGAACCCGGTGGCCGCGATGCCCTCGCTCCACGCCGCCTTCCCGTTCCTTGCCTTCCTCTTCGCCCGGCGGGCGTTCGGGCGGGTCGGCTGGCTAGTCTTCGGCTACGTCGTGCTCGTTGTTCTGGCGATCGTCTACCTGGGCGACCACTACCTCGTCGATGCCTACGCGGGCATCGGTTACGCCGCGGCAGCGGCCTGGTTCGTCCTCCACGCGCCGGCCGGGCTCCGCCGCCTGCTCGACCGCGCCCGCGACGAGGGACTGGAGCCGCCCGCCGTCAGTTCGAAGACGCCAGGGCCGGTGACGGTCCCGACGCGATCGGTCGATCGCGCGGCGCTCGTGCAGGGTGGCCTTCTCACGCTCGTGGGTGCCCTCGGCGTCTCGTTCCTCGTGATCCAGGGAACAGGGACGGAGCCGGTGGCGGTCGTGCCCTGGGCCGTCCTCTTCGCGGGTGCCTGGCGGGCCGCGGCCGGGCTCCTCCGCCGCAGCTGAGGGTGCGGCTGCTCCTCCAGCGCGTGAGTCGGGCGGAGGTTCGGAGCGGCGGCCGTGTCCGTGGCGCGATCGGTTCGGGGCTCGTCCTCTTCGTGGGCGTCGGCCACGGCGACGACGAGGCGACCGCCGAGTCGCTCGCGGCCAGGTGCGCCAACCTGCGGATCTTCCGCGACGAGGCGGGCAAGACGAACCGTTCGCTGCTCGACGTGGGCGGGGAAGTCCTCGCGATCAGCCAGTTCACGCTCTTCGCCGACACGAGCCGGGGGCGGCGCCCGTCGTTCCTGGGTGCGGCCGCGCCGGAGCTCGGCGAAGCCCTCTACGAGCGCTTCTCGGCAGCGCTCGAGGGGGAGGGGGTCCGCGTCGCCCGCGGCGTCTTCGGGGCGGAGATGGAGGTCGAGCTCGTGAACGACGGGCCGATGACGATCTGGCTCGATTCGGACGAGACGCGCGCGCGCCGGGCGGACGGGCGCTCGCCGGGCTAGCGGATCTGCGGGTTCTTGTAGAGCGTGCGCCGGCAGCGCGTGCAAACGAGTGCGTCGCGCATCACGCCGTCGCGCTCGATCTGGACGCGCTGGAGGTTCGGCTGGTACCGGCGGTGCGCCCGGACGCGGTTCATCCCGCTCGACTGGGGGTTGAAACCACCCATCGAGGTCTTGCCGCAGATCGCACAGATACGGGCCATCTCGTCGTTACGCTCGGGTACTGCCCACGAAGAACCGGCCCAGGTACGGGCCGGACGGGCCGGTACTATAGCACGCGGTCCGGCGATCCCAGGCTCGCGGGAACGACCGTCCGGGCCGATCCGAGGGAGGGAGAACGGTGGCCGAACGACCCGCTCGGCGCGGGGCGCTCGCGTCCGGTCGGCTGCCCGCTTGCGACGGACGTGGCCTGCTCGGCGCGTTCGAGACGGCCGCCCAGGACCTCTCGGGACACGTCGAGGAGATCAACGCACTGAACGTGTTCCCGGTACCCGACGGCGACACTGGCACGAACATGCTGGGCACGATGCGCGCGGCAGTCGACGAGGCCCGCTCGCTCGAGAAGCGCCAGCGTACCGTCCATCGGGTAGCCGCCGCGATCGGCTTCGGTTCCCTCATGGGCGCCCGCGGCAACAGCGGCGTCATCCTGTCGCAGATCTTCCGCGGGATGTCGGACGGGCTCGACGGGCGCGACTGGTTCGACGGCCGCGACCTCGCCCACGCCTTCGTCCGGGGAAGCGATGCAGCCTATCGTTCGGTCGGTCGCCCCGTCGAGGGAACGATGCTCACCGTCATCCGCGAGGCATCGGGGGGCGCGGTCGCCGCGGCCCAGCGGCGCCCGGAGGTGCCGGTCGTGATGAGCGCGTCGGTCCAGGCGGCCGGCGATGCCGTCGCGCGGACCCCGGAGCTCCTGCCCATCCTGCGCGAAGCCGGGGTCGTCGACGCTGGCGGCCAGGGCCTCTTCCGGATCCTCGAGGGTGCACTCCGTCACATGGCCGGCGGGCGACGGGGAGCGCCCACGGTCCGGGCCCGGATCGATCCGCGCTTCGCCGCCGCCCACGAGGAGGACGACTACGGCTACGAAACGGTCTACGTCCTCAGCGCGGGTGACCGACCGCTCGATCCCGAGCGGATCCGGCGCGATCTTCAGCGTCTGGGCCGATCGGTTCTCGTGGCCGGCGGTCGCGAGCTCGTGAAGATCCACGTCCACAACGAGCGACCCGACGAGGTCATCGGCTACGGGCTGTCGCTCGGCGCGCTGACACGGGTCGCGATCGAGAACCTCGATGTCCAGGCGCGCGAGGTCCGCGCAACCCGGGCGGGGCCGGCCGCACCGGCGACGGTCAGGATCGGGGAACCGCCCGAGCGGCCGGCCGTTGCCGTCGAGCCGGAGGCCGAGACGTCCGGCCCCGGGGTCGTCGCCGTGGCGGCCGGCGATGGCCTCGCGGCCGCCTTCCGGAGTCTCGGCGCCGCCGCGATCGTCCGGGGCGGGCAGTCGGCCAATCCGGCCACGGGCGAGCTCGTGGAGGCGCTCCGCTCACTGGCCCAGCCCGAGGTCATCGTCCTGCCCAATAACCCGAACGTGCGGCTGGCGGCGGAGCAGGCCGCGCAGCTCCTCCCCGAGCGGCGGGTGGTCGTCGTCCCGACGCGCAACGCGGCCGAAGGGATCGCCGCGCTCGTCGCCTTCGATCCCTCGGTGGACCTGGCTGGGAACCTCGAGCGGATGCGCGCCGCGGCGGACGGCGCCCAGACCCTCCAGGTGACCAGGGCTGTGCGCGACGCGCGCGTCGCTGGAACTCGAGTGGCCGTGGGCGACGCGATCGCGCTCGGGCCGGACGAGGGGATCGTGGCGGTGGCGGCCGACGAACGGAAGGCCGCGCTGGCGGGTGCCGCGACGTTCCGGCCCGGGTTCGAGCTGCTGACCGTCTATCGCGGCGCGGACGTCGCGGAGGGCGAGGCCGAAGCGCTCGTCGAGGCGCTCCGGAAGGCCCACCCGGCGGCGGAGGTCGAACTCGTGGCCGGAGGGCAGCCCCACTACAGCTACCTGCTCGCGGCGGAGTAGCCGGACGGCCACGTCGACCACGGTTCGCTCCTCTCGGAGGACGCCTTCCAGGGCGCCGGTCGGGCCGGAGACCCCGCTCGTCCTGGCCGGCTTCATGCCGCCCGCGGCGGCGAGACGCCTCGGTCGCTTCGGGGTGAAGACCGCCGGCGACCTGCTCTTCCACCTGCCCCGCCGCTACGACGACGTCAGCGAACTCTCGACCCTTGCCGAGCTCCGCGAATCCGCGCCGGAGGGGCCGGTGGCTGCCGCGGTCGAGGTCGTCTCGATCGATGTTCAGCAGACGTTCCGGCGCCGGATCCAGAAGACGATCGCCCGCCTGCGCGACGACACCGGCGAGGGGGAGGCGATCTGGTTCGGCAGACGATTCATCGAACGGCGAATCGCGCCGGGTCAGCGCGTGCTGCTCTCGGGGCGCCTCGAGGTGCGCGGCTGGCTCCCCCAGTTCCAGAACCCGGAGTTCGGGCCGGCCGAGGGCGACAGCCTCCATGCTGGTCGGATCGTCCCGGTCTATCGACTGACGGCGGGCGTCACGGCGCCGGTCCTGCGCCGCGCCGTCCGGACCGCGCTCGACCGCGTCGGCGGCGACTACCCCGAGTACCTCCCGGCGAAGATCCGCGCGGCCTCGAGCGAGGTCCTTCCCGGGATCGCTCAGGCCCTCGAGGCCGCCCACTACCCACCCGACCTGCGCGCCCGCGACGATGCCCTCCACCGGCTTGCCTTTGACGAGCTCCTGGCGCTCCAGGTCGGGATGGTCGCTCGCGAGCGTCAGCGCCGGGGGGTGCGCGGGATCCCGGTCGAGGTAGCGGAGAAGCGCCTCGCGGAGGCGATCGGGATCGTGGAGGGGGTGCTGGCGGAAGGTGTCCGTCGCCGACGGGCGCGGGCCGCGGAGTACGAGGCCGCTCGAGCGGCGGCAGCGATGGCATCGCCAGCGGCTGGAGGCGAGACGCCACCAGCCGACGTGACCGACGGGCCGATCCGGCTCACGACGGACCAGTCGGACGCCCTCGCCGCGATCCGGGCGGACCTGTCCTCCGGCCGGCCGATGCTCCGCCTGCTCCAGGGCGACGTGGGCTCCGGCAAGACCGCGGTGGCGGCGCTCGCGCTGGCATTCGTCGCCGACGCGGGACACCAGGGTGCGCTCCTCGCGCCGACCGACCTCCTCGCCCGCCAGCACGCCGCAACCCTGGCCGCCCTCCTGGAGCCGCTCGGCCATCGGGTCACCCTCCTCACCGGGTCGCTGGCCGCGCCGGAACGGCGGCGAGCCCTGGAGCTCATCGCCGCGCCGCTCGATCGCACACCGGAGGGCCGCTCGGCCGGGCGGGTCGTCATCGGGACCCATGCGCTCGTCCAAGAGGCGGTGGCGTTCGCCGATCTCACCCTCGCCGTCGTCGACGAGCAGCATCGTTTCGGGGTGGCCGAGCGAGAGGCGCTCAGCGCGAAGGGCCGCTGGCCACACGTTCTCCTCATGACCGCGACGCCGATCCCCCAGACCCTCGGGCGCGTCATCCACGCCGACCTCGAAGTCTCCGATCTCAGGCAGGCACCGGAAGGGCGGGTGCCGATCCTGACCGGGGTGCGGAGAAGCGATCAGCTCCTCCGCGTCGGCGACGATCCGGCCAAGGGCGCCTACCCGCTCATCCTCCGGGAGATCGCGGCCGGACACCGGGCCTTCGTCGTCGTGCCCCTCGTGGAGGAGGACGAGTCAGGCGCGGCGCGCTCCGCCGAGGCGACGGCGGCGGAGGTCGAGCGGATCCTGGGCGAGCTCGAAACCGAGCATCACGAGCACCCGGGGATCCGGGTCGGGGTCGTCCACGGGCAGATGAAGGCGGCCGAGCGGGACGCCCGGATGGAGGCCTTCCGGGCGGGCGAGACGAGCGTCCTCGTGGGCACTACCGTCCTGGAGGTGGGCGTCGACGTCCCCGAGGCGACGGTGATGCTCGTGCTCGACGCGGACCGGTTCGGGATCGCCCAGCTCCACCAGCTCCGCGGGCGTGTGGGCCGGGGAGAGGCTGCCTCGTACTGCATCCTCGTCTCGGATAGCGAGGACGAGACCGCCCGCGCCCGGCTGCGTACGCTCGAGGAGACCCGGGACGGCTTCGCCCTCGCCGAGATGGACCTCGCGCTCCGCCGCGAAGGCGAGCTCCTGGGGCTCTCCCAGAGCGGCCTCCCCCCGCTGCGCGTGGCCACGCTCCGGCGTCGCGACCACCAGGTCCTGTCGGTCAAGGCCCGCGCTCTGGCTGAGACGCTCGTGGACGAGGCGGGAACGCTCCGTCCGGGGCACGAGCGGTTCGCCCACGAGCTCGAGCACGGCTGGCTCGCCCGGGTCGGCGCGGGGGAGGTCCTGGCGACCGGCGAGGAGCCCGCCTGAATGCCCGAGGCCGGCCGCGTCGTCGCGGGGACTGCGCGCGGGACCCGGCTGCTCGCGCCGGGGGAGGGCACGCGGCCACTCGCGGATCGGGTGAAGCAGACCCTGTTCGGGGTGCTGGAGGGGGGCTCGCTCGGTCCCTGGCCTGTCCCCTTCCTCGACCTCTACGCGGGCAGTGGAGCGGCGGGGATCGAGGCGCTCAGCCGCGGGGCACCGGGGGCGCTGTTCGTCGAGCGCGACGCAACCGCCGCGCACGTGATCGCCGACAACCTGCGCCGGGCCGGCCTGGCGGGCTCCGGGCTCGTGGTCCGCGGCGACGCCCTGGCTGTCCTCTCGAAGGGCCGCTCCGGCCGCGTCGGCGGCTTCGGGGCCGCCCTCCTCGATCCGCCCTACGGCGACCCGGCTATCATCCCGGCGCTGGAGCGCCTCGCCGACACGTCGCTCGACTGGATGGCTCTCGGCGCCGTCGTCGTTGCGAAGCGCTTCTGGCGGGAGGAGCTCCCGGACCGCGTGGAAGGCTTGGTCAAGCGTCGGGAGCGGAGGTTCGGCGAGACCATGCTCACGTTCTACGTTCTCGAAGGTCCCACAGGGAGGGAGGAGGCCAGCGGGTGAGGAGCACCCACCTGTCCGTGACGACGGCCGTCTGCTCCCCGTGACGGCCGCCCTCTACCCGGGGTCGTTCGACCCGATCACCTACGGCCACCTCGACGTCATCGACCGGGCGGCGCGGGTCTTCGAGCGCATCGTCGTCGCCGTCCTCCGGAATCCCCGCAAGTCGCCGATGCTCGACGACGCCGCTCGGGTCGAGACGATCCGGGAAGCGGTCGCCGAGACCCTCGGCCCTCTCGCCGGCGGGATCGAGGTCGAGACGTTCGACGGCCTGACCGTGGACTTCGCGCGGAGCGTCGGTGCGAGCTTCATCGTCCGCGGCCTGCGCGCCGTGAGCGACTTCGAGTCCGAGCTCCAGATGGCGCACACGAACCGGAAGCTCGCCCCCGACGTCGACACGATCTTCTTCATGACCGCCCTCGAGCACTCCTACCTCAGCTCGAGCCTCGTGAAGGAGATCGCCGCCTTCGGCGGCGACGTCGGGCTGATGGTGCCGCCCGCCGTCGTGCGCAGGCTTCGACCCGACTCCGCGACTGGCTGACAGCGGCGCCGAACCCGGATCCGGGTCGGCCGTCGGCTAGAATGGCCGGCGACCGCGCAGGAGGTCCCACCCCATCGACATCATCTTCCTCGTCGAGCGTCTGGAACAGCTGCTCGCGAACGGCAAGCGCGTCCCGCTCACGAACAACGTCGTCGTCGACCAGACCGCGGCGCTCGACCTCATCGACCAGCTCCGCGTCGCCGTGCCCGAAGAGGTCCGCCAGGCGAAACGGATCAACCAGGAGGGCGACCGGATCCTCGAGCGGGCGCAGGAGGAGGCCGATCGGATCATCGCCCGGGCACAGGAGCAGGCCGCGTTCCTGATCGAGGAACGCGAGCTGACCCGCGCCGCCGAGATCCGCTCACAGGAGCTCGTGGCCGAGGGTCAGGCCCAGGCTGAGGAGATCCGCCGCGGCGCAGACGCCTACGCCTCGAAGGTGCTGGGCCAGCTCGAGATGGACATCGCCCGGGCGCTCCAGAGCATCAAGCGCGGGATCGCGATGCTCGAGGAGCGGCGTCCGGTCGAGGTGGAGGAGCTTCCCGAGGAAGAGGCGTACTACGCTCCCGAGCCCGCCTCCCATGCTCAGCTATAACGTCGCCGGCCTCCTCCGCTCCGCGCCCGGCACCTCGCGCACGTACCCGGTGGAGTCGGCCGACCTGGAGCTCACCGACGACCTCCGACTGGCGGAGCCGATCGAGGGCGAGGTCCGACTCGCCCGCACAGGTCGGAGCATCCTCGCCACTGCGGACCTCCGGACAGCCCTCGAGGAGACGTGCAGCCGTTGCCTCCGGCCGGTCGTGGCGCCCATCCGCGTGACGATCCAGGAAGAGGCTCTGCCCTCGATCGATCTCGAATCGGGCCTTCCGGTGCGGGGCCGCGACGACGAGCCCGACGTGCTCCGGCTCGACGACCACCACGAGCTGCACCTCGAGGAGCCGGTCCGCGATGCGATCTCCCTTGCCGAGCCGTTCGCGCCGCTCTGCCGGCCCGACTGCCCCGGCCTCTGCCCCACCTGCGGCGCCGACCTGAACGTCGATCCCGAGCACGGGCACGAAGAGGACACGACCGACCCGCGCCTTGCCCGGCTGGCCGACTTCCGGCCGGCCGGCGAGCGCGACTGACCAGCGACCGACCAGAACGTAAGGAGTACGACGAACGATGGGTGTCCCGAAGCGGAAGGTGTCGCACGCGCGCCAGGGCGAGCGGCGTTCGCACCACTCGCTGCGGCTGCCGGACCTCGAGGAGTGCCCGCACTGCCACGAGCCGAAGCGGATCCACCACGCCTGCCCGAACTGCGGCTGGTACAAGGGGAGAGAAGCGGTCCGGATCAAGCAGCGCACCCCGACCGAGTCCGCGGGGGCCTAGCCCCAGCGTCGGATGGACCTGTCCACGGTCACCCGACGCTTCGATCCCGGCGACGGCTCGCGCGTCCGGGTCGCCGTCGATGCGATGGGCGGCGATCACGCCCCGGAGGAGGTCGTGCGCGGCTGCCTCGCCTGGGCGGCCGACCATCCCGAGGCCGAGGTCCTCCTCGTCGGTGACGAGGCGCGGATCCGGCCCTTCGTCGACGGTCCCCTTCCGAGCCAGGTGTCGATCGTCCATGCCGCCGAGGTCGTCGGGATGGGCGAGCAGCCGGCGGCTGCCGTGCGGCGCAAGCGCGACGCGAGCATCAACGTGTGCATGCGCCTGGTGCGGGAGGGGCGCGCGGACGCCGTCGTCACGGCCGGGCACACCGGCGCCGCAGTGGCCGCTGCGATCCTCTACCTGGGCCGGCTCCGCGGCGTCGACCGGCCCGCGCTCGCGGTCCAGATGCTCACCGGGAAAGGGCCCTTCGTCCTGCTCGACATCGGGGCGACGACCGACTCGACCGGCCTGAACCTCGCCCAGTACGCTCGGATGGGCACGATCTACGCCGAGCAAGTCGTGGGCATCGCCGCCCCGACGGTGGCGCTCCTCTCGATCGGCGAGGAGGAGGGCAAGGGGGAGCAACGGATCGCCGAGGCGACCGAGCTCCTGCGCGCCTCGGACCTCCGGTTCGTGGGCAACGTCGAGGGCAAGGACCTGCCCGCGCACCCGGCGGACGTCGTCGTCTGCGACGCAACGGTCGGGAACGTGACGATCAAGTTTTTCGAAGGATTGACCTCGTACATCTTCGATCTGCTCCGGACCGAGTTCCGCCGTCCGCCCTGGGGGCCGCTGGGCTATCTGTTCATGCGCGCCGCAGTGGGCCGGATCCGGGAACGCTTCGACTACGAGCGCCTCGGCGGCGCCCCGTTGCTCGGCGTCAAGGGCACCGTCCTCATCACCCACGGTCGCGCGAAGCGCCGGATGATCGGCTACGCGGTCGCCGTCGGCGCGGCGGCCGCCCGGGCCCGGATCCCCGAGCGGATCGCCGACGCGCTGCGACCGGTGGAGGTGGTCCGGGCGGAGGCCGGCGCGATGGCCGCGGCGCCCCGCGCCCGACCCTGACCGGATCCCCCGGTCGGCATCTCTTCGCGCCGATGGTGAACGGGCGTTCGAACGCTCGGCATCACGCACACCGCGAGGGACGCCGGCTCGCGCTCGCCGCATTGTTCGAGGCGGAGTTCGGCCAGCGCACCGCAGGCAGCGCCCTCGAGCGCCAGGTGGAGCTCGGTGGAACCGATCCCGAAGCCGTCGCCTACGCTCACGAACTGATCGGGATCGTCGTCGCCGAGCGGGACAGACTCGACGAACTGATCGCCCGCTATGCCCCCGCCTACCCCGTCACCCAGCTCGCCCGGATCGACCGTTCCCTGTTGCGTTCGGCGATAGGGGAGCTGCTACACTCCGCCACGACTCCGGCCGGGGTGGCGATCTCAGAGTGGGTCGAGCTGGCGCGCGAGTACAGCGGGGAGCCCGCCCGCCGACTCGTGAACGGCGTCCTCGGGCGGATCGCGAAGGCGGACAGCGGGACAGGGTCCGAGCGAGCCACGCGGACGCGAGGGCCGGGGCCGACAGCAGGCGAGGGACCTGTTTCAGACGAAGGGAGCGCCCGGTGACGGCTTCGACCTACGAGCGCATGAAGAAGATCGTGGTCGAGCAGCTCGTCGTCGACGAAGAGGACGTCAAGCCCGAGGCGTCGTTCGTCGACGACCTGAACGCGGATTCGCTCGATCTCGTTGAGTTGATCATGAGCCTCGAGGAGGAGTTCGGCGCGGAGATCTCCGACGAGGACGCGGAGAAGATCCGTACGGTCCAGGACGCTGTCGACTACATCGACGAGCACAGCGCGGCCTGACCCACCTCGCCCCCGACCCGGGGACGCTCGCGCCCTGGCCGACCGACTCGGCCTTCCGATCTCTGACCTGACCCTGCTCGAGCGCGCGCTCGTCCACAGCAGCTACACGAACGACCATCCCGACTCGGCGCTCCGGTCGAACCAGCGGCTCGAGTTCCTGGGCGATTCGGTCGTCTCCCTCGTCTTCTCCGACGCGTTGTTTGCGGGCAACCCCGACGACGACGAGGGGACACTCACCGCCCGGCGAGCGGCGCTCGTCTCGACCGCGGGGCTGCTCCGGCTGGCCGAGCGGATCGGTGTCGGCGAGTTCGTCCTCCTCGGCGAGGGTGCCGAGCGCGCGAACGAGCGCCGGCGGCCGTCGATCCTCGAATCGACGTTCGAGGCGGTGGTCGGCGCGATCTTCGTCGAGTTCGGCTTCGAGCGGACACGCGATTGGCTGGTCGCCCTCGCGGCGCCCGAGCTTGGCGAGCGCCCGCCCCTGGCGAGCTTGAAGTCGCCCAAGTCGCACCTCCTTGAGGCCGCCCAGGCGCTGACCGGCCGGCCGCCGACGTACCGCGTCTTGAGCGTCGAGGGACCGGATCATGCCCGCCGCTTCGTCGTCGAGGTGCTCGTGGGTGATGAGGTCGTCGCGACAGGTAGCGGGGCCAGCCGGCGCGAGGCCGAGACGCACGCCGCCGCCGTGGCGCTCGATCACCTCTCTGGGCCGCCCCGGCCCGAGCGCCAATGACGGGCCCCCGTCGGGGCAAGGGCGAGGGCCGGCTGCGCTCCCTGCGCCTCGTCGGCTTCAAGTCGTTCGCCGAACGGACGGTCGTCGAGTTCGGTCCGGGAATCAGCGCGATCGTGGGCCCGAACGGGAGCGGCAAGAGCAACCTCGCGGACGCGCTCCGCTGGGCGCTCGGAGAGCAGGGCCGTTCGCTGCGCACCCGGAAGGCTGAGGACGTGATCTTCGCGGGCTCGGCGTCGCGGTCGGCGACCGGGATGGCCGACGTGGGCTTGACGATCGGCAACGAGGATGGGCTCCTGCCGGTCGATTTCGCCGAGGTCGACCTTGGGCGGCGCCTCTACCGCTCGGGCGAGAACGAGTACCTCCTCAATCGCGAGCGGGTCCGACTCCGAGATGTCGTCGAGCTCCTCGATGCGGCGAACCTCGCGGACAACGCCTTCCTCTTCATCGGCCAGGGGATGGTCGACCAGGCCCTCTCGCTGCGACCGGAGGAGCGGCGCTCGCTCTTCGAGGAGGCGGCGGGGGTACGCCGCCACGAGCGGCGGAAGCGACAGGCCGAGGCTCAGCTCGCCGAAGCCGAGGCGAACCTGGCCCGCGTCCGCGACATCCTCGCCGAGCTCCGCCCCCAGGCCCGCCGGCTCGCCGCGCAGGTCGACCAGCAGCGTGCCAGGGGCGACGCCGCCCGCGAGCTTGCCGAGATCCTCGTCGCTCTCGCTCGTCAGCGGATCGTGGCCGGCGCGACGGCGAGCGCGGACGCCTCGCGCCAGCTCGGCACCGCGCGCTCTGCGGCCGATCGCGCCCTGAGCGAACTCCGCTCGGCCGAGGAGGAGGCGGCCTCGATCGCCCGCGCCCTCAGCGCCCGTGCGGCGGAGGAGCGGACGGCCAGAGCCGCGCTCGATGCGGCCCGGGTCGGCCTCACCGATCTGCGGCTTGCCGAGGGCCGTCGGCGCAGCGATCTCGAAGCCGTTCTGCGGGAGCGAGGACGGATCGACGAGGAGCGGGTGGAGCTCGAGACCCGGCTCACGACCGCGCGCCGGGCGCTCGCCGAGCCGCTTCCCGAGGACGAAAGGACGAGCAGCGACGAGCTCGCCGAGGTCGATCGTCAGCTCGCCTCGGCTGATGCCGAGCTCGCCCGCTTCCGCGAGACGGAGGACGCGCTCGGCGAGGGAGAGGCCGCCCTCCAGAGGGCCGTGGCCGATCGTGGGGCCGCGATGCGGCGGTTGCGGACGGAGGCGGGCCGGCTCGCGGAGCACGCTGCCGAGGACCGGGAACGGGCGGCGACCGCGGAGGACGTGCAGTCATCCGCGGCGGAGCGCCTCGTCGCCGCCCGACAGGAACGCCAGGCGGCGCTCGCCGCCGAGGCTGCGGCGGAGACCGCCGCGTCGGAGACGCGCGAGGCCGCTGAGGGCGCGAGCGGCCGGCTTCGTGCCCGAGTGGCAGCCGCCGCCGAAGTCGAGGCTCGGCTCGCGGCCCTGAGCGCGCGACTCGAGGCGCTCCAGGAGGAGGTCGAAGCCGACGAAGGCCGATCGCTGATCACTGCCGCGCGACGCCGCGGCGGGCGGCCGATCGCCGACGGGCTGGAGGTCGATGCTGCGTTCCGGGCCCCCGTGGAGGCGGCCCTGGGAGCGGCACTCCTCGGAGTCGCCGTCGACGAAGCCGCCCTCTCGGAGCTGCGGGGACGCTCCGGCACGGCGCTTCTGCCTGTGGGCATGACACGCGAAGCGGTGGCTCCCGACGCGCTGCTCGACGCAGTCCTCGAAGCGGGCGGCGGGCCGCTCGCCGAGGGTGTGCGTCGCGATCCCGATGGTCACGCCGCCCGACTCCTCGCGCGCACGCTCTGGGTGCCGGAGCTCGATGCCGCCCTCGCCCTGAGGGATCGGCTTCCCCTCGGCTGGCGGATCGCGACGGCGGCGGGAGAGCTCGTCGATGCCGATGGGGTCGTCGAGCTTGGAACGGGCGCGCGGCGCCTCGAGTTGCGCGCCGAGCGCGAGCGTCTCGCGACGGAGATCTCGGGCCTCGAGGCGGAGGCGGCCAGGGCCCGAGAGGCGGAACGCGCCGCGCGCGACGAGGAAGCGCGGACTCGACACGACATGGAGCGCGCGCGTGGTGAACTGGAGGCGGTCCGCGGCCGCCGCCGCGCGGCCGAAGAATCGGAGCGGGTGGCGGCGCGGCACGAGGAGGCTGCCTCCCGGGAACGGACCTGGGCCGCATCCCGGCTCGCCGCTCGCGAGGCCGAGCTCGAACGGACGCGGGAGGCACTCAGGCGGCTCGAACGGGAAGCGACCGCCGACTCGCCGCGCGCCGCCGGCGCGGAGACTTCCTCCGGGGTTTCCGACGAGCGGGCCGGCGGGAAGATCGATCGGCTGGCGGCCTTCGGGCGCGAGGTCGATCGCCTTCGCGAGCGCCGGGAAGCGCTGGTCGAGGCCGCCCGCGTCGTTGAGCGCGGTCGGCGTGAGCGGGAGGAACGCCGTCGCCGGGCCGAGGTGTCGCTGGGCATCGACGAAGCGCGCCTCGCGCAGCTCGAGCGGGATTTCGGCTCACTCGCCGGTCGCGCCGCCGCCCTCGAGGAAGCGATCGCCCGATCGACCGAGGAGATCGCTCACGCCCGGGAATCCGAATCGCGCGCCGCCGACCAACTCGCCACCCTCGACTCGGCAGACGAGGGTGGGCGCGAGCGCCTGGGCGAGCTCGAGACGCGGGCGGCACAGGCGCGGGAGCGCTTGCGGGCAGCGGAGGAGCGGAGCCGCCTCGCCGAGCGTGTCGAGCTCGAGCAACGCCTTCAGCTCGAAGGAGCCCGCGAGGGGCTGCTCGTCGAGCTGGCCGCGCTCGGCGCCGCGGGGCTGGCCGCGCTCGAGTCGGTCTCCGACGAGGAGGCGCGCGTCGGGGAGGAGGAGCTAGCCGGGAGACTCGAGGGCGCCCTGGCCCGACGATCCGAGCGGTGGACGGCCGAGGCCACGGCGGGTGAAGGAGCGGAAACAGAGACTGAGGCGCCCAGCCAGACCCGCCTCGCGACCCTCCGGCGCCGCTACCACGAGCTCGGCGCGAGCAACCCCTTCGCCGCCGAGGAGTACGAGGAGGTCCGCGAGAGGCTCGACGGGCTCGAGGCCCAGCGCGAGGACCTCGAGACCGCGATCGGACAGACGCGCGGGCTGATCGAGGAGCTCACGCGCCTGATGACGGAGCGCTTCCAGAGCACGTTCGCCGCCCTCGAGGCGGCCTTCGGCCGGCGCTTCGAGCAGCTCTTCTCCGGTGGCGAGGCCTCGCTCCTGCTGACGGAACCAGAGGACCTGGCCGCGACCGGCATCGAGATCGTGGCTCGGCCGCCCGGGAAGAAGCGCCAGCCACTCGCGATGCTCTCGGGTGGGGAGCGGGCACTCACCGCGGTCGCGCTCCTCTTCGCGATGCTCGAGGTCCGGCCGGTCCCGTTCTGCGTCCTCGACGAGGTCGACGCGGCTCTCGACGAGGCGAACATCACTCGCTTCGCAGGCGCCCTGCGCGAGCTCGCCCAGGCGACGCAGTTCGTCGTGATCACGCACAACCGGGGAACGATCGAGAGCGCCGATGCGCTCTACGGCGTGACGATCGGCGACGACGCCGTGAGTCGGGTCATTTCGATCCGCCTGAGCGACGTCGAGGCCGCCGAGGCGGTCGAAGCCAGGGTTCGCGACCGGGTCGCCGCCCCCGCCTGACGGCAGCGAAGGATGCCGGAGGAGGGTGGAGCCCACTCCATCCTGAAAGGGTCGGAGCGCTCGCTCGAGTCGGGGCTCGAGAAGAGCCGCCGGGGCTTCATGACGACGCTCCGTGCCGCGCTTCGAGGAGCGCCCGAGGCGGAAGCGACCTGGGAGCAGGTCGAGGAGGCGCTCATCGCCGCCGACGTCGGCGCCGAGCTGGCGATCGAGCTCGTCGAGCGTGCCCGCCGCCGGGCGTTCGTCGGGGGCGGAGCGGAAGGCGCCGTCAAGGTCGAGCTCGTCGACCTCCTGCTCGCTCGGCCCCATCCGGCCTGGGCGCCCAGGCGGGCGTCCGGGCAGGCTCCGGCCGTCGTCCTCGTCGTTGGCGTGAACGGGACGGGGAAAACGACCACGATCGCAAAGCTCGCCCACCGCCTACGCGGGGAGGGCCACCGCGTCCTCCTCGCCGCCGCCGACACGTTCCGCGCGGCAGGGATCGAGCAGCTCCAGGTCTGGGCGGAGAGAGTGGGCGCGCCGGTCGTGGCCCACGCGGCCGGCGCCGATCCGGCGGCCGTCGTCTACGACGCGTTGGACGCCGCCGTCTCGCGCAACGTGGACGTCGTCATCGCCGACACCGCCGGCCGAATGCATACGAAACACAACCTGATGGAGGAGCTGGCGAAGATCCGCCGGACGATCGAGAAGCGCCTGCCGGGCATGGACCCCGACGTCCTGTTCGTCCTCGACGCGACGACCGGCCAGAACGGGCTCGCCCAGGCCCACGCCTTCCACGAGGCGACCGGGCTGAGCGGCATCGTCCTGACGAAGCTCGACTCGACCGCGCGGGGCGGGATCGTCTTCGCGATCGAGCACCGTCTCGGGGTGCCCGTCCTCTTCGTTGGGGTGGGGGAGCGACTCGAGGACCTCCTGCCCTTCGACCCGCAGGCGTTCGTGGAGGCCCTCTTCGCCTGACTCGTGCGCTCGCAGATCTCCATCGCGCCTCTGGCCGGGAGGCTGTTGGCCATCGATTGCGGCGGCCGCACGCAATTGCCAATCAGGCGGCCGGAGGTCTACGCCGCGCGAGCCACCGGGCGCTCCGTTTGGAGTTCTGCGGCACGCGAGCCACCGCGACGGCGCCGAGCGCCTGCCCAGCGCGAGCCACCGGGCGCGCCGTTTGCGGCTGCGGCACGTATCTACCATCGACTCGTCGGCGTCAGCCGTCGGCTGCCCCTTCGGTCGCTCTCGGTTGCAGCGGACGCCAACCGGAGCCATCGAAAGGCGATCTCGACCACACCAGCGCGGTTCGGTCGCAGATACGTGCGAGCGGCGCAAACATCAGCAGCGGCTCGGGAATGTTCGGCCACGTGGGCTGGGGTCTACTAGGCCCTGTGCTAGCGCGGGCCTTGTACCGATGCTGAGACTCGCCGTCGTGGTTCTCATCGCAGCGATGCTAATCGCGTGCGAGGCAGATGAGGCGCAACGCAGCTATGCGGTCCGCCTGGTGGAGCCGCACACCCTCCCGGTCCCGGCCCGTTCGTACAACAGCGGCGCCTGGCTGCGCTCGGGGACCATCGCTCTCTCGCACGAAGACGAAAGAACACGGGTAATGGTTATCGATCTCGTCGGTCCGGACGGGACCCAGAAGGGTGTTGTGGACATGGGTCGTCGGCCGGAATGTGGATACCGGGACTTCATGACCCTGGCACGGCTTCCGACGGGCGAGCTGGGCTTGGCGGACGTGTGCGCGGTGTTCCAGAGCCCGGAGCCAGAATCGGCGGAGTTCAAGGCCGTGGACCTTGACACGGCCGTAGTTCGTAGCCTTGGGGGGGCGATCGAGCGGCCCTACTCCATCGCCTGGAAGGAGGACATGACCGCGGTCTACGCCACGGGAAACGATCTCTGCGTGACATTGTACGTGCACGCTGAGCGGGAGACGCCGCTCAATCTCGAGGTCGTGGTCGACGGACAGCGCTTCGAGGCGGGCCAGGACATTACGGCCACGCCCGATCACTGCCCCTCAGGGGGCCGGGCCGCACGCCCCGCCTACTCGCCTGACGGGCGGACCCTCGCCTTCATGGCCTCAGCCAACGGCGCGACAGTCGGCCAGGACCTCATCGACGTGCCGTGGACGACCTTCGTGAGCCACGATGATGGGCCTGCGTTGCCGGTGCTGGGTGGCGTCCGGTACCCGGGTGACATGGTCTGGCTGTCGGATGGGAGCACCCTCGTCTTCGCCGGTAACCTCGGCGGGCGTCAGGGGCTGTGGCGGGTCACGAGCGCTGGATCCGAGCTCACGCTTCTGGCCAAGATCAACGCGCTCCACATGGCACTCGCTCCCGACGGCACGCAACTCGTGGCCCTCCTGGCACCTGCAGCGGGGAAGACCACGAATGATGTCGTAATAGTCGACCTGCCCAACGCTGAGTAGTCCGAGCATCTCGGCCTCGACTGGGCAGGCCCGCGCCGCTCGGACCCGTCTGGCCCCGCCGTACCGCGGCTCGGTGCTGTTTCTCGTTACGAACGGTTGATCTGGGCTGACACCGTCGGGCCTCTTTCTGGACAGAATCACCTGCCAAGTAGGTCTGCTGGGAGTTCTATTGGCCCGATCCGCTGAACCTGTGCTAAAACAACCAGCGCTTGCGCGCGGTGCCGTCCTCCTCGTGGTGCTGCTGAGCGCCTGCACAGCTGGCGAAGTGGCGCCCAGCTACGCCGTGCGCCTCATCGAGCCCCGCACCATTGCGGCTCCCGCCCACGGGTACTACAGCGTCGCCTGGCTGAGCTCCGACCGGATCGCTCTCTCGTACGGCGATCGGCAGCCGGCGATCGTGCTCGTAACACCCGAAGGCGACGAGGAGGGAAACGTCGAGATCGCTGCGCGCCCCGAGTGCGAGTACCGGTATTTCCTAACGTTAGCGCGCCTCCCCACGGGCGACCTTGGCTTCACGGATGCTTGCGGCGTGCCGGGGCCCGAGGACGAGTTGAACGATTTCCTGGCGGCCGATGTTGAGACAGCGGTGGTCCGCCGCCTGGGCCGGACAGCTCAGGCGCCGCACTACGCCACCTGGAAGGAGGACATGACCGCGGTCTACGGCGTAAACAGCCTCCTGTGCTCAACGTTGTACGTCCATGCCGGGCGCGATCGACCGCTCAATCTCGAGGTCGTCGTGGATGGACAGCGTTTCAGGGTGGGCCAGGACCTCGATGCCTCTCCCGACGGGTGTCCTTCTGGCGGCCGCGCCGCCCACCCGGCCTACTCGCCGGACGGCCGGACCCTCGCGTTTATGGCGTCGGCGAACGGCACGGCAACCGGCCAGGACCTTCTGGACCGGCCGTGGA
>DASYTK010000046.1:0-4954 GCA_036002405.1 Candidatus Limnocylindrales bacterium
CAGCTTACGGCTGTTCCGGTGGCCGATCGATCGGGCCGAAGCGCGCTGGGTCGAGCTCGCGGGGGATCGATGCGTCGTGGCCGAGAACGAGGTCGGCGACCATGCGCGCCGTCGCCGGTCCCGTCGAGATCCCCCAAGGCCCGTGACCGGCAGCGACGTAGACGCGCTCCACGCCTGGAAGGCGGCCCACGAGCGGACGGCCATCGAGCGACTGCGGGCGAGCGCAACGGCGGATCTCGCGGATGGGAGCGCCGGCGAGCGCGGGCACGAAGGCCTTTCCGCGTTCCATGAGGACCGGCGCGAGCGCGTGGGCCTCCGGCCGCTCGTCCAGGAACGTCGAACCCACGACCGAGGCGGACTCGGCCGTGACGAGGCTGAAGAGCGAGAGCACCCCGACCTTGGCGAGGGCCTCGACGCCAGCTTCCTCGAGAACGGCCCGGGGCGGCTCGGCCAGCCCGACTTCGACGGTCACTCCCCAGGTCCGTCGGATCGGACGCCAGAGGCCGCTCGGGTCGAGGACCTCAGGCGTCCACGGCCCGGCCGCGATGATCGTCGATCCAGCCTCGACGGTCGGCCCCGGCGCGACGACCGCCGCTCCGTGGCCGCGCCACTCGACGCGGGCGGGGGCACCCTCGTGGATCGTCGCCCCCAGGCGCCGCGCCACCCGGGCGAAGCCGCGGGCCGCCGAGGCGGGTCGCACGGGATAGCCGGTCTCGAGCCGGCAGGCGGACAGGTCGGGCGCGAGGCCCCGCTCCAGGGTTTGCAGATCCGCGGCCGTGAGGAAGGCAGGGCGAAGCTGCGGCACCTCGCGCCCGAGATCGGTCGAGATGGCCCGGATGGCCCCCGTGTCCCGGCCCAGGAGGAGCAGACCAGAGGGACGATGCGCCAGCTGGAACCCGACTCCCGCCCCGGAGAGCTCGCGGTACAGGACGAGCGTCTCGCGATGGAGCTCGGCGAGGATCGGGTCGAACGGATGCTGGATGGAGCCGGAGTTGCGGCCGGATGCCCCGGCCGCGATCTCCTCCTGCTCGTAGACGACGACCGAGGCTCCCTCCGCGGCGAGGAACGCGGCAGCGGCCGCGCCCACGATCCCCCCGCCGACGATCGCGACATCGACCGACCTGCTCACCCGACACTCCCCTCGCCGAGGAGGCCTCGCTCGAGGCCACGCATCGCGGCTTCCTCGACAGGATCGGCATGGTCCCAGCCGCAGAGATGGAGGCAGCCGTGCGTGACGAGGAGTCGGAGCTCCTGGGCGACGGACCAGCGCACGTCGCCCGTCTGGCCGCCTCGACCCGCTTCGGCCTGGGCGATCGCCCGCTCGACGGAGACGACGATCTCGCCCAGGTGGACCGACTCACCTGGCGGGAGGACGAAATCGGGCGACGGCGCCTTCTGGCGAAGGTCGGGCCCCTGACCCTCGTGGGCCGGGAACGCAGAGGCCGGCAACAGGGGGAACGAGAGGACGTCCGTCGGTTCGGGTCGGCCCATCGCGCGCTCGTTCAGTCGAGCCAGCTCGGCGTCGTCGCTCAGGACCAGCCCGACGTCGGCGGGGGATGGTGCCCGACCCGCATCGAGCGCAGCCCTGATGTCGTCCGCCAGTCGATCCCCGGCGACCGGCGGCTCGACGCCGGGGCGGGTGGTGATCTCGATACGCCAGGGCGGCCGCTCGTAGGTCCGCGCCACCGATCGAGGATAGCGACCGCCCGCGGCCCTTCGAAGCCTGCGCACATCGCGAACACATCGCGCGAGAGCAGCCCGCCGCGCGGAACCCGGACGTGCTGGGTCTACCATCCGGCAGCATGACCCGACCCGTCATCACATTCCTGACCGACTTCGGGCCGGCCGCGCCGGCCGTATGTCGTGGCGTGATGTTCTCGATCGCGCCGGACGCGAACATCATCGACATCAGCCACCAGGTGACGCGCTATGCAATCCGGGAGGGGGCACGAACGCTCGTCTTCGCCCTGCCGCACATGCCGGTCGGCGTCCACCTCGCCGTCGTCGACCCCGGGGTCGGGACGAAGCGGCTGCCCGTCGTGATCAGGACCGGCCGCGGAGATCTCCTCGTGGGGCCGGACAACGGCCTGCTCGTGCCCGCGGCGGAGCTGCTGGGCGGGATCGACGAGGTGCGAGCGATCGAGAACCGGGCGCTCATGCTCCCCGTCGTCAGCTCGAGCTTCCATAGGCGGGACGTCTTCGCTCCGGTCGCGGCGCACCTCGCGATGGGCGCGCCGGTCGAGTCGGTCGGGCCTCTCGTTCCGGCCGGCCGCCTCGTCCGGCTCGCCTTCCCCACGCCGGTCATTCGGGCCGGCGCGCTCGAGACGGTCATCACCCAGGTCCTGGTGTTCGGGAACACGACGCTGGCGGGTTCGCCGGCTGACCTGGCGGCGGCGATCGGTGCCCTGACGCCGGGGCGCCGCGTTGCGCTCACGTTCCTCGGGCAGGACGGACGGCCGGATCTCCGTGAGGAGACGACCTGGGGAGAGACGTTCGGAGGGGTGCCCGTCGGGGCGTCCCTGCTGATGGCCGACTCCGAGGGGCAACTCTCGTTCGCGGACAACCAGGGTAACGCTGCCGAGCGGCTCGGCCTCGCCGTCGATCGCCGCGTCCGGATCGAGCAGGTCTGAGGGCCCTCGCTCCGGGCATGCCCGCGGCGCCGTTCGTCGAGCTCGACGGCCTGACGTTCCGCTACCGGCGGGCGTCGGAGCCGGCCATCCGAGACGTCTCACTGGCGATCGGCCCGGGGGAGATCCTGCTCGTGGCCGGCCCGTCCGGAGGGGGCAAGAGCACGCTCGTCCGAGCGATCAACGGCCTCATCCCACACGCCTACCCGGGGGAGCTCCGGGGGAGCGTCCGCATCGAGGGTCGGCCCACGACGGACCTCCGGCTCCGTGACATCGCCCTGTCCGTCGGGACCGTGCTCCAGGACCCCGCCAAGCAGATCCTGGGAGCGACGGTCGAAACCGAACTGGCTTTCGGGCCGGAGAACCTCGGACTCGCCCCGGCCCAGATCCGCGAGCGGATCCGGGACGTCGTTTCGCGCGCCGGGATCGAGCATCTGAGCGGCCGCGAGACCGCGGCGCTCTCGGGTGGCGAGCGACAGCTCCTGGCGATCGCCGGCATCCTGATGATGCTGCCGCGGGTCTACGTCGTCGACGAACCGCTGGCGAACCTCGACCCGGCGACGGCTGCTCGATTGCTGGCCATCCTGCGAGCGCTCGTCGACGAGGGCCACGCCGTGATCATCGTGGAACACCGGGTCGAGGAAGCGCTCGAGCTCCGGCCGGACCGGGTCCTCTACCTGGACGAGGGTCGCGTCCAGTACCTCGGCGACGCCGACGGCTTCCTGGAGGTCGCGGATCCGTCCGCGGTCAGGCTCCCGTTCGAGGTCGTCCTCCGGCGGACCCGCGAGGCGCTGGAGCGTGCCTCGCCGCGCGAGGCCAGACCGAAGGAGGACGAGACCATCGCGGCTGGTGGCTCAGGCTCGGACGACCAGGAGGCTGCCGGCGCGCCGCAGGCAAGTCGCGCCTGGCGCCTCGAGTTCGACGGCGTCCATGCGGGATACGGCGGGCGGGAAGTGCTCCGAGGCGTCCAGGCGAGGCTCGGCCGGCACGAGACCGTCGCGGTCCTGGGGCCGAACGGCTCGGGCAAGACGACCCTGTTCAAGACGGCGATGAACCTCCTCCGCCCCTCGGCGGGCGACGTGCTGGTCGACGGCATGTCAACGCGGACCCTGACCGTCGCGCAGCTCGCGACCACGTTCGGATACGTGTTCCAGAGCCCCAGCCAGATGCTCTTCGCGCGGACCGTCCGCGAGGAGCTCCTGTTCGGCCGGCGGAACCTCCACCGCGATGAGGCACTCGACGACCAGCTGATCGCCGACGTCCTCCGGCGAACTTCCCTCGACGACATCGAGGGGATCCTGGAGCGACCCCCGCTCACCCTCTCGTTCGGTCAGCAGAAGCGGCTCGCGCTCGCGATCGCGCTGAGCCTCGAGCCATCCACGCTCATCCTCGATGAACCCTCCGCCGGCCAGGACCATCGGACCGCGGCCCGGTTCATGGCGGCGGTGGCAGCGATCACCGGTCTCGAGAGCCTCTATCTCGTGACGCACGACGTGGACCTTGCATTGACGCACGCGGACCGTATCCTCCTCCTGAGGGACGGCCGGATCGTCGCCGACGGTCCGCCGAGCCAGGTCATCGAGGACGAGGATCGCTGGATCGCGCTCAATCTTCGCCCGACGTCGCTGATGCGGGCGAATGCCCGGCGGCGCGGTCCGGATCGCCGATTCCTCGACGCCGAGAGGCTCGCCCTGAGCCTTCTCGCGAACGGGTCGGCGCGCGGTCCTCGACAGGGGAAGGAGGTCCGATCGTCGACGCTCGCTGACGATCGCATGTCGCGCAAATCAGGGGAATAGCGGAGGGAGAGAATGTCGACCCTGGCGTTGCGGCGAGAGGATCTCTGGGAGGTCAACTCTCGCGTCATCGTCTACTCAGCCATCGGGGCTGCGCTCTATGCCGTCGGATCCCAGTTCAGCTTCCTGCTTCCGGGCACCGGCTCGGTGTCGCTGCGCCCGGCATTCGCGCTCGTCACGTTCTTCGGGTTCGCCTTCGGCCCGATCGTCGGGCTGTTCACGGGCCTGGTCGGGAATGCGATCGGTGACCAGATCAGCGGGTGGGGCCTGCTGACTTCCTGGAACTGGAGCGTCGCCGTCGGTCTCGTCGGGCTGCTGACCGGGATCTTCGCTTCGTACCTGGGCGAACGGCTCGGCAGCAACAAGCTCGTGGCCGCCGCGATCGTGTCGGCCCTGGCGACGATCATCGGCCTGCTCTTCGTCTTCACCGACATCATCATCGGCACCGCCGAGGACTTCAACGCCGCGCTGGTTCAGAACTACGGACCGGCCGTGATCTCCGACGTCATCGTGGTCGTGATCCTCACGCCGATC